>CAYVLA010000082.1:0-10716 GCA_964452145.1 Hadarchaeota archaeon (SeqCode)
GTCCTGTTGGGCCTTCGATAGCATGGCGAAGGTCACGTAGTATCCGTAGGCATCCTTAATGGGCAGGAAGCCTGGAACCACCCTCGCAATCCTGAGCCCCATTCGCTGCAAGTTCGTTGATTTATCAAGAAAAGCTTTCGCAGGTTTGTTTAATCAACACGTTCGAAGGGCTGCAAGCCATTGTCTTTTTCAACAAAGAGCCCAACGGCTGTCTCCGATTCGATGCGCTCGGCCTCCGAGGCGATAGCCTCTCTTGATGCGTACCTTCGCACGTGGACGGACGCCTCCGGCGGCGTCCACGGATACATAATCCACCATCACAGGGACTACGCAGTGGTCACTGCTCCGGCCTGCTGGACCCAGGGTGTGCGGATACTCGGTCATCTCAAGCTGTACGAAAAAACCGGGGAAAGGGGATGGCTGGAGGCCGCCGAACTGGAGTCGCGATACCTGGTCGGGGCCTATTGCGAGAGGATGCACCTCTACCATGACTCCACCACTCCCCTGACCCTGATCAATAACGCATGGCCAACCCTTGGCCTGGTCAAGACCGCCCATGCCCTCAGATCCGATCTAGGGAGCGGTTGGCAGAGGATGATACAGGTCGCCCGGGACAACTTGTACGAGAGGATCCTTGCGGAGCACTGGGACCCCACGGCGTCCACGTTCTACTTCTGCCCTCCCGAATACCCAGGAAGGAGGGTCCACACGTACAACCAGACCGCAATAGCATTGTCAGCTCTATGCGCCATGGCCGAGTTCTCCGGGGATGAATCACTGGTATCGGAGTACGCCATTCCCGCCGCGGACCATATGATCCGCATGCAGGACAAATCAGGGCCGCTGAAGGGGGGCTGGGGATACAACGACGGAGAGAGCGCGCATCTGTACTACTATCTCTATACCGCCCTGAATTGCCGAGGCCTGCTGGACATTTACGAGCACACCCACGAGACCCGCTTTCTGGAGAGCGCAGGACTGGCCGGGGACCATCTGGCGGGCATGATCGATCCGCACACCAAGCTGTTCTGTCACAGATACGTGAGGGCCGGCCGAAGGGTGCTGCGGTTTGTCCACCCGACCATGGTGGCGACATCCGGGCTCGGCCTTCTTCAGATCAGACGGCTTCGGGAGCACGGCTTCAACTACGATATCGATGAAAGCATCGAGAGGCTGGTGGATGCCCAGATGCCCCACGGCGGCTTCCCCAGTTTCATCGGAGCCACCGACATCTGGACCCCGGGCCTGTTCCCTAGCGAGCCCGCCAAGAGGAAGTGGAGGGATATGGTCTCAGTTCCGTTCTGGAACGTCTTCGTCTTCGAGCTCCTAGCCGACCTCTTGCCGCGGGGCCAGATCATCACCAACGCGGACGTTCGTTTCCCCCTCAGAATCTCAACGGACGACGGTCTGGTCCTGGAGGAGGATGTGGACCATGTCAGGCTTGTCCGGGCTGATACTGGAAGGACGGTGTCGTACTTCGAGAAGAAGAGGGACTACATGCTCTTCAGCACCGAGAAGATGAGGGGAGTCCCCTTCGGGGCTTTCGCTAACTCCGAGCAGGCTACTATTCTCAAGCTCAAGAAGCGGATCAGGGTGGCGATCATCGCCGGAGCGATCCTGCTGGTTACTGTCCTGGCGTTCCTGCTCGCCATATTGCTATAGATCGCCTTGACCGCGAGCATTCTGGGAAAGGGGCTTCCGCAGGACCCGTCTCCCGGAAATCGCAATTCTCCATCAGAATTTGGGGTGGGATCTGGAGGAATGATGCGATGCTGGAACAGATCGCATCCTGTGTTCCAATTACTGCATACTGCGTCTCTGGAGTCGAATTTATCGCAATGAAGCTGGGCGGCCGAACGTTGATCGCAGCCGTGACGGATAATATTTTTCAGCAAGGTCCGTGGTTTGAGCGAAGGAGGGGCCCCCGATCTGTCAGTGAGACGACTAGCATGTGGCATCGGCATCGTCCTCCTCATACTTTCCGGGATGATGGTACCAGCTTTGCGAGAAGGGCGGGCCCAGAGTGCCTGGGGCAGGCTGACCCTCCTGGACTCGGAGGGAAAAGCCGTCCAGAAGATGGCTCCCGGCAGTGAATACTCGATCATCGTCCATCTGGAGAACGTCCTCTCCTCCGAGATCGGCTCGGTGGCAATTGCGCTGCAGGGTCCCTTGCAGCCGGCGAGCCTGCCCCGCAGCCTCTCGCTGTCCTGGTCGAGTTCAGCAGGTTTCCTTGAGCCACAGGGCCAGGGAGCCCTGGTCGCGCAGAGATGCACTTTCTCGAGTGAGAGCCAGACGATCCATGAATGGAGATTCACGTTCAGGCTTCCGCGTCTGTCCACCGCCGGGATGTGGACCGTTGGATGCCAGACGGCGCCTCGATCAATCCAGGCAAGCATATCGGCGGAGGTTGGTTTCGACTTCCTGATCCGCAGTCCGCCCGATCTGTCCTTTTCCGTCCCGGCCGGTCAGACTGGACCGGGGTCACCCAGCCCTCTGGTCCTATCCCTGGCGTGCAACGATCAGGCGCGGCTCTACCTCTCTTCAGGCGGCTTGACGGGCGCTTCTGGATCGAGCATCCCCGCCTCCAGCATCATCGTTGACGATGATTCCACGCTCGGCGAGAAACCCGAGACGGGCCAAGCCTCATTCGTTGTCGGCACCACACCTTTGCCCTATCTGACACTGCCCGCCGGCCCTGAGAGGTCGCTCAGCATCTATGCCTTCCTTTCCTGCCCACCTGGCATGCAGGGTGGATCCACATTCTCAGGCAGCCTGAACGTTGTTCTGGCTCCGAACTACCGCTCCGACCAGACCGCCCCCAGCGTGGAAAACCTCTTTCTCGTGTCATCGGGGGCCAGCGACCTATATGGCCCGACGAACTCGATTGTCGCCGCGGCAACAATATCCGAGGACTACGCCCTTTCGTCGCTGACGTTTTCGGTGCGGGTGGACAGCGGTGCGGCCATATACAGACAGATCGCGTGGACAGGAAACGGCAACTACCAGTGCGAGTTCCAAGTCCAGGCCAACCCCGGTCAGCAGGTTGCACTAACCGTCGAGGCCATCGATATCGCGGGCCGCAGGTCGACGGCGACGAAGGCAGCCGTTGTGAAGGAGCAGGGCATATCCGGCGTCTATGTGGGCGATCTCTCGGTCTGGGAGAATGACTACTTCGATGACCTCTACGACATATATCCCAGCTTTCCATCGGATGGCTGGGCGAGCATCTATGCCAGGGTCGCGTCCACAAGCGGCGTGATGCTTCACTTCGAGCGGCGTTACAGAGGCCTAGCCCACGTTTTCGCCACGGAGAGCGTCTCCATGGCCCCGGTCAGTTCGCCCAAGTGGCCGAATATGTGGGAAGCCAGGATCCGGGTGGCCCCGTCCGAAGAGGTCACGTACTGGGTCACGACTTCGGAGGGCCAGGCATCCGCTCCAAAGTCCTTCGTTGCCCTTCCTGACGTGTGGAACGATCACTATGGCTTCGGTCTGCTTCAGTCCTGGGGTGAGCAGGGCTGGTCGCCTGAAGTCCTTCTATCCAAGTTGGAGGAGGTAGCTGGCTCCTTCGTCATCCCGATCAACACCTGGGGGCAGTCCTCGACCAATCCGCCTAGGTACTTCTACCCCTTCCAGGACCGCGTGGGACTATGGGAGCCCGAGTTCGGGGGCACGATGCAGATGATGGCTTGGTACGAGCAGTGGAGGAGGGCTGTGGAGCAAAGGGATCCGGCGGGTGCCTTCTATGCCATGTCGTGGTTCTTCTACCACAGGACGTGGAGAGATGATGCGCCCCCCGTGCCGGCTCCGCATTCCGGCGAGCAGTGGGATCGAGTAGCCCAGAAGCTGGGCCGACTGGTGGCCACGGACCCGACATGGCGCGCCCTGGTTCTCGACCAGGAGTATGCAAGCTACAACGAAGTCAAGAACATGGTTCCCCTGGCTTCCGAGTGGGACGACAATCGAGACGGAGTCATGGACGCAAACGAGTTCGAAGCTCACATGGTCAACGACATGCTGGGGCTTCTGAGGCTTTTCAGAGCGGACACTTGGTATGGCGGACAGCCTCATCTGGGCTACAGGTGGTCGTCCCGCATCATTCCTCCCGAGGCGAGGCTATCGGGGAGCGTGAACCACTTCCAGCACTGCGATGCAAACGGTCAGGCCACATGGTATTTCACCGATCATTTCGATTCCAGCCTGCACCAGCCACTACTCTCGGCCGGGGTCTCGGCCTGCGCCAGCGACCTTGCAACGGATTACTACCTACACCGGACCATGGACCGTCACGGCACGTCGACGGATTGGAACCTTGGCTTTGCCGAGCAGGTCCTCTATGCCTATCTCCTGAACCCCCACTACGTTACGGTGTGGGTCCACGGGGGATGGGACGGCCCGGCCGAGCCGGATTCTCCCTACTCCTTCGACCAGACGGAGAAGGCCTTCGCCCAGAAGATCGCTTCCAAGTGGAATTACGTGACGTACCTATCCAACTTGGAGTATGCAGAGCTACCGACCGGTGGCAGTCGTCCCTTTGGACGGCGAGTGCTCGGCACCAAACCAACCTGGTTCCTCCCTCAGACATCTGATGTCTACTATTCCCTCAGCAAGGAGACGGGCAGCATGTGGTTGATGGCCATCAGCAACTTCGAGACCTCGGCCAAGACCCTCAGGATCACGATTGGACCTGAACTCTTCGACTGGTATGGTTGCGACAACTTAGTGGCAATTGACCCTACGGCACCCGGCGCCCCGTGGCAATACCTCACCAGATCGAACAACCAGATCAGCCTGACTATTTCGGCCCAGGATGTGAGAATCCTCAAAGTCGGGGTTCCTGTGGAGGTACTGGCCTTGCCTCAGAATGAGGACGGTTATCCGGAGGACATCCTGGGAAAGGTCCAGCCCCCCAGGTTCTTGGGATACAATCCGACCACCAACGAAGTCTCGTTGGTGATGGATGGTGGCGTGTCGCAGTTCCTCAAGTTGTACCTGCCTGCCGGGATCTCAAGCGGCATGATAGTGGTCAACGGCCGAAAGATGACCTGCGCGCTTCAGGTGCCGAACACCGCATCACGGTCTAAGACTGACGATGTGACTGCTCTGGTTACATACGTCGACGCTTCCAACCATCCTCCCCCCGACGGAGGCTTCCCCGCACCGAAGGACTATGTCGAGAACCAGTTGAAGCCTTACGGAGGATACGGTCCCTTCGGAATACCCCAGAAACTGAAGTCATCCTACTACTGGAACTCTTTCGCGGTCATGGCTGGAACGATCGTTGGCGCCTCCTTCCCTTCGGAACTCGATCAGATTCTGCGAACGGACTGCCCCTCTTCAGGGGATGATGTCCGGAAGATAGACCTGATCGTCTCGGCTCTAGATCTTCTCAGAGCCCAACAACCACCCGGGATAGCTACTGTGCTCCAGAACGCCCAGAACCGGAACGTGCCTGACAGAGACTACAACAACGGCATAGAGTGGGAGTACAGACGCGTCCATGCGCTCACAATCCTCGGCCAGATCCCGGTTGACCGGAGTGCCATCGTGAGCCGAGTTGTTGCCTCTCAGGATCCGGTCACGGGGGGCTGGGAAGCTGATCCCATAGGTCAGAACCTTGCTGTGCTGCAAGGGTACGTACCCCAAAAACCGTGCATATGGAGGACGCATCGGGCGGTGATCATTCTTAGTTGCCTTGGAGCCGACATTCCCCAGCGGTCCAAGGTGACGGGCTATGTCTCGTCCTGCCAGAATGGGGACGGCGGGTGGGGGTATTCTTCGGGTAGGCCGAGCGATGTCTACCCGACATGGTGCGCGGTGCAGACCCTCAGTAAACTTGGCGTTGCCGTACCGAACCGTGATAAGGTCATCGCATTTGTGGAGTCCCTCATGAACTCGGACGGAGGTTTCGGCGATCGGCCCGGCTGGTATTCGAGGTTGGAGTCCACCTTCTATGCGCTTGACATTTTGAATGTTCTGGGGTCTTCGGTCCCATACTACTTTGGGGACGTACCTTCCGAGCCGAGTTGGTACGGGGATTCCAGCTACAAGATCTTCTCAGCCACGTTTGAGTTCTTCAATGGAAACTACGGTCGCGACAGCCCGTCCGAGGCCGCAATCTATGCCCACAAGATGGGTTTGGATATCGTGGCGCCCAAGTTCGGCGGATCCGAAATGGCAGAGAAGTTTAACTCCTTCGCCCAGCTGTACGGGTTGCGGACAATGAGCGTGGTGAGTTCGGAGAATTATGGGTTCAAGCTCCAATTCAATGGGCACCACTGGGTCGATCATAGCGGTGAAGAAGCATACCCGGTCGGCAGACAGGGGGCAGCGTTCCCCTACAGCTCAGGCACTACTATGGGCACTTCCTTCGAACAGTTCGCTTCCAGTAACTCGGGCTTCCTGCAATACGGTCTGTTGTGGTGGAATTCTCTGGACTGGAAGACCTACCATCTGACCCAGGATGTGTTGGATGGGGCAGTGGACATCGGGGGATACAACGCGCTATGGTGTCAGGGCATCTACGGGTCAAGTGTACCGGAGGACAACCCCTGGGTCGAAAAATACATGGGTCACTTGGCGCCCGTCACCGAATGCGACAACCACGGCTGGGCCTTCAGGGGAGCGAGTCTGGCTGAGAGCGGGAAGACCCTGTTCATTGCCCGAAGCGGGGACTGGGCCGGCCTGAAGGATGCGGTGGACAACCAACGGACGGCCTACGTCAATTCGCAAGGTCAGATCTGGGGCGACCGATGGGCTGTAGAGTATCTGCGAGTTCACAGTGACAGGTGGTCGATCACTAAGACTCCTCCTGTCATCGTTGTGCCAGTGACCAAGAACAACTCGTGGGAATGGGGGGGAAGAGGGCTTTCCTGGGAGGTCTGGAAGGGCAGCGGTGCCGTGGTCAGGATCCTTGCTCAGGACGGAACAACTCCTGGTGATCCACTCAATACGGAGGTGTACGAGTGCCGTATTGATGGAATCCGGCAGAATCTGACGTTCGTTAGTGCGGAGCAGATCGGTAGAGAACTGGGCATCGAGGCGAAGTACGTGCACAGCTACTACTATGTTGAAAGACCTGACCTATTGCCCGGGACACACACCATCCATGTTGACTACCGAGGGCAAGGCGGAACGCGGGTAACAGAAGCCGTCACCATCACCGTGGTGTGAACCCGGGGCCATGCTCACGCTCTCAAAGCTTTCTCGTAGCTGACTTCGAGTGACCGCGTTACTTCCTCCCAGGTGTATCTGGCGAGGACTTTTCTCCTTCCGCGCGTGCCCATCCGTCTGGCCCATCCCGGATTCTGCAGCAGCTCGGAGAGCTTGTCTGAGAGGTCATGCGGGTCTCCGTAGGCGGCGAACAATCCATCAACGCCATCCTCAATCACATCGGCAACGCCCCCGATCCTACATCCCACCACAGGCTTTTGGCAGGACCAAGCCTCCAAGAACACATGGGGGAAGCAGTCATCGCGTGAAGGGTAACAAACCGCTTGGCAGTTCTGGTACAGAAGCGCCAAAGTCGGCTCATCCCTGATGGCTCCCTTCATGATTACGGTGCGGTGACGCGGGAGATTGTTGCGGGCCCATTCCGACACCGGCCCTACAATCATCAGCCTGAGGTCCCGCTCCTGGGGCAACAGGTGTTCCAGAAACGCCTGGATCAGGTGTCGGACTCCCTTTACTTCGGTGAGCCTCCCGACGTAGAGGAGGTATCGTTCCGGGGTCTCGGCGCGAGCGGGTCGAAAGACCCGTTGGTCGACTCCAGAAGGAACGATATCAATCCGCGAGGCGGCGATGCCGTACCTGCGGTGGATTTCTCGTGCCTCCCATGGCACAGGCACCAAGATCCGATTGGCATAGGATAGCACCTTTCTCAGTTCTACTGAGATCGGCAGACCCGGCTTGTAGTACGGCGTGACGCACAAGGGTTTCCTAGCGATTCTCGAGGCAAGGCAGGCCAAGACGTTATGAGCGTACGGGAATGCGCTTGTGTGCAATACGTCGGACTCGTATATGGCCTTGTCCCAGAGCGATCTTGGGATCACCGGACCATACCTCACAAGAGGGATGTGGCCTAAGGCAGGCATGAATTTGGGATCGTACCTGTGAACGGAGATGCCATCTTCTTTGGTGACCCGCTCGCCCGTGTACCGATTGAGAGCCCATCTTCTAGAATCTATGAGTCCCGCGTTCTCAAGCGCCGTGGAGGTTCCGACAGTCACCGAGTGGCCTTTGCCGACCAGTCGCATTCCCGTTTCTCTGACGAACTTGACTCCCCCGCCGATCGCCGGCGTGTAGAACTGCAGGAAGTGGAATATCTTCGTGCAATTCACCCTCCCGCCCGAGCCGATTTCAGAGCCGCCACTAGGGTCCTCTCCGGATCATCCTGCCGGCCATGCTAGCCACGTGTTCGAGAATCCCACGTCCGCCTGTAGCGTAGACAGTTGCGAAATAGGCTGCAGCTGATAGACCTATGACGGATACCAAAGACACGATGCCAGTTGCGAATCTCTCCACAGTTGTCGTCACCAGGGCCATCGCGAGGGTGCCGGCAAGAATGGGTCTGAGGGTGGCCAGATATGGATAGACCGGTATCGCAAGCACCTTTCTGAAGGCGAGATAACCGTAGACAATGAATCCCCAGGACATCGCTAGTATAAGCGCTGCCAACATACCAAAGACCCCCCAAACGCAAGTTGCCCAGAGACCCAGAGTCACTACGATGCCAGCCTGAACAATTGCAGCCTTCCAATAGTAATCCGGTCTGCCCACGGCCTTGAAGATCGAGTTTGCCTGACCATAGATCGCTCTGAGAAGACCCACGACGCACGTGACCTCCAGGATTCTAGTCATCCCGATCCATTCCGGGCCAAAGACTATAGATACTATTCTGTCGGACATGAGCATAATCCCGATGATCGCCGGCAGGGAGAAAAACACGTTTAGGGTATAAGCCTCAAGAAAGGCTTTCTTGAGCTTGCTCGAGTCCTCCCTCACCTTGCAGTAGACTGGGAACGTTATGCCGTAGAGTATTCTGCCCAGAGTGTCGCTCGGAAGAGTTGCGATCCAGTATGCCTTGCCGTATAGTCCGAGCATTACCTTGCCCAGAAGCTTTCCCACGATGAGGTCGTCAACATTCAGGTAGATCCATGCAACAAGCCCCGAAAGTGTGAGGTGGTAACCGAAGCGCAATATTCCCCTCACTCCTCGCTCTGTGGCCTTCCAAGGTTGCACGAACCCAGGCTGGGCTATCCAGGAACACCCAAGACTCGCAAGAGTGCCCGCCACATTGCCGTACACTATCGACAAGTAGCCATAGCCGGCCACAGCCGAGGCTATGGCGACGCCAGCATTCACGATGGTGCCGATCAGCGAGATGACGGCAAGGGCAGTAAACCTCAGGTCCATCGTCATTTTCAATCGTGGAACGAACTGCACAGGGTTCAGCAGTATCATCAGGGCGCTGATTCTGATGACCATTGACACCTCAGGGGTTGAGAAGAAGGTGGAGGCAAAGGGAGCAGCTGCAAACAGAATCGCGAAGAAGCAGAGACTTCGACCAATATCAAGAACTAGGCCTGAGGCTATCAGGTCTTGGTCGCCCTTCTTCTGTATGATCGCGTCCGATATCCCCCAGTCCGAGAAGAGGAGAACCATTTCCTTGAAGACGACGGCAAAACCGATGATACCGAATTGGTCGGGACCCATCAGGCGCATCAGTATGATCGTCTGGATCGCATGGACGACCCTGTTCCCCAAGGTAGAGATGAGCATGCTGGCAATGCCTTTCTCCGTCCTCCTGCGGATGCTCAATCTAATGGTCTCCGTCGCTCAGCCATATGCCTTTCTAGCCGAGGATGTCGTGTGGCCTTTGATATCGCTCCTTTCGACACCGATCCAAGCGGTTTGTCCCTCCCAGTCGATCCCGTACCTAGTTGGCGATCATGGGGAGTTGCCACATTTATCTGGTCACTTGTCGAAGAGGCATCTGATATAATGGATTCCGGATTTCCTGTGAGAAGGCTCGCGATCATATCGATTCTTATTGTTCTCTCCGTTTCCCTGATCTTCCTAGTTCTGAGGGCCCGCATAGTGCTCCTTGAGACGGACTCAGCCATCATCCCTGGGTTTGGGGAAGAGAACGAGTCCCGTCTTCTCGTGAGCATCAAGGCCAAGTCCCGGATTGGCTGTTCTGCCCATGTGATACTGGGGAATATGACTCTGCGAGTACCCATCGTTGAACGCCTTGGGGTCATCAGTCTTCACAGAGCCAGCATGGCCGTTCCTCCCGCAGGCAACTACTCCCTGATAGTCCAGGTGCACAATGGCATCTGGTCGGTGGTCAAGGAACTCGACTTGGTGGTCCCATCAGCTGTTGCCGATATTCGACTTGACTGGAATCCCGTCCACCATCCCATCAGCAACAGGACCGTTAGGGACGAGATGGATGTCTATGTCTTCATCGAGGGAGGAGATGCGGGTTACCTGTCCCGGGTCACTCTCGCGATGCAATACTACGACGTCAACAGGGTGGTGAACATGTCGAGGATCAGATCTACCATGTGGGTCGGCAAGATGCCGATCATAGGGCTCGGGCCAGTCAAGTACCACTTCCAGTTGACAGATTCGATTGGGCGAGTTGTTCGGCTTCCGGGTGAGGGCGTATACGGATTTCACGTGAAGCTGGAGCCCTTCCCCGCGACGGAGTTCGTT
>CAYVLA010000082.1:10726-14040 GCA_964452145.1 Hadarchaeota archaeon (SeqCode)
GTTCGTTGCTTCCCTGAGAAGATATGACGGCTCGTTCGGGCCTTCAGGCTACGATAACGTTCAGGGTCTGTGGTGGACATTCCACGCCCTCGGAGCTGCAGAGCTTCTCGGTTTGCGCTTTGAATCACCGGTCCAAGTGCCGGGGGCTGGTACCGAGCCAGAAGCCATCCTGCATAGGCTCAAGTCACTCCAGTTTGCGGGTCAGGCACCTGCTGCTGACTCCTCTCAGATATCGATCCTAGAGGCGGCTGCGAGACCTTGGGCACCGGAGGATGAGGTGAGCGGATACTTCGGTCCGCCGAGGATGTCGGATATCTACTGCAGCGTTCATGCTCTTGCCTTGCTGAATCTGAGCGTTCCCGGCTCAGAAGAGCTGATCCAGTGGATTCTAGACCGTCGCAACGCAGACGGGGGTTGGGGAAACGTGCAATCCGACACATCCCATTTGAGCTTCACGTTCTACGCACTAGGCATTCTCGAATCACTCGGCGTGAGATACTGGGACGAAAGGCTCACAGATTTCGTGCTTGGTTGCAGGAACGCCGATGGAGCTTTCGGCTGGGCACCTGGGAAATCGTCGGATATCCGTTACACGTATCAAGCCTTGCACATGCTCAACTCAGCAGAGGTGTCCCTGGGGGATTCCGACTCTCTTTCAAGATGGCTGATCGCTCTCCAGAACCCAGATGGAGGATTTGGGTACCGTATCGGGATGCCATCCGATGCCGAGTCCAGCCATTTCGCGTTGGCATGCCTGATAGGACTCGGTCAGCCGATAAGCGCGCTTCATGCTCCCGTTGTGATCGGTGGCGTGGCAAGAGAGAAGATCCCGGAAAACCTCGGCGTCTATAGTGCTGTTCTCGAAGGTGCAGGGATTACTTTTGGCCGGGCGGAAAGCCCAGGCTACATAGTGGAGTACGCCAGCCGGATTGGACTTGATGTTCTCGGACTGAAGACCGGCAACAACACCTTCGTCCGACAGTGCCGTGAGTACGCTGAGGCACATGGGCTCAAGGTGGACATCGTAGCATCCGAGGAGCAGTACGGGGTTTCCGTATTGCTCGATCCCATCGGCACCTTCAGCCATGTGGCCAATATCGCAGGGAGATCGCTTGTGATACTTCCTCGGGAAAGCGAGTGGGAACACTTCAGGAACTCCTTGATGATGTTCAAGGACAGAGGGGGTCTGGCAACTCTGCAGACCTCTTATTCTCCCGAGTTCTGCCTAGCCGTTATCGATGATTCCATGTCCTCTGGGGGCTACGATGCCATATCCTTCGCGGATCCCATGCGCGTGCCTTGGTCGGAGAGGTACTGGCGGGTCTTTCCCATGGTCTATTCTGCGGATGCGCACTACGACCTCTGGCGGACCCGGATCAGGTACGATAGAGAGAGGACGCTCTTCATCGCTCCAAACGGAACTTGGGAGGGACTCAGGGAAGCGGTTGAACTAGGCCGGATAGTCCGGGTCCGAATATCCGGGCGCGAGAATCCGGAAGTAGTGCTCTTTGGGTCTGATGCAGCCGTGGAGTACGTGAGCGGCAGGATGGGAGACTGGGCTTGGTGGTTTGAGGAGCAGACGTTTCCCGAGTTCTTCCCACACATAATCAGCAGAGGGAATCCCACGGATGCGAACTTTCGCGGCCCGGGCGACACGCAGGAGCTTCCTCCCGAAGGTATCCTTGTAAGAATCCACAGCTCTGTGGAAGTGCTCTCCCTATGGATCGACGGAGTGCAAACATCCCTTGAGCGAGTTGAAGGAGACGCCTTCTGGAGTCCCTACCTGGTGGCCAGCGTTGCTCGACTTGATCAGGGGACCCACACGCTCACAATCTGGTGGAGAAAAGGGCAGGAACTTGTCAAATACGAAAGGGAGTTCGAGGTTCCCTGACAGCTCTCAGTTAGCGGAAGCAGCTTTCACTAGGAGTCCCTCCATCTTCTTGGCGAGTATTCCCCACTCGAGAAATTCCTCCGCCCGAGTCCTGGCTTTCCTTGCCATTCTCATTCTCTCTCCGTCATCGTCGCACAGATGCTGGATGTTCTCGCGCAGGCGCTCTGTCGCGACCTCCGATATCAGGCCTGTCTCCCCGTTCTCCACAAGCTCCGGTATTCCTCCTCTGTTGAAACCGACGACTGGAAGGCCTGATGCCTGAGCCTCGGCACATACAAGAGGCGAAGGGTCTTGCCACACCGACGGACACACGAAGATGTCGGACGAGGCGAGTATCTTGGCCATTTCGGGCTTGGTGACCGGACCGACGAAGTTGGCGTTTGGCATTGAGCGAATCCTGGCAACCTGCGTCTCCAGGTAGGCAGCGTCGCCGGTCCGTCTCTTCGAGTATATGAGTCCTCCCAGCACAAGGAGATGCAGGTCCGGCTCATCGATCTCGTTTAGGGCATCGAGGAGAATGTGCAGACCCTTTCTACGATGGATCGCCCCTGCATATATGACGGCGATGTCAGAATCCCTGACGGAGAACCGATTCTGCATGTACTCCCTGTCACGGTGTCGCGGATCGAAAAGGCTGCAGTCCGCACCATTGAGGATGGTGGTGATCGGTCCGCGGTAGTTGAATCGATGTGCGAAAGCCCTTGATACGTAGTTGCTTACCCCGGAAGCCACCCTTATCCTATTGAGGTGGCGTAGGTAGATCCTTGCCTTGGCTCGTGGGAAAGGCAGGTGAGGTGCCAGTTCGTTCTCCATGTGAAGCGCGATCCGATCTGAGTAGAGAGCGGGTTCTATGCAGGTGATAGCCACCGTTATCTCCTGTCCGGATGCCAGTGTCATTGCTTTCCTGTAGTACTCGTCTGCATCCAGCCACTTCGTCGGCATCCGCGTGCCGACCCTCACCATGGCGATGTTCCCCAACAGTTGTTGTTTGCTCTCCGCCCCTCGGCATATGATCTCCACATTGTGTCGAAGGGAAAGTCGCTCGGCCAGCTGCCAGGTGGCGCTCTCCGCACCCCCAACCGCTCCCTTGGGGAAATCCGCAGGAAAGGTGCCGTACTGCCAGAGGAGGAACCCAATCCTCATCAAGATGACCTCGCCGGCACTTCATCGCGGACGCTGCGTGCGAGGATGTCGAGGACGATCTCGGACAGCTTGCCCCAGGAGTAGTGCCTCACGACCGTTCTCCTGGCTCGTTTCCCCATCCGTATCCCAGCGCTCGGGTTCTGAACCATCCAGCTGATGGCTTGTGCGAGTTCCTCGGGATTACCCGGTCTGACCAACAGCCCAGTCCTGAAGTGGGTGATGACCTCCTTGACCTTCTCCACGTCCGTGGCCACCACGGCCTTGCCCATGGACATGTATT
>CAYVLA010000083.1:0-13508 GCA_964452145.1 Hadarchaeota archaeon (SeqCode)
GGTGGTGCAGGTGCTTCTCGGTTCCATGATACGTGAGGGAGATGACCTGATCGGGATCCGAGGTTGCCTGTGATCGGCGGATTGAGGACAGCCTTCCTTGCCTCCTTCATCATTGTCGCAATCCCTGGAGGGTTTCTCGGGGTTCTGGCCGATCGTTCTACAGATGCTTGGCGTCACGATAATCTCAGTAATTGTCCTCGACAAGCCGAGAGAGACGAGGTGCCGAGGTGGCAGGAGTCGAGATTGTCTGCTCTGGCAAGCGTTCTTGCAGCGCTAGCCACAATCGGCATGCTCGCCGCCACCGTGTATCCCCTGGTTAGGGTTCTCAACTACTGGCTCTTCGAGCCTGGCATCAGGCTCATTGTACTCGCTCTGATTTCGGGGCCCTTCTTCCCCCTGCTTAGACGCAGAATGCCGGTGGCAACGGTTGTGTCTTCGACCATCTATGGGGTTGTGGTGCTCGCGATGCAGCTTGTGGTCTGGCCCTATCCGGCGGCAACCACCCCCACCCTGGGCTTCTACTACCTTCTCCTCCTGTGGATTCAGTACGGGTTCTTTCTCGGCCTGATGCTCACACACAAGGGCATCTGGTCCAGTGAACTATCGACAAAGAACAGGATCTCCCAGGGATTCATCACGCTCTGCTCCGTCCTCCTGCTGATGCTCTTTGTTATACTCCGGTACCGCATACTCCCGGCACCGTTCTAGGACTCCTGACCGCGGCGTCCCTCCATCCTCGAGATGATGGTCCAATTCGGTCCAATCTGCCATCAAGTGAGACTCGGACCGGGTAACCGGCGAGGCTTGGATCTGAGCTGATCGCTCAGTCTTGACCCTGTGTGGGGAACCGTCAAATCCTTGGATCTCATCAAGACCTCCCAAACCGCAAAACGGATTCGGGATGTGATGGCCCATAGAGTTAAATCATATGACGAGCAATAATCACTGGTCGGCTAGGTTGAATTTACGCAGATGCACTCTAATGGTTCTGGTCGCGATGCTCCCTGCGACCCTGGGAGCGGAGGGCATCGATCCGAGGAAGGTCTCCGTCCTGTATGTTGGGGATCCCTATCCCGGCGTGACCCCGTATCTTGACATGCGGGAGGATGCCTTTATCGAGGTCGACCCTATCCAGGCGTACCATCACGGGGGGAGTCAGGTTCCGCTCGCTGACATATACAAGTACATGCGGATCTACATGCCCCGGACGTATGAGAGATGCGTCGCCAAGTACGACGTGATACTGCTGAGCGATGCATACCGACGCGCATTCCAGCCCGTCCATCTCATGTGGTTCAGAGATGGCGTTCAGGAAGAGGGCCAGGGCCTGGTCATGGTCGCCGGTCTTGACAGCTACGGGGCATCATCCAGCAGGCCAGACGCTAGCTGGCAGGGATCTATGGTTGAGGAGGTCCTGCCGGTCGCGGTGCCCGACTCCGCGGTCCATCACAACTGGATACAGCCCTACGTCAATCCGGCGGGGGCAAGGATTTTGATCGAGGATTACGGGAACGAGTTCATGTCCAGCCTTCCCTTTGAGCCCGCGCCTAGGTACACCTGGGCGTTCAATGGTCAGATCGTCCACGAGAAACAGGGCTCACAGGTCCTCGCCCGCTGGAACCTACCGGGCTTCAACAACCCTCCCTGCTACTCAACGTGGACAGCGGGCAAGGGAAGGACGTTTGCCATGCTGCACGACTGGACCGAGAGCACCGACTTTTCAAGATGGGAATACTACCCCGACTTCGCCATGAACCTCATGCTCTACGTCGCTCAAAGGCAGCTGCCAACCGACTACGTCGTCGTCCACGAATACAGGTCGAACGTACGAAGGGTGTCCATAGGGAAGAGCATGATCCTCTCACTGGTGTACTTCGTGGAGAGCTTCGGCGGAAACCCCGCTCGCATCGACGCAGAGATCGCGGTTCTAGACTCGATGAAGGAGCAGGCGAAGATCCATTACCTGGACGCTGACTTCGTCGTTGCTCTGGCAGCTTCGCAGGCCACCTTGGGAAAACTTGTGGAGATAGAGAAACTATCGATCAAGGTCAAGAACGAAGCGCTCCTGTGGGTCTATGTTGTGGAATGGCTGAGCGTGACCGGTGTGAGCCTGATCTCGGGCTTTGCAGTCTGGTCGCTCATGGTTCGGAGAAGGCTTTACCACGAGGTGAGGGCCACCAAGCTTTCCAAGCTCTCCGATGACCGACTCGGCACGTGATCACCCCGACCACGACCGGAAGGCAAGAACTCCCGCCCAACAGTCTGTTTCTTGTATAATTCCTGAGCAAAAAGAATCTCAGATACAGACCTCAATCCAAGGCGAGGAGAGATTCGTGCCAAGGGACTTGGCCCTCAAGATGTTGAAGATCGTGTCGAATCCCATCAGAAAGATGACCATCCAGTCCCTGGAGGCAACCTCGATGATCTTCTCGGATGTCATGAGGGCATGCGGCCTAGACCCCAACCGCGACACCGGACCATTCTACTACCACCTGTCCATGCTCACAGATGTCGGATTGCTGGAGAAGACGAACGACAAGTACCAGCTTACGGACCTGGGACATACAGTCGCGACCCTGATCAACACGCTGCAGCGGGAAAGCCAATTTCTCCAAGAACCCAAGCCAATGGCGAAAAGAAGGGTGGAAGAAGAATGAGCAATATCGATGCGAGGTGGCTGACCCAACCTGAGGCCCAACACGGCGAATATGGCATCCTTCTGGGAGGACCGAGAAGACCCTCCGTCAAACCGGAGCCAACCGCCGCGCCGGAAGACAAGCACAGGCACAGCAGGCTATGGGCATGGGTAGAATCGCTGCCGAGGATCGAGATGCCTGCACAGGTGTTCTCGGGCTACGTCCTGGGCTTCGAGGAGGAGGGTGTCAAACTTGGCTCGATACACGTCCGTTTTGCCACCAGCAGCGAGGCTGGGACACAGAAGGTGATGGCCTTGGCCAAGAATACTCTCAATCAACGTGCTTGGCCTGAACTGCCGCCAGGCATGTCTGACCCGGGCCTCCGTGCTGCGGGAGATGATGGAGGAGTTCGCCAATCAATGCAATAGCCACCATGCCCAGACCATCATCGTCGACCGCCCCAATGCCGAGGACGAAGACTTGATCAAGATCCACAAGGAGCTGGGATACGAGAGATACATGACGACCTACCTGATGCGGACCGCAATCATTTCCTAGGATCGAGGGTTTGTGCGAAATCGGAGTTAGCTATCCTCAGAACAATGGGCCCGCGACTAGAGCTTTCTCGCCGACGGTACGCCCGCCGTCTCGAGAAGCGACCGCAGCTTCGTCTTCTCGTCAGCCGTGAGGTCTCGGGCCGGAGGCCTCACGGGCCCGGCTGGGAGTCCAGCCATCTCCACGGCTGCCTTGGTCACGTTTGCATCAACGATGCCGGTTGATCGGGCAACCTCGTAAAGGAGGTCATAGAAGGGATAGTTGATCTTCAGCAATTCGGCATTGGCCTCCGCGTATCGCCTCTCCTCCAACAGCTTCCAGACCAGAAGCTCGTGCTCGGGCCAGAAGTTGCCCACATGGGAAAGGAAGCCCACGGCCCCGTGCATGTGGCTCCAGACATGGAGGTTCATGTTGTCCATGAACGCAAGCCTGTCGCCGTAGAGCCGCAACATCTGGCGGAACTGCCACTCGGTGGGAGCGTTCCACTTCATGCAGACCACGTTCTTGATCTCCAGCAGCCTGGGCATGATGCGGACCTGGTGGTTGTACCCCTTGCCGTGGGTGTTGTAGATCATGAAACCAACGTCCGTGGACTTGGCCACGAGGTTGTAGAAGCGCAGCACGTCTTCATCCGTCTGGCCCATGTCGTAGTACGTCGGGGCCAGCTGAACGACGTCTATGCCCAGATCCTCCGCCCATCGGCAGAGCTCGATCACCTGCCTGGGATCGGTGTGCTGGGCCGAGATGGCCAACGGGGCTTTTCCCCCCGCCTCCCCGGCCAGGGCTTCGGCTACGGCCTTCCGTTCCTCCAGGGTCATGGTTGGGAACTCGCCTGCAGCCACTGCGCCCATCAGAACGCCTCTGCCTGTCCGGATGCCGCTGTCGAGAAGAAAGCGGACGGTCCTCCTGAATCCCTCGAGGTCCAACTCCAGATCCGGCTTGAACGGAGTTATCATTGGCACAAATGGCCCCCTTAGCTTCCTTCGTGCCTCGTCTACATCCATAGATGAGCCTCCGAATCCAGCCGCAGACCGGCGTTAAAGATCTTCCGGTGGTTGCCCCCTTGGCCATTCGTGCACGAAACTGCACTAAGACGTTGAGTATTAGTGCACCGTAATGCACTCTATGGAAGTCGCCCAGCTCTTCAGGTTCAATGAGTGGTGGGAAACCGGAAGGCTCGACCCCAGGAGACTTCAGGAATACAAACGCCATCTGTCCGATCGGATCCTGAAGTTCCTTCCCGACCGGCAGATCGTCTTGGTAACCGGCCTTCGCAGGGTCGGCAAGACCACGCTGCTGTACCAGACCATCCAGCATCTGCTGGACCAAGGGGTGGAGCCGAGGAGAATCCTTTACTTCTCCTTCGACGAGGAGAGATTTGATCTGACAGATGTCATGCAGACATACGCATCAGCGGTCCTGAGGGAAAGCCTTCAGGCTTCGGGCAGGTTGTACGTGTTTCTCGACGAGATCCACAGAGTCGACAACTGGGAGGGCAAGGTCAAGACCTACTACGACCTCAACCCTGACCTGAGGTTCTTCCTCTCCGCCTCAGCTGCCTTGATACTGTCAAGGAAGACGAAGGAAAGTCTGGCCGGCAGGGTCTACGAGTTTCTACTCAAGCCCCTTGCCTTCAAGGAGTTCCTCCAGATGCGTGGAATCCAGGTCACCTACCAGGATGCCGAGATGCTAAGCGAAAGGATCCTGCCGTACTACTTCATGGATTTCATCAGGAAGGCTGGCTTCCCGGAGATTGTCCACCAGGAGGATGAGGAGAAGATCATTGCATATGTCAGGTCGTCGGTGGTCGACAGAGTCATCTATATCGGTCCCTCTACCTAGCGTTCAACTGTCCACTCCACCCCGAGGTCTTGCAGGGCCTCAAGGACCGCCATGGTGTCCCAGGCATCCTTCGCCCAGGACCCATCCGGGTTCTGGTGTTCGCCCAGCCATTGGACAGCTGCGACTAATGCCTCGCTGTCAAGGGTGAGCCCCGCCTTTGCGAGGGCCACGGTCGAGAGGCGGGTCACCAAGGTATCGTCCGCCCAGCCGCCGTCATCCTTCTGCAACCCGAGGATGAACCCAACCGCCCGCTGAATCATTCCGGACCCCTTCAGGTCGGGCAGGTCGCACAGACCGCACCCGTCCCACAGACAGGAAGGCGTTATGCCGTGGCAGCTGCGTCCCTTCCCGCCGACATCGTAGTTAGTCCACCCGCCGTCCTCGTTCTGGGCCTTCTGCATGAACCCCACGGCACGCTCCTTGACCTTGACAGGCATTGAACCGGCCTGGAAGAGGCCGGACAGACACCAGGCCGTCTCGAAGGTCACGCTTCTGTTCTCGCTTCCCCACCCACCATCGGGGTGCTGTTCCGTCACAAGCCTCTTGGCAGCCCTCCGGATCGTCTGACTGGAACCTGGCCGGCCGCAGGTCTTCAACCCTGATATCAGGAAGGCTGCACCGGAAACGGAATCCGCATGCTCCATCCTCCCGGCCAGGGCGTCAAGCTCTTCCTTCAAACCCAGGAAGCGATAGATCCTGGCGGATGCGAAGAGATCCCAGGGACTCTTCTTCTGGGCCAGGCTGGGCACGTTCTTCTCCAGGCACCTGACCGGGTCCGCTCGCAGTCGTATCCGCATCTCATCCCACCTCGTGGTGCCAAGTGCCAAGGGGACAACACACTTTATTCCTTTCCGATATGTTATTACCAGAAAGCAGTTATCGGTGGTAACAAGCTCTCTTGGCCAAGCTCTTCGCTGGGGCGTCCGTGTGGGTTCGGAGACTGAAGCAGAGATTCTGAGTCTTCTCGGCCTTTTTGGGCTGAACTCCTACCAGTCACGACTCTACGTTGCGCTGTACAAGGGCGGGTCGACGACTGTGCGAGAGCTTTCCAGAGTAAGTGGAGTGCCCTACGCTAGATGCTACGATGTCGCTGCCGGCTTGGAGAGGCTGGGGCTGGTGGCGTCTGTTCCAACGCGTCCGCGGAGGTTCGAGGCAGTTGATCCTGTGACGGGTCTGAAGAGGCTGATGGCAGGAAGGATGGGCCAGATAGAGGAGGAGATCGAACGAGCGGTATCCGGGTCGCGCGAGGAGGGAGCGAGAAGAAGGGAGGCGTTGGAGGATGCCTTTGCGAAGATAGCTGCACGTCTGCCGGGGATGGTCAGCCCTCTGACGAGGCGCTCGGAGCCCATGTGGGCCATCGAAGGGTGGGCAAACGTGCAGGCAGCAGCAGTGGACATGTTGGCGGCTTCGAGGAAAGAATTTCTCTTCACAGTCAACCCTCCGCCCTGGAGCAAGATGCTCTCCTACCCCTATCTCTGGGGAGAGACGGGAAAAGAGCTGTACGAGAGGGTGGCGGAGGGCGTGGCCGTGAGGGGCCTGGTGCCTCGGGGGGCTGTGGGCACGTACCTTGGGATGCGGGATCTGGGCGTCCCCGAGCTCCGCGTAGCAGAGTCCGTCCCGGCGAAGTTCGCGGTGTCTGACGGCTCGAGCGTGCTCATCGGCGTGAGCGATCCGGACACGGGCTTGGACAGGTCGTCTGCGATCTACCTGCAAAGCCGGGCCGTGTCCAGCGTTTTTGAGAGCTTCTTTCGGACCATGTGGGTGGATGCCATTCCGGTGCAGGAAATCCTGCCGCACCTAGGGAAGCGAGTCGACAGCCTGATCGAGAGCATGCAAGCTGAGGGATCGGAGATCCAGGCAAGGGTGTTCAGGGCGCTTGTTGACAGGGGCCTGAGCACCGTGGATGAGATCAGGGAAGAACTGAGAATCTACGACAAGAGGCAAACGCCCGCTAGAAACGAGGTATCAGAGGCGCTGGGATCCCTCATATCAAGGAAGCGCGTGGCGCACGACCGGATACTGGACTCGTACATGCCCCTCATAGAGTAAGGGACCCGTCACCCACGCTCTGCATGTCCTAAGACTCAGGTCAAATTCCTCCATCTCTTCAATGACGGGGATATGAGTCGTCGAGCAATCATAGCAGTCCTGCAGAGCCGGACTGGTCCAGCAAGGAGCACCCCAGGACGTGAAGCGGCCAAAGCCAAACGTTGGACGCCGAAGGCCAAAGGCCACATCCTTTTTATAGCTGGATGTCGAATTGGGTACCACGTAGTCGCGGCACACGTGTCATATCGTCCATGGGGCCGCGGCATGAGCCAACCCCAGCGAAACTATGGCACGTAAAGCCAAAGAAAAGCCCAAGCAGCCGAAACGCGAGTACAAGGTGTTTGAACACCCAGCTGATGCTGGTGTGAGGGGCCGGGGGACAAGTCTCGAAGAAGCCCTTGCCAACGCAGCTCGGGCGTTGTTCGTCCTCGCCGCCGACATCGACACAGTACGTCCCAGACAAAGAGTCCGCATCCACCTTGTTTCCACCGATCGGGCGTCGTTGCTGGTGGATCTTCTCAACGAACTGATAGCCCTGATGGATCTGGAAGGGCTGCTCTTCTGCGATGTGGAAGATCTAGAGGTCCGTACGGCCGGCGATCGCTTGAGCTTAGATGCAATTGCAGTTGGCGAGAAGCTTTGCCCAGAGAGACACAGGGTTCGAGTTGAACCCAAGGCAGCCACCTACTCGCAGCTTCTGGTGGGAAGGATCGTAGACGGCTGCGATCCCGGCAGCGTCTGGGTGGCCCAGTGCATCGTTGACATCTAGGATTCGTGCCATAGCAATGGAGGAAGAAAGATGGACAACATACCGGAACTGAAGAAGGTTGCAGACTGTATCTGGGAGATAGGTCCCGGCTACAAGCAGGGCATGAGAAACAAGGCCAGGCTCTTCATGGACGAGGATCTCCTACGGGAGATCGTCGAGAAGGAGTCCAAGGGCTGGAGCACAATCGAGCAGCTGACCAATGTGGCCTGTCTACAAGGCATAGCAGGCCCCGCCATCGCCATGGCTGACGCCCACCCTGGCTACGGCTTCCCGATAGGGGGAGTGGCGGCCTTCCAGGCTGAGAGCGGGGTCATAACCATGGGAGGGGTGGGGTTTGACTCAAACTGCGGTGTGAGGACGCTTGCAACATCGCTTGAGGAGTCAGAGGTGCGCCCCCGCCTCGGGGACTTAGTAGACACCCTCTTCAAACGAGTGCCCGCCGGGCTGGGTGCCAGATCGCTTCAGCTCACCCAGCAGCAGGAAGAGGAGGTTCTGGTGAGGGGTGCCCATTGGGCTGTCGAGAACGGCTACGGCTGGGAGAAGGACCTGGGAAGAACCGAGGATGGAGGCTGTCTGCAAGGGGCAGACCCGAGTAAGGTAGGCGAGACGGCCAAGAAGAGGGGCATGGGGCAGTTCGGAACCCTGGGTTCTGGGAACCACTACCTCGAGGTTCAGGTCGTCGACCGGGTATTTGACGAGGAGTTCGCCGAGGTCCTCGGCCTGGAAAAGGGTAGGGTCGTTGCCTCGATCCATTGCGGTTCCCGTGCCCTGGGACATCAGGTGGGGGCGGACTACCTGAAGGTTCTGGACGGGGCCGTCAAGAGGTACGGCATCCAGATACCCGACCGGGAGTTGGTGTGTGCCCCCTTCCGCTCGGAAGAGGGACAAGCCTATTTCGGAGCGCTGAACTGCGCCATGAATGTTGCCTACGCCAACAGGCAGATCATAGCCCATCGCGTCAGAGAGTGTTTCGCCGAGGTCTTCCAGGAAAGCCCGGAGGATCTTGGCATGCACCAGGTATGGGATGTGGGGCACAACACGGGAAAGCTGGAAGAGCACTGTGTGGAGGACCAGAGGCAGATGCTTGTGGTTCGCCGGAAAGGTGCAACCAGGGCCTTTGGGCCGGGGCGGGCCGAGCTTCCCCCGGAGTACAGGGAGTTTGGCCAGCCCGTTCTGGTCGGGGGCTCCATGGGGACCTCGAGCTTCGTACTGAGGCCAACGCTTCGAGCCATGGAGCTGTCCTGGGGCTCGGCCGTTCACGGAGCCGGCAGGAGCATGAGCCGGATCAAGGCCAAGAGAAGGTTCTGGGGCGAGAGGCTTGTGTCCGAGCTCTCCAAGAAAGGCATCCTGGTCAAGGGGCATAGCATGTCCGGGATTGCTGAAGAGGCGCCTGGAGCCTACAAGGATGTGGCAAGGACGGTTAGGGTGATGAAATGTGGAGGTCTGGCAACAAAGGCTGTCGAACTGAGACCGATCGGGAACATCAAAGGTTAACCACGGTGCCAAGAGTTATCAAGTGATCCATCCTTTCCCGGCTTGGTCAAATGGGCTGAGCTGCGTCCCTCACACTCTCCGTTAAGCCGCTATGCCAATGGCAGGCGCTTGACGACATACCTGACAGGAAGTGGTAAGGGAGTCGGCTCCCCCGCTTCCGTGACCCGGCAGTTGGAGGTGCTGCATTGAGCATCGATGATCTCAGATCATTGGCAAGAGAGTTTAGCACGCACGCAGCTGAATGTCTGGGATCGAGGGTCTATGCAATATGGCTTTCGGGATCCTTGGCACGCGGAGACTTCATCGAAAACGTAAGCGATCTGGATCTTGAGATGATCCTCAAGATCGGCGAGGAGAAAAGGAGAAGAACGGATGACATGGAGGAACTCAAGGACCTCACTGAAAGGACGAGAACCAGGGCACTGGAAAGAGGAGCCCGGGAATTTGACTGCTTCGTTTTTCGACTCAATGATTTGAAGCCGAAGTTCCACATACTGGAGCTCGCCCTGTTTGGAGAGGCCATGTACGGACCATCTCCCAAAGAGGTCCTCAGCGTAGGTGAGATGGAGAAACACGCCGGTGAGCTTGCCATGGAGTTCGTGAGGGAAGCAGCCAGGCATGCCAGAGATGTCCTTGAAGGTAGGACGGATTGCAGCATTGCTTCCTCGGTCAGACTCATCATGGAAACCGATCACATGCCGGCAATTGTCTGGAATGCGAGGGAAGTCCCCAGAGCAGCCAACTTCGTCACCGGCAAAGGCGTTTGGGCAAGGCCGGATTGTTTCCAGGTATTTCTGGACACCTTCCCCATCCACAGATCTCTGGTTAGCGAGATCTGGGAGTACAAACTCGACCAGAGCAGACTCAGGGCCAAGGGAGAAAGCTATGTGGAGGACTTCCTCAGAAGATGTCTAGAACTCGCCATAGACATGGAGAAGCGACTGACAGGAAGACCCAGGAGTCAGTAGTCTCGCATATCCTCAGTCCATCCTAGGACAAGCAAGGTGGTCAGCGTGGATATCACTGCCTCTGCATCTTTGTCCCAGGCTCCATCTATGCTGCCCTCCACACCCTCGCCATGAACTGCTTGCCTTCCCAGTGTTGGAAATTGGGCAGATGGTGCATGTTGCTGAGGTGTCTGGGGTCAGATCTTTATACCAAACCCTGTATTATACGTTCAGGATGAGTGTCACAGCTCTGTGGGATGAGTGGAACTTCACCCTGGCTCTGATGAGGGTCTTCTGGTTTCTCGGGGCCTTTCTCTTCTCGGCCGCCATTGCTCTTGTGCTTGGACGAGGATACGGTCCAATCCGGAGGACCTACTCAAGTCTACTTCAACGGCTCTCTTACATCTTCTTCGCAGCCGGATTCTGCGCGATCCCGCTCTTCCATCTGGTCTACAGGGAATCACTATCCAGATCGGGGGAAGAATTGGTTCTCCGCTACAACTTGCTGTCGCTCGTTGCAGCGGTTGTCCTCGCTCTGTTGGCGTGTTGTGGCCATCCTTGGCGTAAACGGTGTTCGTCCTTGGCTAGGGATCGCCTAGCTCTTGTTGGCTTGGGGGTTCTCTTTCTCTGCCTGACCGGCCTGGAGTGGCTCGACATGTGGGACATTGCGTATGACCTAGGTTCCTGGGAACTCGAAGTAAGGTCAGGGATCTTGGCTTCCCGTTGGATTGCCCTTGTCGTTGCGACGGTTTCCTTTGGCGGGGCACTGGTCAAGGGTAGGAAGAGTCAGTGGGTCAGGATAGTCATGATGGTGCTGATTCTGATCTGGATGGCCGCGGTCCTCTGGTCGGCTCTCTCCTCCACCGTTGTTGCGGCTGCCAGGAACAAGGCTAAGATTTCGCCTCAAGTCCCGGCTGTGGGCGTGACAAGCTCCTTCTTGCTGCTGGTCGCCAACATGGTACTCTTTGCTTCTGTCACTTCCAAGCTTTGGGTGGCACTAGCTGCCACACGTTGGAATGAAGCACACCTACCTACGGCTTGACAGGGATGGGCCGGCAACTGACGTGGACATGACTACTGCAGTCATGGACATCAACCATCACTATGGATGGGGAGGTGACCCATTCGGAAGCCGGTCGAAAGGCGTTCATGCTTCTACGTCCGATACTTGCCAACTCCAGGAAGAGGTGGAAAGAATTCCCTTCGCCATCCATCTCCTGACGGTGTCATGCCAGAAACCCCGATTCGGCAGGAGTAGTCCTCAGGATCGGATGACGCATAGGGGATCAACAAGGTGTCCAAATCGAATATAATGTCCACATTCCTAGTCTCCTTTGCCTCTAGTCTCAGCCACTTCTCACCGCCTGAGATCTTCTCTCCCGAGGACCTGTTCACAATTCCATAGTCTACGGTTATGCCGGTGGCTTCACTCTTCCTATTCTTCAGGAGGATGTCCACATCGACCGTGAATCCCTTCCTTCGGCGATCGACCGGTCCTTCTCCCGCGATATGCTTGGCAATCCAATACTCTTGGTCAAAGGTCGTGATGTTCGAAGAGACAACCACTCCTACGTCGGGCTGGCTTGTCCAGAGATACGCCAAGACGAGCAACCCACCGCTCAGGGCAACGATAGCCGCCAGATCGTGTGCGGTCCGCCGACCCGGCACAAGATCACCCAATATCATGGTACCGTTCAAGCCTGATAAAGGACTACCTTCTCGACAAGGCTCAATCTGTTGAGTCAAACAAACCAGACATCAACATGTCTACGATATGTTGCTTCCAGGTTGGGGACTCTCGCTGCCCGCAGGAATGGAAAGATGCATAACCGGGGGATGGCCACCTATGTGCAGAGTGATTCCCTGATGGTTGGTGGGTTTGTGGTCGTTCCGTTCCGTATGAGCCTTCTGGATGGGGTACTTGAAGCTCAGAAAAGAAGCTGGAATGTGACAGAGAGCGATCTTGGCAGACGCAATCCAGAACTACCTGATTGGACGCCTAGGAGGGCGCTGAGGGACTTGGAGAAGCAGCTGAGCGAACAGCCCGAGCTGTTCTGGGTGGCGCTCGACAAGACAACGGGTGATGTCATTGGGTTCGTCGGCTACTACCCGGTCGATGGCAAGAACTGGAGCCTGGAAGGAGTTGATGTTGTGCCCGAGGAGAGGAGTAAAGGAATAGGAACAACCCTCGTCAGGCAAGTCCTGAGCCATGCACGCCGCACAGAAGCCCGTGTTGTGCTCAGGGTGAGGCAGGACAATCTAGCTGCCATCCGAACCTACGAGAAGGCAGGAATGCGAAGAACCGGCAGAGAGGGAGAAGATCTCATCTACGCCTCAGAACAAGCAGAGGGTTGAGAATCGGGCACCCAAAACCAATGATAGCCATCCCAAGCTCTAGCACACAAGGTCTCCCACGCCTGAGATGGTTTTCAAGGAAGGCTGAGGATGGACAGTTTGACACGACGCCGAGCCTCTGCCCCATCTCTTTCAGGTCTTTGAGGCACAGAGCTGTATCTGGATACAGGACATAGCCGTATCTCTCCGAGTAGCCTTCCCAGCTCTCGTAGATGCGGTGCGCCGTCTCTTGTGCATGTTCCAAGGCTCCGATCTCCTTCACGATGACTTCGTTGAGCACCAAGGCAACGTCCTCTCCCCATTGTTCTTTGGTGCCGGAGCAATTCTGGGACCACAATCTGTCCGCCTCGAAAAGGCCTCTCCGAAGATCTGTCTCGTTTACGTTTGGACCGCAGCCCTGCAGAATGGCCTTGATGATCTCTTCACGGGGATGGCTTGCCAGTGCCCGCCCGAAATCGAACAGGACGCCGCGAACCCTTTCCACGCTCATCCAATGGACACATGCGTAGATAGATGTCCGTCTCCCTCTGGCGAATCTTCTCCGTCTGGAGGCTTGTCTTGTCTCCGCCCTTCTCTGGGACTGGGTTTTGGAAGCGGGGTTCTCTGAGGGGACGACGGCTCCTTCTCTTGGCCCTTGCCGTTTCTTGATGACCATCCTTTTCCTGTACCTTGCTATCGCTAACCCTTGTAACCATGCTATCATTTCCCGGGGCTGCAGAGACTTTCCTCAGCTCAGGAGGGTCTGCAGTTTGTTCTAAATAGGGGTTAGTAGCTGCATTTTAATCTGTCGGCTGATTGAGTCCCAATTCGGGCCCTAGACGCCACTAGGCGGCCTATTCGGCTTTTGTTTGCCCCAAGGAG
>CAYVLA010000083.1:13518-13987 GCA_964452145.1 Hadarchaeota archaeon (SeqCode)
CCGCCGTTATCCCCCCGGCTAGAGTTAGGGGTAGGTCCGTCATCTTGGGGTTCTCCCCATCGATACCCATGTACTCTCACCTCCTTCCCCAGCCGGGGAACACCTAGGCAAGCATCGTTCCGAAGAGAAAATCTACGTCAGTGCCGACTCGGCCTCGTAGTTGCCTCGCGTTCCCCTCCGGTCGCAAGATAGAAAGCCTCGGCCCTTCTCGTGGCCTCTTCCCCTTCTGGGTTGTGCGGCGTCACCCACGCACCCTTCATGCCATTGTCCTTGAGCCACTCCAGGGCTGACAGGAGAAGCGCAGTCCCGATGCGTCGCCTTCGATATTCTTGAAGAACGTGAACACCACCATCCAAGACACCCAAACCCGATTCCCGGTCGATCCGCGGACTGACGCAACCAACGGGCTTGCCATCCAAGTAGGCGATGAACGGCTGTTCCACGCCCGCATCTACATACGGCCCCACAT
>CAYVLA010000084.1:0-13975 GCA_964452145.1 Hadarchaeota archaeon (SeqCode)
GAAACGGGGCAGAATCAAGCCCTACACGGATAGCCTGGTCCAAGTACCTCAATGATCGAGCGGATCCACCCACACAAAGTTGAAGAGAACCAAAAAAGTCTTGGTTAACCCTCTGGTCTCAATCATAGGATTGCCCACGGCCAACCAGCTCCCCCGGAAGCCTCCGAGACCTCCCCCGCTCCCTCTCTTTCCTCTGCTCTTTGCCCTTTGGGTTCTTCGATCTAGGGCTTTGTTCGATCTGTTCGGTCCAGTCTATCGAGCATCTCTATTTCCTTGGCGTAGCCCTTCTTCATGAGTTCAAAGATTTCCTCGTCCATGCCTTCATCGTTCTTCTTGTCAGACAGTTCCTCAAGTTTCTTGAGCAGTTCCATTCTCTTGTTGGATGTGTAGTTCTGATCCGACTCTTTGAGCCAAAGTTCCATTGCCTGGTTTACGGCCTCGCCGATGGTCAGTCCTTTCAGTGTGGCCAGGGCTTTGACTCTCTGGAAGAGGGATGAATCCAGGTTCTTGATGGTGGTGTCTTTCTTCTCGGCAGGCTCCTGCTCCAAGGGTACTTCGCCCTCGTACCCTATGACCTCTCCTGTGTTCTTCGCGCGTTTCAGGGCGAGTTTGTAGATGGGCCAGGGCACGAAGATCTTGGCCACGTTCTTGATCTGAGCCACCTTGCGTTGGGCCAGTTCGAGGTCCACATCGCTATCTATGTAGAGTCGGTCACAATCTCCTAGGTCGACCTTGCCGTCGACGGATTCTAGCATTTCACGGTCTATGAGGGATACCGGTTTGCCAGATCCAAGAGTAGGCATGGTGGGTCATGTGTTACCCGGGTTATATAAGTGTTTCGCAACCGCGCCAACTTAGCCAGCGGCCAGCCAGACTGAGCGTATCGTCAGCCTTCCGGAATCCCGCCCACCCGATTGCACGAGTCATGAGCTTTGTGGCGTTAGACCAGCATAAGAACATGAGGCTCTCGTGTCTCGTCAGACTGGTAGGACAGGCTCTGGTTTGCTCGTCCTCCTCCGATCCTGGCTGGGCCGCAGCACTAGAGAGGCTCCGCCCAGTCTGAGATAGACGAGCCCGGCCACAAGCATTCCCAGCCCCGCTGCGCCGAAGGCAGCCACCCCAGGCAACTCACCAGGCGAGATAGAACTCCATCCCCATGGATCAACTACCATAGCCATTATCACCGATCCTAGGGCCATCATGAAGGAGACGATGAATCCGCCAGCCGCATACAGGAGGACTCCCCTTCTGCTCCATCCTCTCCTGCCAACCCTTATATGATTGGCTAGAACGAAGCTCGCGTAGGCAACAGATAGCACGGCGAAAAGAGTCAAGATGGTCCCTCTCCCGGCATAGGCGATCAGGAGAACCAGAAGCAGACCCACCGCCAGTATCACCTGGCTCTCCCTTGAAACCGCAGTGAGGTTACGGCGCCCGAGAAGTCCGGTCAGCCCTCCCACAAAGAGGAAACCGAGAATGATGAAGTAGAACACGAGGATTGTGACAAGCCAACCCGGCTCCGGGAAGATTGGGATGGGGTTCAAGATACCATCGCCCACACTCGTCATGTAGCTGGGGGGCTGGAACATTCCGTTCTTGCAGGCTTCCAGGAAAGCCACAGCGCGGCCAGTTGCGATTGCTTCATCCACTCCCCGGACCTTCACCAAGACAACCAAGGAAAATGTTTCCTCCCATACTAGATGTTGGATCGCTCAGGATCCTGCCACCTGCAACTGTGCGAAGCCCAAGGCCGAGTCTCCCTGTCCTACGTCCGGTCCATCTCCTTGCCTTATTTCTTCTTAAGGATGTCTGGGGCTATCGCCATCATAGGGCGCAGGAGGAGGCAGGAATCCGGCCGTCTGGGGGAGAAGATTTTTCCCCAAGGGACGAGCATTGACGGCTGGGGTGGACGCGGATGAAGCCATCGCTTCCCTTGCGGGCTCCGTTGAGCCGTGTAGGTGAGCTGCTGCCTCTCATATTGGGTGTCGTGAATCTTTCCGCAGGCCTAGTTCTGCTGCTTTTGGGGACAAAGTATCTGCTCTCAATGTTTGGGTTGATCCAGATACCTGGTCCAGTTTGGATTGGATGGTTCGTTGACGACCTATTGGGCATGGGTATGTCCTCCAGATCCAGCCAAGCAGTGGTCTGGGCAATGACGGTTGTGGGAGCCAGCCTGGTGGTAGTGAGCATCGACTACCTTCGTGTCAGATACTTCAGGCGTGCAGAAACCAGGGAAATCCTGAAGGCCACCGAGACTCAGCCACAGACGTAACGCGGGGTGAGGGGCTTTGAAGATCGATCTGGTGAGCTGGGTAGGTATCGCGGCCTTTCTGGTGATCCTGCTCTCACTCTTTGGACCTGGGAACAGGAACCGGTGTTCTCGCCTTCGTGGCGGCGCACAAGGGAGCAGGACAAGTGGTCGGAACGGATATCTTGGAGAGCGCCGTACAAAACGCACGCCTCAACGTTCAGCGTCTTAGGCTGGAAACAGTCATCGAGATTAGGGATCCAGGTGACCTGTTCGAACCAGTTCGCGGCGAGAGATTCGATGTCGTGATCTTCAACCCTCCTTGGATCGTCGGGGAAGCCAAGACTGTCTACGACAAGGCCCGGTACGATTCGGGCCAGGAGATCCTGGCAAGGTTCATGAAGGAGGCCCCCTCTCATCTAGTCCCAGACGGGAGAATCTACCTTATCTACTCAAACGCCTCACGACCTACCGATGAGGATTTCACTTCATATCTGTCCAAGCTCGCCACCGACAACGGACTTCTGGTGACCAATGACTGGTACATACATAAGCCGAAGAAGCAGAATCCTAGGGTCACGAGAGGAAGTCCATCTGTTCGAGATGCGAACCGTTCGCGGCAAAGCCTAACCCCGGTAGGGCTTCACATCCGGAGGTCAGCGGCTTGGCAGAATGCTCTAGGCCGGAAGTGGGGAGAGAATGCTCCAGCCCTTCTTTCCCTTCAAACCGCCAAGTTGGCGAAGACACCCAGGCTGGAAACGATAACGAGAGGAAAGCTGCATACATACACCGATCCGCGGTCCCCGCTCTGTCATCCGCAACCGTCCCCGCGCTTTCCCTCCCGGGCTTTTCTGCGTACCGCTTCGAACCAATTGTTGAGAGCCGCCGAGAACGATCTTGCGGCTATCTCTATCTCATGGCTCCTTGATTCTGCACGAGCCAGCCAGGGATCCAGATAACGGCGAAACTCCTCCCTCGACACGACACTGGGAAGGGCGAGTTCGACATCGGGAACAAAGACTTGCTCGGGGACAACAGCCAGCCCCATACTACCGAAACCATCCCAAGCGCGGTTCACTGGAAACCCCAGGAGGCCGAGAGGGGGGTCCCAGGTCGCATCAACCACGACCCAATGATCCCCAGTGCGCATCACAAGAGCCAGATGATAGTCATAGTAACCCCACGGCTCAAGACGACCCAGCATATGCTCGGGGATGGGCTGTTTTCTCCAATCATACCTTGCACTCAGACACTTGACATCTAGACCCATCTCTTCGAAACGTCGAGCAAGAAATGTATGTTTGGCATGGCAGCTTCCCTTGTTCAGTCGGAACATGGAATCTGGGTCGCTCTGATTCAGCCAGTAACGTACATTCCTCACCCTCTCAAACACTCTCACTCGGTCGGACGCAGTGGAGGACACGGAACAACATCCCAAGAGCGGGCTAATAGACCTTTTGATTACCTGCATATGCCAGAAGACCGGTCTCTATCTCCGGTTGCAGCACGCTTAGTTCTAGTTATGAGAATTCTTTGGGCCTGGAGGAAGGATTCTTGGGGTTCAAAGTTGATCGACCCGAACCCGGCAGATTCGACTACGCCCGCCGGGTTGTGCTACGGCAGCAAAGAAGTGGCAACGAGAGGCTACGGCGTGCGCCTTCTCTTGATGATATATATGCTTAGGCATACTCCTATCAGCACAAAGGTCACAACCCAGAGAAGGGTTGTTCTACCTAGGTCGCCTGATCTGGGTTCTAGCACTATCGCCAGCCTATCCCAGAGGAGTTCCTCGACTCCCCCTCCGTCAACCCGCCCTGTGGCAGTGAAAATGATGAAGTACCGTCCAACCCTGTTAATCCTTGCCGAGAGATTGAGTGTGAGGTTCTCCCCAGGATCCATTGTTCCTATCCCGACTTCTCCCGGTTCCAGTACCCATCCTCGCGGGATGGGTCCGAAGACCTCGGGGTTAGGAAGCTTCCTTGGTGGGAAGCGCTCATACTTGAGCAGCCCCACCTTAACCAGCACATCCTCATACTGGTGGCGTGGATAACTGGACGCTGTTATGGTAAGCTCTTTTGAGAAAGGCTCACCCATCGTACCCTTAATCTCGATGTTGGTGCTGAATCCAGGGGGCCAAAGGGGATCCTTCACATCCAGCGGATAGTACTTGGGACGCCAGGTATCCCCATCCTCCTCTTCTTCCTCTTCCTCCGCATTCTGTCCGAGGCTGACTTGCATCGAGAATGCCAAGATGATTGATAACAAGAGTCCGGTTCCGAGCCAAAATAACCATTCTGCCCGGTGTGCCCAGTGCAGTCTCACCCGATCTCACCCCGCCTATCTACTCTATGCTTCTCCGATACCGCCTTGTGAGGATCATCATCATTGCACACACCACCAATACGCAGAATGACCCAAGCCAGACCATTTCCAGGCCTGCGTTGATAGCTATCTGGCCATAGCTTATCCTCTCGAAGACCCAGATCCAGATCTTGCTTGCGTGAAGGAAGGGGAAGAACCAGCTAGCCACAGCCAGTGGATGGCTTGACTCCATGCCGATCATGTAGAGAGGCTGTATGATGACTAGGTGTATGAAGATCAGCGAAAAGACAAGCAGTAAGGCGACTCTGGAGTCCCGGAGAAGGACTGAGACGAGAAGAGTGAGCAGGACGATGGATAAGACACACAGGAAGAGGGCGATGCTAGCAATCAGAACATCGCCCAGCGGGAGAAGGCCCAGTGTTCCCCTCATCAATCCCAGGTTGAGGAGGATGAGGCACCAGGTCAGTGCCCAGGCCAGGATGGGGAAGGAGATCTTGGCCCACAGATACTCCCTCACAGAGATCGGGGCAAGGAACAAGGTCTGTAACGTGCCTTGCCTCTCCTCTTCCGTGAGTGCGACGGACCCATACACCGAGAAGACCATGGAAGCGGCCAGAGAGACCAGGTAGAAGAACTCTTGGAAGAGACGCTCTGTTATGGCAAGGCTGCCTGGCCCCGGATCCAGAAGGAAGCACTGAAGGAGTTGGAAGATGAGAAGACAACATACCAGGTGGTAGTTGAAGAACTCCTTGCGAAGATCCTCAAGGAAGATGATTGCAGATCTCGTTCCCATCCCCATCCCTATCCTTATACCTATGCTTGCTGTCATTCTGCTTCCCATGATCTGCCTAAGGCTTGGAGGAAGATCTCGTCAAGGCTCGGGGCTATGAGGGATACGGAGATAACCGATGGCGGGCTCTTCCTTCGGATGGTTCTCCTGGCTTCTTCGGTGTCCAGGTCCTTTGTCAGGACAAGCAAGGTTTCCGGGCTCTCCACGGTGACGTCGAGGACGAAATCCATCGACGTGAAGGCATCGACAAGATCCTGATCGACGCTGGTCGCCGTGATGCGGAATCTCCTTGATGGGAACCTGTCCCTGAGATCTTTCAAGGGTCCCTGGACGACCATTCTGCCTCGGTGTATGATGCCCACCGAGGTGCAGAGTTTCTCTGCGTCTGGGAGTATGTGGGTTGAGAAAAGGATGGTTCGACCTTCTTGGTTAAGCGCTCTGAGCGTGTTCTTGAGCCTGCTGGAGACCAACGGATCTAGCCCTGTGAGAGGCTCGTCCAAGATGAGTAGTTCGGGATCGTTGATCAGGGCTCTGGCGAAGATGAGCCTCTTCTTCATGCCATGGGAGTACTTCCACGTCTCTACCCCGCCTGCCTTTGTCAGTCCAGTCATCCTGAGGCAGTAGTCCACCCTTTGTTGCTTTTTCATCTTCGGCTCGTCCGGGAAGAAGAGTCTTGCGAAGTAGGACAGGTACTGGCCCCCAGTCATGTGGGGATAGGGATTGGCGTCTTCCAGCACGACACCCATCCGGCCGGATATTCTCTTTCTGCCGGTTTGGGGATTGGCTCCCAGAACGGTCGCCGTGCCGCTGTCCGGTGTCATGAGCCCGGTCAGTACTCTGATCAGTGTTGTCTTTCCAGCCCCGTTAGGACCCAGGAGAGCATAGATCTGTCCCTTCTCGACACATAGGTCGGCGGAGTCCAAAGCCTTCACGGTGCCATAGCTCTTGGAGAGGCTGTGGCACTCGACAACTGGCCCTGATCCATCTCCTTGACCATTCTTCTCACGATTCCGACCTTGCTGGAGGTGTCCCATCTCTCACCCTTCTCGTAGTGCTCTATCGTTGTGTGGGCTTTGGGATTGTTGTGGCCAGGATGGAGGGACTGTGAAAGGATCCCGAGGATCCGAGAGGAGTCGCAGAATGTCTGGCGTTCGCAGAAGCGTGGTGTCAGCCATGGTAGACACCGCGCTGTGACGAGACCGGGGAGCCTTCCCTGTATCTTGTTTTGAGTCTTCCCACATCCAAGAACTGGGCAAGGAGGAGGACAGGATAGGCCAGAACGGGCCAGAATGAGTCCCATGCTGTCAATGTGCAGAAGCTGAAGGCAAAGAGGAAAACAGTTGCCTTGGCGTATCGTGAAAGGAGGAGGTAGGGCAGGCCCCATCCGAAGCCAGCGATTGTGTACAGGTGCCGCTTAACAAAGATCTTGGATCTCTTGTCCGCCTCTCTCTGGGAGTAGATGAATAGTGTCACAGTGTTGGCTGTGGCGGAGAGGAAGAAGATCCAGAAGACGGCCATGCCGAGGGGCGAGTCAAGGACGTCGGGGTCAAGTGTGGGAGTTCGAAGAAACAGTAGAGACGAGTAGAAGCCTGACCAAAGGAAGAAGAGGAATATCATCGCTCCAACCTGCCACCTTCCTTCTTCCATCTGTGGTAGGCCAGGGATAAGGCGGGCAAGCCTGTCGAAGAGGCTTACGTGTCCTGGCCTCGATGGGATCGCCTTCTCCTGGAAGGAGAGCATCAGGTCGTAGAGTCGCTGACCCTGTGTTGTGAGCGAGTAGATACCGCTTCCCCGTGTCACGATGCCCTTCAGCTTGTTGATGTGGAAGATGAGGAGGGAGCTGTCATTGATCCCGGTGTTGTCCATGAGTTGGGTGAAGGTGAGGTCTTCCTGGCTTAGAGCCTCCACTATCGCGTATCTCTTCGGGTGGGATAGAGCCCTTAGGTAGTTGAAGAGTCTCTGATCCATCTTCTCCCCCAGGAGGTGGCAGATCCATCTGAAAAGGCTTTTGCGAGCACCACTTCAGCTGCGATGTGAAGATTCCTTCACAAGGAGGACCCGACCCGATACAGCTGAAGAGGATCGATGAGTCGTTATCCCCAACTAAGGTTCGACCGAGGAGCAGATGGTGTCGCTATCTTTGCCCTGTGAAGATCGGCCTCTGACTTATCCTTGACGGAAGGTAGGAGGGTTTCCGGGGCATCTGGTTCTGAGATACTCTTAGCTGCCTGAGCAGTGTTGCCGGTTTGAGCCTTCGCGTTGTTCGCTTGACGCGGTCTCGCACCGAGACTGTGTCGGTTTCTGCTTCTTTTCTGCCTATCACTATGGTGTAGGGAATCCAGCTCCTCTCTGACTGCCGAATCTTGTACCCCAGGGGGCAGATCTGTCGTCAAGGTCCACCCGGAAACCGGCTTGGAGGATCGGGGCCGCTGCGTCTATACAGCGGCCAAGGAAGAGATCGCTTATCGGGATCATCCTGACCTGGGTGGGGCTGAGCCAGAAGGGGAGTGTTGGGCTGCTCTTGGCTGAAGCGGTCTCCAGCATGGCCCAAAGGGTTCTCTCGATGGACCCGAAGGGGGATGCGTGCAGGATTATGGGCACATCTCTCTTCTCCCCATCCTTGGCAGTGTATCGTATGCGGAATCTTGCCCCGTTCTTTTCGTCCCACTGGACTGTGGATATCTGCTGGTTTGCTCCGTCTGGACTTATGGCCTGGTACTCGTTCTTCATAGAGTAGTAGTGTGTGGCCTGGGGCATCAACTTGATGAAGCTTGGCACCTGCATCTTTCTGCAGATCGATGCGATCCAGTCTTGGTGGGTGTCAAAGAAACTCTCGGTTCCTTCCCAGCCCATCACCCATGTTTCTCGTCCTATGGTCTGGTTCATCAGGTCTTTGAAGAGTATGGAGAGTCTTTCGAACTCGGCCTTGGCGCTGTTCTCATCCGCGCATAGGGCGTGCATGTCTGTCATGTGGAAGTGGCGGACCCTGCTTCTTCGTAGATCTTCAGGGGCATCTGATTGTGTGAGAAGGAGAGCTTGGCTAGCAGGGGGAAGACTCCCGGGTCGGATGCGAAGCGAAGGACCAGTCTTCTTTTGCCGCTCCGGGTCTTGTAGTCTCGTTCGTGGAACTCTCCCATCAGTGCGGTTATTTCTTCTGCGTCCTGTCTGTAGAGTAGGGGGTTTTTGACCTTGAAGGCTCCCCATGGGAGGGCGATGCGGTGGAAGGCGTATTCGCAGAGGAGGTCGTGGATGAGTGTTCCGTTGGGGTACCACTTCAGGTGCCCTGTGTCGCTCTCTGGGCAGTAGTCCACGAGATCGAGCCTTCTCATCAGGTCTATGTGTTTTGGCTTGGTGTCCTTGGCTGGTTTCTTGGAGATCTCGTTCCTGACGAAGTGTCTGAGGAGCTTGATTGTAGCGGTTTGGGTGGTTGCTTTCCATATTGGGTGGTTGGCCCAGTTGTGCTTCTCGATTTCGTGTATGTCGCCTTTATGGTCGCAGACAAGGAGTTCGGAGAACTTGTTCGCCTTCACACTATTCATCCCCTGTCGGCGTGGCGTTTGGAGCTGTGGCTAGGGCTTTCGAGGCTATGGTTGGGTTGCCGGTGGACCTTTGGCTGGCCCTGGACGGTTCGGATCTAGAGGGTTCGCTGTGGGCTGTAACTATGGAGGGTAGGCATCGTTTGCGAGTCGGAAACCAGGCTTGGGGCGGGCTGTTTGTGGCAGAGGGTCTTGTGGGTTGTTTGTGTTTGCTTCTATGGGCCGGTTTCATCATTTCCATCATGTCGTCAACGGTGTTGTCTATCCGGTCTGCCGTCATCACGTTCTTCACCTCCGACATAGACCTCGCCAGCTTCTTCTTGAACTCCGCAAGGTCTGGCCTCCCGGTCTCCTGCTTCTTTCCCATCCCGGTTTCACCGTAATGTAGACGTCTCTCGGGATATACGCGGTCTGGTAGCAGCAGAATTGGCGAGGCAGGCCCTGGTCGTCCTGCTCAGCTTCCCTTTCTTTGGCCTCTGGCCTTTGGCCTCTGCCCTTTGGCCTCTGGCCAGGCTCTATGGCGCCGTGTCCTGCCCCCGGCTGCCAGCGTCCGAGGCCATCGGGATCTGCGTGATCTCAATCGATGCTCGCCAATCTCGTCGTCCTGACCGACTGGTAGAGCCTTCGCCGAACCATGAGGGTCCATATGATGAACCCAGAGACGAAAGAGGCCGAGAAGAACACCAGCCACTCGACCGCGTAGACCCAGAGCAGCGCCCTGTCCTTGACCCTCTTTGCCACCTCTTCGGCGCTGGACAGGCGTTCCAGCCCCGCCTGCAGGGCCGCCTCGCTTTCGACGAAGTTGTGATCCGCGTAGGAGGCAACCGTCAGCGAGTAGAGCTCCTGCACCGCCGCGATCTCCTCGTCGATCCCCTCCGTCGTCGCCCCGAGCCTCTCCACGAAGTCCCGGAAGGAAGCCAGGACCGTGATCTTGGTCCTGAACAGTGACAGCTCCGACCTCATTCTCTGGAAGGCCACGACGTCGTCAATCAGATCGGTTCCGGCAATCCAGTATATCATGTTCGAGAGGATCGCCGGCGAATACCTGTTCTCCCCGGCAACGCCCGTTGGATAGGCAAGCCACCCCTGCGGGATCTTTGCTCCCGTCGCCATCGTCCGTCCCTGACCGTACTCCCAGGCAGCGATATAGCCCTCCCTTCCCGGGAAGCTGCCGATCTGCCAGGCCAGAACCCCCGAGCCCTCCAGCGGTATCATCAGCCTCGTTGTCCCGCCATACGCGTAAACGTCCTCCACGCCGAGCGGGACGAACACGGTCAGTACCGGCTCCGGGTAGGCCTCGTTGATCTTGATGCGGTAGGACGGATTCTTGGGCTCGGCCCCCCTCGCTATCACGGCGACCGCGTCGTTGGGAAAAGCCCGGGAAGCAAGACCGTTCGCCCATGCCTGGGCGATGCCGGGCAGTTGGCTGAAGAGGCTGCTCTCCGAGAGGCCACCAAGGCCCTGGGCTATCGCATCGTGCATCCATGCGTCCTGCTGAGTAGTGACCATGTCATAGGAGGGCGAAAGGATGGCCAGCACATCGTACCCCAGCAGGCCTTGGTAGGTCCGAGGAAAGTACAGCCGGATCTGCTGCTTCAGCTCCGAGTCGCTGAGTACACCGCTGCGGGCGGGAATCATTGTGCACTCAACGGAGGGATCGCCGCCGTAGAACATCAGAATCATGGGGATCCTGTCCTCTTTCGCGAGGATGAGAAGCCTTATCCTGTCGCCGCCCTGACACGCTGGTGCGAGCAGGACGAGGGCGAGTGCCAGAAGGAGGCATCGTCTTCCCCGCAGACCAGAGACTGGGGTGAGCATGGTTGTCCTCCTGGAATCCATAGCATTTATGATATATCGCTCCGCCTGCAAAAAGATGAGGCCCCCACGAGATAGATGCGTCGCATAGGCATCACTCCTCCCGGGCCCCCGCCAGAGAAATAGGTTACCGACCCCACCAACACGGCGGCCGGGGCGTAGACCGCGATGACGAGTACCGCGAACACGGGCAGGCCGATGGGCCGCCCCGCCCCTATGGCGTCGAGCCCGAAGTTGTAGGCGATCAACACGAAGTTCGAGAAGCCGAACAGGAAGTAGAGGTAGTGCGTGTGCCCCATGCAGAACTCTATCCAGCGCCGCCGCAGCCAGTAAGCGATCAATCAGACAGCCTCCTCTCTTTGCTTGGTCGAACGAGTCCTTGAACGAGGAAAGCAAGTAGTGGTTCGTAGACCCAATAAGTTGCTGTTCTTTCTCTCAGTCGGGGGTCATCCTGTGGTCGTTGATGGTGAAGAGGAGGATGTATCGGGCCACAGGGACAACTCGACAGGAACGAGATACGTTCGCGGGCGCGGGAAGGGATTTCGAAGGCTAACCCGCTCGGCCACGGTGGAGGGTTCTTGGCGAATCTGGCTTGCCGTCCGACTGCGCATATGGGAAATAGCTTCTCCCGATGGCTGGAGTGGCATCTCAGGTTGTGCCAGGGGGACCACAGGTACACACTCGTCAACACCGCCTGACCGTGGGGCGGTCACGTGAATGTGTTTGACGGAGGAGGGAACCGGAGGCAAGGTTGTCTCTGGTATTCTACTTCTCGTCAGCCTAGGCTTACAGTTTCTCTAGGGGTCCTTTGGGGAGCCATGCGCGCTGCGTCCCTGTCGGCATAAGCGTAGATCCGGGCATCTCTCTGTTCTTCAGTCCAGAGCCGCCTTCAGGACCATCTGGGCTGCAAGAATGCCGGTGGCGAGTGGATCGGCCGTGGGACCATTTCACGATCATGAGCTAGCCGTAATCATCCGAGAAAAGGATTATCCGGGCAATGCGCAGATATCCACGAGACGATCCAATCCATCAAACACAGCTGCCTCTACGCAGGCTATGTCTTTCTGGCAAGGCAGATGAAGTAGCTTTCGTCATCCCTTTCGAAGGTAACGCCAAGTCCGCTCTCCTTCATCATCTGTTTGAGAAGCTCTATGCTGGGTAGGAGGTCCTTCCCGATCTCCGCACCACCGTTCATGTGGACCTCGTTGATCTTCCTGGCCGAATCGGAATGAGCCACCGCCAGGCGCCCTCCCTTTCTAAGCACCCTGGATAGTATCCTGACGGCCAGGGGCTGGTCGACGAAATGGGGAAAACAGGAGTAACAGACCACCAGGTCAAACTCCGCGTTGTATCTCAGATCGTAGACGTCGGAGACCAGGTACGAAACCAGGGGATGCCTCTCTTCCGGATACTTCGAGCGAGCTACCTCGATCATCCTCTCCGAGTGATCCACCGCGACAACGCTTCCGTCCACAAGGTAAGGTATCTCTCGTAGAACGGTATCAGGATTCCGGTGCCGGTGTCAACGTCCAGTATCCTGTCATCGCCCTGGATCTCCAGCAGCTCGATGATGTACTCCACCTTCTCGAGGCTGTGAACGGAGATCTCGTCCCATACCTTGGCCCTATCATTGAAGAACTCCTTCTTCTTCGAATCCGTTATTCTCGGGTTCATGCTCTCGTCTCCGTTCAGACCGGGATGATCACCGGTACCCCTCTCACCCTCTCCACGTACGCCTCGATGTTGTATACGGCCTTGATGGTCTCGGGGGTGATGACCTCGGGACCTCCTGCGGAGTAAACGACCCCATCCTTCATCAGGACGAACTTGTCCGAGTGGCGGATGGCCAGGTTGATATCGTGGATGGCCATGATCGCGGCCATATGGTTCTTCTTGACGATCTTCCGGACCAACTGCAGTATCATGTGCTGGTTGGAAAGGTCAAGATTGCTTGTGGGCTCGTCCAGGAGGATCAGTCTCGGTTGCTGGATCAGGACCCTGGCTATCTGCACCAGCTGGTATTCGCCACCGCTTATCTCGTCGACATACTTCAGTGCCAGCCCGTCGAGGCCCAGCAGGTGGAGCACCCTGCCTGCCAGCCTTATGTCCTTCTCGGTGACGTCCCACTGGAAGTGTGGTTTCCTTCCCAGCAGAACGGAGTCGAATACCATTGTCCTGGACGTCTCGCTCCTCTGGGCCACGTACCCTATGTTCTTCGCGATGTCCTTTCTTCTCATCCGATGGAGGTCCGATCCCTCCATGAACACTGAGCCTGCGTCCGGCGTGAGTGTCCTGTTTATGCACTTGATGAGCGTGGTCTTCCCAACGCCGTTGGGACCCAGAATGGAGATGACGTCGTCCCCCTCCACGGAAAACGATACACGGTCCAGAACCTGTCTGCTGCCGTAGGAGAAACCGATGCCGTTCAGCTCGAAGAACGTCATGCCCGGTACCTCCTGATCAGCAGATAGATGAAGAGGGGCCCCCCGAGCATCGAGGTTATGATGCCCACTGGTACGACCGAGGGGTAAAGGATGACCTGCCCGACCCCGTCCGCCGTGACCAGGACGATGGCCCCTAGAATGATGGAGAGCGGGATGAGGTGGCGATGGTCGCTGCCGATGATCATCCGGGCGATGTGCGGTCCAAGAAGGCCTATGAAGGCGATTATGCCGAAGAAGGAGACGATCACCGCGGATAGGACGGAGGACAGAACCATCCCCACGACCCTTTCGCGCTCCGTGTTGACGCCAAGCCCCTTGGCGGTGTTCTCCCCCGCGTCCATGGCATTGTAATCCCATCTTTTGTAGAAGTAGTAGAGGGTCACCGGGAGAAGCACCAACAGTATCAGGAAGTTCCAGGACCAGGTCGCCTTCCCCAGATCACCGAAGGTCCAGGCCACGATGTTGCCCAGCTGCGAGTCGGTGGCTATGTACTGCATGAAGGATAGCCCGGCCGAGAACATGGCGGTGATGGCCACGCCGGCCAGTATCATCGTCTCGGCACTGACTCTCGTAATCCTGGTGAGGAGCAGTATCGAACCGGTCGCCAGCAGAGAGAACATGAATGCGCACACGGTCGTGACATAGGGATTGCTAATGGAGACCGTGGAGGTCATGCTACTGCCAGCACCCAGGAAGATGATGGCGAAGGAGGCCCCGAAGGCTGCAGAGCTGGATATACCCAAGGTGAAAGGCGAGGCCAGGGGATTGCGAAGGATGCACTGCATCACCACCCCGGCGACGGCCAACCCCGCCCCGGCGA
>CAYVLA010000085.1:0-12330 GCA_964452145.1 Hadarchaeota archaeon (SeqCode)
AGCTGGTCCAAGGGCAGGCTCCTTATTAGGGCGTTTCCAGGATCTGAGACCAGGAGCCTATAGGTTACGGGCCAAAGGTAGATCCCGTCGACAACCTCGACTGGAAGTATTTCATCGATGAAGGTGCCCTTCCATGAGGGATAGATGTCGATCGTGCCCCCAAGGCTGGTTGCGCCCCCCGTCATCATATACCCAAGGCCGTCCTCTACGACCGCTTCTGCAATCATTTGGATCTGCCGCGGGGTGAAGGCGGGAAGCTGAATGTTGGAGTAGGTGACCACATCGTAGCTGGCCTTGAGGTGTTGCGAGGTCCTCGGGTACCTCAGGTTCATGTAACGCCTGATTTGGTCAAGCTGGACCCCGAAATCGTGGTAGGGCACAATCGACGTAACAAGCAGAGGATCCTCCACGAGGTACTGGGGTCGTCCCGAATATGGCCATTGGCCGACGAATAGGAGCCTGATCCTGCCGGTGCTCGGATCGGTCCTGGCCATGACTGCATTGACATTGGCAAGCATGATGATTGCAGCGATCACCGTTGGGAGAATCAACCTGGCCATACCGGTGCCTCAGCCTCTCTTCCGGATCCATCCTTCGCCCTCGCGCAAAGTCCGGCAGGGTTGGCCGTCGGGGTGATCTGGGACGGTCTCATAGAACCACTCAGAATGGGCAGTAGTCCTTCGGACACCCTCCGCTGTACTCCGAATCCGCACTGGGGATCTCCCGATTCTGGCCCACATACAGGACCTGTTCGGCCCGGCTTCCCGTCCTGTAGACGGTGACACCCTTGCACCCCAACCCGTGGGCTGCTTGGAAGACCTTCCTGACATCCTCGAGGCCGGCATCGTGGGGAAGGTTCACAGTCTTGGAGACTGCGTTGTCGACATGTCGCTGGAAGGCGGCCTGCATGGCAACGTGGTGCTCGGGGCTGATCTCGAAGGCTGTCACGAACAGACTCCGGAATCTCTCCGGGACGCCCGGGACGGAGGCCAGGTTTCCCACCCGTGCTATCTTCGCCATGAGTTCGTTGCTGTAGAATCCCTCCTTCCTTGCCATCTCTTCGAAGACCGGATTGACCTCCACCATCCGTGTGTCCATCACCCTTCGCAGATAGGCGACGGCGAAGAGGGGCTCTATGCCGCTTGACGTGCCCGCTATGATGCTTATCGTTCCGGTAGGGGCGATCGTTGTCACGGTGGCATTCCTCACAGGCCGCCCGTCAGCCCAGACGCTCTTCGCGAAGTTGGGGAAGGCTCCCCTGGTCTGTGCCAGCTCCTCGGACGCCCTCCTGCCTTCGACACCGATGAACCCCATGATCTTGTCTGCCTGGTCCAACGCCTCCCTGCTGTCGTAAGGTATACCCATCCTCACGAGCAACTCGGCGAATCCCATGACACCCAGCCCAATCTTCCTGTTGCCCTTCGAGACTTGCGCAGCAGCGGCTATCGGGTATCTGTTGGAATCGAGGACATTGTCCAGGAAATGCACCGCGGTCCTGACCAGTTGACCAAGGAACTCCCAGTCGATATCGTCTTCATGCAAGCACTTGGAGAGGTTCAGCGAGCCAAGCGTACACGATTCGTATGGGAGCAGGGGTACCTCGCCGCAGGGATTCGTGGACTCGATTCGGCCCAGTTCCGGCGTTGGGTTGTGGCGATTGATTTCGTCTGTGAATATCACACCCGGGTCGCCGGTCTTCCACGCCATGGCCACCATCATATCGAAGATGTCCCTGGCCCTGACGCTCTTGACGCACCGTTGGGTTCGAGGGTTGATTAGATCGTATTCCTCGTCTTTCTCGACCTTCAGCATGAAGGAATCGGTCACGGCGACTGAAAGGTTGAAATTGCTGAGCACACCCTCCCTTTCCTTGGCTCCGATGAATTCCACGATGTCGGGATGATCGACGGACAGTATGCCCATGTTTGCGCCGCGGCGCCTGCCCCCCTGCTTGACGACCTCGGTTGCGACGTCAAAGATATTCATGAAGGAGATGGGCCCCGATGCGATGCCTTTGGTCGATCTCACAATGTCTCCGGCCGGCCTCAGCCTTGAGAATGAAAAACCCGTTCCCCCTCCCGACTGGTGGATCAGGGCCATATCCCTGATCGCGCCGAAGATGCTACGTATCGAGTCCTCCACTGGTATGACAAAGCAGGCTGCCAGTTGCCCGAGCCTGGTTCCAGCGTTCATAAGCGTCGGGGAATTGGGGAGGAAGTACAGGCCGGTCATCGCGCGAAGGAACTCCCTCTCAACCTCCAACAGATCGGCATTCGGATCATATCGGCGATCGGGCTTGGAGATCGCCTTTGCGACTCGTTTGAACATCTGGAGCGGCGTCTCGACGATGTGTCCCTCTTCGTCTCGCCTCAGGTACCTTCTCTCCAGGACGCTTGCGGCGTTAACGGAAAGCTTGAGCTCGTCCCTTACACCCATGAGAGCCTTGGCCTGCCTTACATCGGCCCTGCGCTGTCGGTATATGATGTAGGCCTTGGCAACGTCGGCAAGTCCGTTCTCGACGAGGACCTGCTCGACAGCATCTTGGACGTCCTCGACACCAGGCGGTTTCTCGGGGAATCTAGTCCGAATGCTGGCCACGACGCGGGCTCCCATCGCCCGCGCCAGAGCTGGGTCCCTCCTTCCCGTCGCGGACATGGCCTTCTCTATCGCGACGATGATTCTCTCGTCGTCGAAACTGACCAGTCGGCCGTCACGTTTGCGAATCAGACGGGCGCTTTGTCTTGCCATGACACTCAGGGTTTGCCGCACCAACATATAAAGCCTCCAGAAACCCGGGCCGAAGCGTAGTCGGTGCCTGCCGCATGAACCTGCTCTTCCTGTACTCGGGCGATTACGGCGAGAAAGTCATCGGCAACCTCATCAACTACGACAAGTTCTGCACCGCCTGCGATCCGGCGTGCAGCAGCTGCAGGTTCGGTCAGCGCAATTGGTCCTCCGAAATAAGACAGGCCCTAGTGGTGCCCGGACCGCAGGACTCCCTGCACCCGCAGGAGGAATCCTGCCTCACGGAGCCCCAAGCCGAAATCGTGTTCCTGATAGACGTACATCCGGACATCATGCTGGAGGTTGCGGAGTCACTGCAGGGCACCAAGGTGAAGGCGGTCATAGCACCGATCGAAAGGCCCGGCATAGGGGGCGGGCTGGTCAGGCAGATGGACTCCATCCTCAAGGAGATTGGCGTGGAGCTGTCCTGCCCCAAGCCGTTCTGTTCCCTAACACCCCGGCCCTCGACGCCAACCGTAAACGAATTCATCGAGAAGTCACGCATCGGAAGGCCTGTGATCGAGCTCGAAACCCAGGGCACACCATCGGGTGACAACGTCGTCTCCAAGGCCAGAGTTGTGAGGAGTTCGCCCTGCGGCGCAACATGGTACATCTGCCGCAGGTTGGTCGGCACCCCCGTCGACGCAGAGACGGTATCGGAGGTTGTTTCGCGAGCTCACCACGCCTATCCCTGCACCGCGTCCATGGCCATCGACAGGGAGACCGGAGATACCTACCTCCATGCTGCGGGCAGTATCGCGCGGGAGACCGTGTTTGAAGCCCTCCGCCGGGACTTGATGCAGAGAGGCATGGAGCCGGATGCGTTCGCTTTGGGGCAGGCGTTGGCGAGGCTGGTCTGACTACAGCCTGTTAGGCGCGCTTCCCCTTGACCTTGAGTGCCCTGTCTACCTCGTCACACAGACACCCGGTCGCCACCTGCATTATTTCCCGCTTCAACACTGGATCCGGGTCCATGCCCGCAAGACAGGGGTAGTCCAGATGGGCACGGGCAGCCTTGTCCCTTGACTCGGACGCATCGGTTCCGATGAGCCTGCCCGCGACGAAACGGGCCGAGCCACAAGGCGTGTCCCGCGTCGCAGTAGCCGCGATGATGACCCCGGACCGTTGCTCAAGATCCATCCGTGGTCTACCGACCCTGATCGCGAACTGGTTTATCAGAGGATGCGAGCTTCCGTCAAGCTGGCAGAAAGGCTTGGGGAACTCATAGCGGATGCCCAGCTCGTGGAGCTCGTCGGCCAACTGCCTTCTCAGTCCCTCAGGCATGAGGTGCCAGTCCTCGATCGGGACCAGCACCTCCTTGGCACCGGTGCGCCTAGCGACCCTTGGTATCACTGGAGCCACGGCCGGATGCAGGAAGAGCGCCAGGAGAAGATCGCACTCCGGAGGATCCTCGGGCATGACTGTCTCGAGATCGTCGATCATCCCATGGGTCGACTCGGGGTATTCGTGTATGCCGACGATCATATCGGCTAAGCCGTGTTCGACGAGGTTATTCACCACTTTTTCGGCAAGAGGGCCTCTGGATAGTATGTAGATCCTCACTGGTTACTACCAACCCGGATGATGGCTCGGTCTACTCTTTCTTCCATTTCTTCTCAAGGAAGGCCTGTATGGATGAACTGTCTCGTGGGCCGACCAGGACGTCAAAGCCCGTCGCATCCTCTATGTCCCCCTTGAGCCTCGCCGCCATGCCCGGGATGATCAGGGTCCTGTGCTCGATTCTGGTCTTGACGCCGAACTTCTCTATCGCTTCAGCCACCTTCTTTGCATCCAGCTGCCCGCCCGCCACCGATGACTGCACGCCGATGCCTTCGGTGTCCACGACCATGAGATAGCAGGAGACGTTTCCGGCCTGAATGTCCGACTCCACCGTGTAGAAAGTCAAGGCGAAGTTCGTCGTCAGCAGCAGGGGCGATCTCCCGTCAGGCGATCCGTACTCCTTCAGCCCCGCCTGAACGGCCACCGGCTTTCGAGGATCGGTGTAGATGTTCTGGCGGAGAGTCAGAAAGGCTAGTTGGGCCCAGGGTTCCATCGTCTTCACGACCAGAAGGTCTGCGTACCTGGAGATGAGGGCCGAGGTGATCATGGCTTCCCGCAGCGATTTCTCGGCATCATCGCCCTCGGCCATCCATGTCGTCGCTGGAACCCCCATCAGGGGATACCCGACGACCTCCTGCTCGTCCTCGATGGCCGCGATCCTAAGCCTTGTGAAGTTCCGGATGGTTGACCCAAGTCCGCCGGGTCTGGGATCGGTCCCCGGATCAAGAACGATGTCGGTTACCCCTGCCGATCTCACCTTTATGACCGTGTCCGCCAAGCGATCCGGAGAACCCGATGAGACCACCAGGGGGCAGCCATGGCTGACGGCGAGGCTGGACATCGCCTCCCAGCCGTCCTCCTCCGCCGCATACAGGAGCGGACGGCTCGAACCGACCTCGGCCAAGGCCCCCTCCAACTCCTTGGGATTCAGGCTGCACAGAACCAGCGGCATGCCCGTCGCGCTGCAAAGCTTTGCTGCCTCGGCGAAACGTGTGGGGTCACCGCTTGCGCATCTTAAGGCGATGAGATCAAGGGTCAGCACATCCCCGACGCGCTCGAACCGCGTGGCCGCGATGGCCTTGGCGCGTTCAGAGATCTGCTCCGGGGTCAGCTCATCGCTTACCTCGACTGCGAGCGCGGTCTTGTTGTAGTAGGTGAGCTCGTGGCGTCGGACGACCTCCTCGCCGCCGACTAGCACGCCGTTATCTTGCGTCCCGATCAGCACTTGGCGAACCGGCGGCCTCATGAGGTCCTCAAGTTGCCTCCTCTGCTGGTTGTGTGCTGCCTCAAGCAACGGCGGGCAGTCGGTTACCCTGACCTTTCTATCGATCAGACTGGACGCGAAGGCCATGCAGGTCTTCTGCTCGCAGAGACCACAGTTGGTCTTCGGCAGGTATCGGTACACGGTAAGCGGTGTGGTGTTCCTCTTCATCTTCCAGTCTCACCTCACTATATTCCCACAACCCATGATCGCGGGTCGCTGCCGCTGCCGGAATCCTCGGCTGAGAACGCGGATAGCATCTCCCCGTAGAGCTTCACAGCCATCGGGTGGAGCATCATGCAGAGGTCGGCGCCTGCCAGGGTAAGGGTCAACGCCTGAACGGCCTCCCAGATCGGCCCTCTGTACTTCCTGTCGCCCCACTCGTCCTTCTTCTTCCAGGACTCCCTCGCTCCCCAGGCGTTGGTTACGCCAAGGCTTATGGGCATCTGGAGCGAGGCATCGCCCTTGAGGCCTGCCAGGCGGATCCTCTCGGTCACCGAGAAGCTGTAGTCTATCCCGTAGCCCAGGGCGCCTGATGTGGGGTCGATGATTATGCGGTCCTTGGGGACTCCCAGGTCCAGCAACTTCTGGTTCAGGGATCTCTGCATGTTGACATCCAGATCGGTCCAGGAAAGGACGTTGTGGCCGTGCTCCATTGCCGCCTTCGCAACCCTTTTCCAGTCCTGCGAAAGCGTTGCGGACGCTAGCATGACCCTCTCTCCGGCTGCGGCCTCGGCTGCCTTCTCAAGCACCGGGGGATCGTTCTCAGGGTTGCCCGATCCTCCCACGGCGATGGGGAGACTGGTCGCCTTTAGGACCTCTTCGACGATTTTGGCCCCTTCCTCCGGCGTCCTGTAGAGCTCCTTTCCTCCCTCGACTTTCAGGAGCAGGGGATCCGTGCTGACCAAGTGAAGGGTGATCATCTGGGCCTTGAGCTCGTCCTCGCAGAATCTGGCCCATTTGCAGGGATCGTCCCAGATCGAGGAGTAGACCTTCCTCTGCTCCAAGGCGAACTGGGGCTGGGACATGTCGAATACGTCGTAGGTAACCACCGGGAGATTGGGCATCCCGCCCTCCACGGGATAGAAGGGAGGTGCCGTCTCGCCGCCCAGTTTGACAACCGATCCCCTCGTGCCTCCGTCGCCCTTGCCGGCACCGATTGTGACCTCCTCAATTCTGCCCTTGAATTCCTCCGCCTTGAACTCGAACCTGGGCTGCTCCAGGACCTCTTTAGCGACTTCCTGCACGACTCCCAGCCTAGCCGAGGGCAGGAGATCGAGTTCGAGCCTGTCGACCTCGATCGTCACGTTCTGGAGTTCGATCTGCTCAAGTCTCTCCAGAGCCCGCAGAAGTCTTTCGATGTTGAGGCTCAACTGCCATCCTCCAGTATCCTTCTTGCCACGAAATCCCTTACGCCGGCAAACGCCTTGGAAGACCGATCTATGGTGAATACGGATCTACCCTGCATGTCCGCCGCCGCGATCTCACCATCCTCCGGTATCACCGCGTCGATCGCGAGTCCGATCTGCGAAGCTGCGCGTTCGAGGTCCTCCAACCCATCGGTCACCCTGTTGGCTACGAGATGGAAGTGGCCAAACCTGGATCCGAGGCTCTCGGCCAAATCCATCATCCGCCTAGCCGTCCTGAAACCCTTCACGGACATGTCCGTGACGATGACACAATGATCCACTTCTCCGGTGGTTCTGCGGCTTATGTGCTCAAGCCCCGCCTCGGCGTCGATAACGACGTATCGATAGGGCTCTGCCAAGGAGTCCAGCAGGCCTCGGAGGATGTTGTTCACAGCGCAGTAGCAGCCGGGGCCCTCGGGCCTCCCCATCGTGAGCAGGTCGAAACGGTCGCCCTCCACCAGGATCTCGAAGATCTTTGACTCCAGCCAGAGGCGCTTGTCCACCTCCGGTCCCAGTTCCTTCTGCTGTTGGGAAAGGTCCTCCCTTATGTCTCCTAGGGTCAAAGCGACGTTCATCCCGAGTGTTTCCCCCAGATTCGAGTCGGGGTCGGCGTCCACGGCGAGGATCGGGCCATGCACGTCAGCGTCCACAAGGGAACGTATCATCAGACCCGCGACCATCGTCTTGCCGGTTCCTCCCTTTCCTCCGACCAGTATACGCATGGCTACTTGCCCCCCTTCTTGAGGATGATACGTTCGGCTTGTATGCGGGCATTCTCCAAGATTATTCTGACGCCGGATCCCGCCGGCCACCCGACAGCCTCGGCGGGGAGTTCCATTCTGGGGGCTAGGAGACCCTCCTCCATCGCTGCGATCTTCTCGGCTTCCTCGGCCTCCTTCCAGCGTGCGACCACGGGATGGCCCCGCTCTCTGAGTGCCTCCTTGAGATCCGTGACGCTTGCGACCTCCTTCTCGGTCAGGATCTTGTCCCTGAGCTCCTCGGGGATCGCCTCCAACACGGCCCCCTTGATCTGGGAAGGAAGCCAGACTATCCGGCTCCAGCCACCGTCGGCTTGGAGGAATTTGGTCGATCGCATGTACTCCACGGCCATGCCCAGGAATCCGTGGCTCTGCTTTCCTCCGCCAGCCTGAGTTGCCATGGCCGAGAAAGCAAGCCCATTTACCGCCTCTCCCACGAAATCTCGGGGCACTATCCCTATCCCGTCGACCTCGGGTATGTAGAAGGCGATTGACTCAAAACAGCCACAGCTTGTCTGGGGATGATCAAAGATGCTATGAAGGAAGACCCTCTCCACCTCGCCCAAGGATCTCTCCTTGGTCACCGCATTGACGCCCGAGTACTCTCCCCGGAGATCGTCCAGGAGTTCGCCCTTCGGGATGGGGAAGTTCGGCCCCTTGGGGTCGACCCTGGACGCTGCGCGAGCATCAAACCAAGTTATGGCCCCGCAAAGCGCGATCCTAGTCGGGGTTATGGTGCAGACATGGGTCGGGGCGAAGCTTTGACAGAGAACGCAGCCGTAGAACTCATCGACATCCTCGTCTTTCAGAGCCCTCGCCCTGGCATCCCGGGCCTTGTAGATCTCCACAGCCATTTTCTGGAACTCCGCAATCTCCTTCTCGTCGGTGAAGAAGGTGAAGGATATCTTCTCCACTATCGGGAGCTCGGCCTTGAACAGCCTGGCCAAAGCAATGCCCAGGTACTTCAGGCTGTTGAAGCCCTTATCGTACGCCTTCTTGCCGAGCCTGCACCAGATGTCGTACCTCTGGTTCAGGTGCATGAATCCCTCGATATAGTTGCAGAACTCGTGTATTCGCCTCTCCAGAACTGCTTCAAGATCCTTCTCGATCTGCTCGCCGGCAACCTCCATCAGTATTCCGAAGTTGTACCGCCCGTCCTCTGCCATCTCGGACAAGTCGGGGCCGACGATGGTGACCTTCCCGTCCTCGACCTCCGACGGTTTCCTCGCCTGGGTGAGCTCGGCCTTGAACTTCACCTTCGGCCCGCCAAGTTCAACGTACATGTCAGGCGTCCGGATGCGCTCGCCCTCGTAGATCATGCCCATCTCAAAAGGTAGCTCGGATGGCTCCATCACTTCTCACCCCTGAGAAGACAGGCAAGCTTGCCCATCTCGGTCTCCCACAACGCCGGCGAAAGATTCGGCATGGAGTAGCTGGCGTTGGGCTGGTAGTAGCGCTGGAGGCTGATCGTTCTCGTTCCGTGGCCGAAATGCTTGATCGATGATAGCATCTGCGATGCGTAGTAATAGTCCATGCCGAGGAAGATGACTAGGTCATATCGGCCCTTCCCGTCGAATCCCGGCCAATCCGGATCCCTGAGCCTGTCGACTACCTCCAGGACATTCATGTAAGCATCGGGTTTGATCCCATCGAGGCTGGCCAGCAGCGGTCTGGTCTTGGGAGAAGCAACCAGTCCGGCGCCGGGGATTGCCCCTACGACGGACAGCTGAGCCCCCTCGCCAACCTCCGGCCCCACTACGGTAAGGATCCGCTTCGCTCTAGACATGATCCTGCTCATTCTCTCCGAGTCGGCCACCGCGGCTTTGAGGTGCCCGGGGTCGTTTCCAAGAAACCAGGGCGTCGCCTCTGACACGAATCATCTACCTCTGACCAGCCTCTCGACTAGGGTGGGATCGGGGATCCTCTTGGGTTCCCAGTTCCGCTCCTTGAGCCGCTCCAATACCTCGGCCTTCATAATTATCGGGATGTCTGTCTGAGTCCTCACGAAAAGGTGCAGATCGTCCGGCATCGATGCGAAGTACTTCTTGTGAAGATCAATATAGTGGTTCAGCTTGATCTGCCTGCCTTTGCTTGTGTCGTTAGGCCTTATGCAGAGCTTGGCCCCAGCAACGATCGCGTCCTCCTTGGAATCTGCTATGTACAGAAGGTGGAGCGGTGCCGGCTCGCTGCGAACCTTCGACCCATCTCGTGCATCGTACACCCACCAGTCCTCGTCCTTGTCCTGTCTGCCGACGTATGTTCTTCGGTACTTGGAGGCCTGGCCGCTCACTATCGCCGGGATACCGAGGCGGTTGAACCCGGTCGCTATGGAGGCCGCCTTCTGGGACATCGCTCCCCAGGCGATGCCGACGGCACCGACCCTGTTGAGCACGTAGTCGGCTATCTCCTCGAAGTTGCCCCTCAGCCTCCTTCCAGCGAATATGCTTGCCACCTTGATGGCCGCTCCGGAGATGTGGGCATTGGCAACGCAGGATCCCACGTTGGACAGGCAGCCGCCGTCGAAGTCCCCCGGATATAGTTCATACAGGCTCTTCCCCTCACCATCCGTGTAGGTCGCAAGATCCATCGCCGAACAACCCGATGCGGTTACTATGTATCTGCGATCTAGGAAGATCTTGGCCATCTCGCCTATCTCTTTGTAGCCGTTGGGATAGTTCGGACAACCCACAAAGGCTATCACTCCCGGGATCTCGCCTAGGACTATCGGGGCCCCGACCTTGCGGATCTCCAGGTCCTGGATGGGCCCCCGGCCCGCCCGGAGTTTGAACTTCTCCTTGCTGATCCGAACGGACGCGCCTTCGTTTATCATGTTGACTATCGGCATCTGTTGGGGACAGGCTGATTCGCAGCGACCGCATCCTATGCAAAGCTCGTAGAACGAGTCGAAGAGGGAGAAGTCTCCTTCCGCTGCCCTCGCCATTGCGGTTGGTATGTCCAGATTGCTCTGGCATTCCCTCACGCATGCACCGCAATCGGTACACCTGCCGGCCATGGAGGACAGACGCTTTGCGTCAGGCTTCTTCCCGTGTCCCTTCCTGTGAAGCTCGACCGCGGCCCGGACAGCCACCTCGCCGGTCTTCGCCTCATCCCTTATCAGCGCCCCCGGTATCTTGTGCTCGACGAGGTCTCGTACTATCTCGTCGGCTGAGTCCTGTGTCCTGTCCCCAAGCCCGTAGCAGATCTTGGAGGTGGTGGCGATAACCGGAGTCTCCAGCTTCTTGGCCTCCTCCAGAACATCGGCCCTGACGCATTGCTCGTCCACTATTATGACGTCGGTTATCCCCATCCGGATGAACCTGAGCTGCTTGGAAAGGGGTCCGATCACCTTGGCAGCCTTGCTGTAACGTGAAAGGTCCAGCGCGGTGCAGCAGATCCCCGCAAGCTCGACCTGCTGCTCCATGCCCTGCTTCTCCAGGTATTCGATGACCTCGGCACCGGGGAGAACGTTGTGGCCTATGGCGAGGATCACCGGCTTTCCTGTGTCGATGCAGCCCATGCCTATGTCGATCAGAGGTGCATCGGCGTCACCTTTCGGGTAGGGAAGGGCGACCACCTGAGCCAGGTCGGCGATCTCCATGAACATGTGATCGATCATGCTTATGTGGAGGGACTTGGACTCGAAATCCAGATGGTTGCCCTCCTGCCCCGTATGGGTGGATGAGAGAAGACCCATCAGTTCCCGCTCGCCGTACTCCAAGGCAGGGAGAAGATCCGCCAGGGTGGTCGGCCTGCTGCCGTGGATGAGGCGGGTCAGAGGCGCCTCCACATGGATCCTGTCCCCGACATCCACAGGGTGGTCGGGTCCATGCTTCTTGATCAGCGTCTCAACCAACTCCCTGGCGTGGGAGCCATGCGCGGAGGCACCGATGCAGCATGCAAGCAGTATGATCCTCCCCTGCTGGCTCTCTATGTCGATGCCGCAGGCGCCCTTCTTGCCCTGTGACAGATCGCACTTGCCGTATGTACAGAGACAGCACATGTCGCAGAAGGGGGCGTACATGGGTCGGTACCGGGATAGAAGCTTTCTGTCCCAGTCCCTCAGGTCCAACGGACCGGGAGCCGGGGTCGGCCCACAGGCCTCTTCCCACTCCTCAGAGACCAGCTTTCCCACCTCTATCTGAAGCCCCCGGATCCGCCCCAGGGAGGTCACTACTTCATCGGCCCTTATCCTAGCCGCGCTCATTTCTCCTCGCCTCCGCCCTCAACGGGCACCTCTCCAGATTTGAGGGGCAGGGGAGATTCCTTTCTCATGAGCTCGAAGAGCCGCAGGTTTCCCCTGTACCTCTTTGACCGCGACATCCTCCTGAGGGTCTTGGGCTTGGTGAGCTTTCCGGTCTCCAGTATGCTCTCCTTTGTCAAGGCGTTCAGGAGGTCGTCGCCCTTCTGGGTCCTTGTGATCACGGTGCACCAGCCCTCCGGCGCACTTGCGCACACGCATGGACGGGAAGACCAGGCGGATAATCCGCTCGTCGAGCAGCAGCCCCCAGTTCCGCAGCCGCTCCATCGTGTCGTAGCCGTACTTCTTCAGCGTCGCCTC
>CAYVLA010000085.1:12340-13904 GCA_964452145.1 Hadarchaeota archaeon (SeqCode)
GAAGTCCCTGCATGCCAGGCAACCCGGATTGATCACCGACTTCATCTCGGGCAGCGGGATCTCGAAGGTTTGGCCGGCTGCGTCGATCCTGAAGTTGCCCTTGATATTGAGCTTGGTGATGGTCTTCGGGTCCACTCCCCTCGTGGGAAGGAAGTCAGTCACCATCTTCTCGCAGAAGTTCTCGCTGCAGAAGATGCCAACCGTGCAGGCCACTCTCTGGGTGAGGCTTCTCGGTCCCCTGAATTCCAGCTTCCTGAACGCGGCTACATGGCATGGCAGGCCGACCAGGGCAACCTTCTCCAGTTTCGCCTGCCGCGCCCACCTGAGGGCTACCAGATTCGGCGAGAGATTGTACTTCGACTTCGACGATGGGGCGGCCTCCTCCCAGCTCTTGGCCAAGAAGGGAAACCCGACGAATCCGTCATCGGCCTTGCAGACGGCGGCGCCATCGATCATCTTCGTATCGAAGGCGTATCTGAGCATGGCCGAGACAACCCCGCCATCCTGGGCATTGGCACGAATGTCAGCATCAACTGCCCTTGCAGCAATCGCCTGAAGGCTGTATCCGAGCTCGTCCTTCTGCCCCGTGAAGAGCGCTCGCTCGATTTCCTCGATATCCAGGAAGCTCCTGGGACAATGAATGGCGCACAGCCCGCAGGAGATGCACAAACCTTTCCCCTTCATCGCAGGCAATCCGTCGGGGCCGAACTCGATGATGTTTCTTGGACAGACGGCCGAGCAGGCTCCGCAGCCCGAGCATAGCTCCCTAAGGATCACCTCGTTCTCGAGGCCTTCAAACCCCTGTTCCCTCATCCTTAACCTGAAACTCTCGATCGCGGATTCGTCAACGGTCATGAGGAGGCACCTCTGTTAATCAAAGCCTCAGTTAGGTCCTCGATGGCCACAGCGGCCCTGCATCCAGGATGGTGGTCGAGCAGTGCCTTTCCCTCCATCTGGGCTTCGACTACACATTCGTCGTGGGGTATCATCTGAAGCGTGTCAAGGCCCATTAACTGACCCTTTAGAAATTCTTCGTCGCTTGGCTTCCTCACCTTGTTCCCCACGAGGGCTCGTTCCAGACCCAGTTCCCCAGCGAGGCTGATTATGCGCTTGGCCGTGGAAACCGATGGAGAGGTCGGTTCGACGACGATCAGAAGGAGGTCTGCGTATCTCGCAGTTCCCCGCCCCAGATGCTCGATGCCGGCCTCCATGTCCACCACGACGTGATCCTCCTTGGCCAGAACCGTCCTGAGAAAGGACCTCAACAGCACGTTTGCCGGACAGGTGCAGCCGCTTCCGGCTGTTCTTACCGTTCCGAGAAGCACGAATCTGACCCCGTCCGGCCCAGTTATGGCAAGCTTGCTTGGGAGGTCGGACACCTTCGGATTGGCCTTGAAGATGCCCCCTGGGGAGTAGGGCTCGGCCCCCGTCCTCCGTCGGATCAGATCGCCCATTTCGGCAAGGGGAACGAGGCCCGATGCAACCTCATCCGGGATGCCTATGCTTGTGTGAAGGTTGTAGTTGGGATCCGCATCTATGGCGAGCACGTCAAGGCCCCGTCTTG
>CAYVLA010000086.1:0-13879 GCA_964452145.1 Hadarchaeota archaeon (SeqCode)
CCACGAGCATGGTCACTGGCGTTCTTGTCTGGACCCTCATGGTGAGGAGACGCCTGTACAGGGAAGGGACAACCACGAAACTGATCATGGCCTAGCACCGCCCAGGAGGCACGACCGGGCCGGTTGCCTACTTCTGATGGGAATCCTCACCGTATTCCCGAATGCGCACCGCCGCGTCCGGGAACTTCGCCACCAGCTCATCATCGGCCGTGTAGAGCTTCGCTTCCAAGTGAAGAGCCAGGCACACGTAGGCAGCGTCGTAGGCGGAGATATCCTCCCGCACCGCGGTGGCTGCCGTCTTCTCTATGATCTCTCCCTTGGGCTCCCAGACCCTCAGGCCGTACTTGTGCAGGGATCGGGCCGCGAGGACCAGTTCCTCCGCGCTGAACTGCCCGCTTCTCCACAGTGCGTTGAGGACTTCGTAGAACAGCAGGCTGGGCACGGACAGCGACAGCTTGCCCGTGACGAATGAATCCCTGAGCCTCCTGGCCTGCTCCGAGCAGTCCTCCTCCAGGAACCACTTGGCCACGACCGATGCGTCCGCTACCGCTTCCTCCTCCAAGCCCTGATCGCCTCACCGCTGTCCCAGCCCTCGGGCGCCTTCCGCCTCAGCCGCTCGTTGATGAGCACGGCTTCGATGGTGTCCCTTTCATTCCTAGCCTCCAGCTCGCTGCTGATCGCCTTCCTCACAACCGCGCTCCAGTTGGCGTCCACCCTCTCCATCTCCCTCTTCATCCAGAGTGGCACCGTCACGCTGGTCCTTACCATCTTCCCCGAATCATCGCCGCTCATGATTCTTCCACGTATGCACAATAATACTGGTAATACTTAAATCTCGCTTTCATCCGATCCCAGCTGCCTCGGCTCGCCGAAGCTATGCTCGGGCGGGCAAGGCACGCCTGAGGAGGCTCATGGAGGAGGCCGACTGCCGTCGCCCGCTGAACACACGAGGAGGCCAAACACTCTTCAGGCCCCTTCGCCTGCTCATTCGAGATGGTCAAACGGGCCGTCATCCTTCACCGTCTTTGTCGTTACGTACGTCTGTCCGGCATGAAGACGTGATTACTGCCGATCCTAGTTCATTCGCCCGGGGGTGGCTCACGCGCTGTTTCACCACACGTTCCTTGAGGCTTGGCCGCGATGGTCGACGAACGTTGCCCTGGCCTGTCACAGCTTCGTGGGCAAGCTCCGCAAGATGTCCGATGTGTCGGTCTAGACCAAGGATGAGGTGGGCCCGACGCTCATTCTCCCAAGACTCAGCTGAAAATACTTGACTTCGATGGCATGCGCATCTCTAGTAGAGTAAACGACAACCAAATCTACGTCCGGCTGCGCAAGTAGAACTCACTGTCAGAACAGGGAAGTTCCCGGAACCTAGGACCGGCAAAGGTTGTCTCTCTTCCTGGCCACCCAGAATGCTAGAATGGCAGTGAACATGGCATCGGTCTTGGGTTCGATCAGGACGGTTGGTGCTGTGGGAATCCGGATCCATTCCCTTCTACCAGGTGTCAACCCGCAGTCCCGGTATTCTCTCGAAATGGCGTGGGTTGCCGGTCAGAAGGGGTAGGTCATTCTTGATGGCTGTGGCCGCGAGGTAGACGTCCTGTATCCCGATCTCCTGCCCCGACCTTCTGAGCCGTGCCGCCATCTGGGCCCCCATTACTGAGACCTCCCGATCGAGTGGCAGCACGACGAACGCCCCGAGCAACTCCTCAACATCGGCAATGGTCCTGGTCAGGCTGCCATCATCGTACTTCAGGTGAATGCCGAAAAGGAATTCGAAGAGCGTAACGGCGCTCAGGGCGTGGGGTCCCGAACCATCCAGATCAAAGGCCCTGTCCGCAACACCCGGCCCCCCTCGGTCAAGATCGATCAGAACCGAGGTGTCAAGCAGCTTCATCATGCATCCTCTCTGCCGATCTTCTCTGCATTTCCGCTAAGTGTTGCCTGATTGTCTCCCAGTCGTCCTGCGTGAGGAGCCCCTTGCCCATGACGTCCGATATGGCGGGCCTCGCCTCCATGAGTCTTCGTATGAGGTCGCTGTAGGACTCGTTCTGCCTCTTCCTCCTCTTGAGCGCCATGTACACGTCATCCGCGATGGACACGTTTCTTGCCACGCATACATATGTGTATGGGTACAACATAATCCTTTCCTGGCCGCTGGCCGCAAGGATGCGGCGGTGCGTGAAGACCTTGAGAGGCGCATCTGCTGCCTCCTCCCCGCGATCGGCAAGATAAGGTCAGTGTCAGTGGTCCGGTGAAATGGCAGAGTCCGTCACGTTTCTGTCCCCAACCGTGTCAGAAAGCAGCGTTCTGCTCGCAGTCGAGGCGCGCCCGCCTCTTCAGAAGCCAGTTGCCTTGGGAAGTCATCGAAAGCGTAGAGATACTGGGGGACGAGGAAACTCTGCAATCCGTACCCGAGGTGGAGGCGAGTCAAAGCCGGGAGGGCCAGAAGCCTGACGAGTGCGCCGGTGAGTTAAAGGCACCGGAGATTCACAAGTTTGGGATGTGCTCCGTGAGCATGTTTCGAACCCGAATCTCCTGCAGAGCATTTTCACCGTTGTCCGTCCGGACACCTTCCTAAGCCTTGGCACAAACCGTCTCTCCGCGAACCTCACAGGTTGTGATGATCGACCGTCCTCCCTCTTCCAGCCGGAACTCCTGCAGGTAGAGCTCCGTTGCCTCTTTCAGGTTCGAGATGGCCTCTTCCACAGTCTGCCCCTGGCTTACGGTTCCCACTTCTAGGCACTCAGCGACATACATATCCTCTTCTTTGTGAAGAACAGCCGCTAACACAGCCAAGCAACCACGAGCGCAACTGGTCCGCGCCGCGCCCATTCCCGTCATCGCAACAACGTGGCTTGGCTGACAGTCCGTTTCCTCGGCACGCAAGAGACGAAGGACTCGCTAGGCCAGACGGCCGAGACAATGGAGGTCCGAGGTGATGTCCCAACGAGCTGGTGGAGTTCTACAAACTCAAGTCCAAGAAGGGACACAACGTTGTCGCCCTGGCCTTGGCCAAGACACACACAATCTGCATCGCCGCCCGATGAGGATAAGTGTTTTAAGTAAGAAAGTAAGAACGGTATCGTGATCCGATGGCTAGATGTGATAGGGCCGACGTCACCGTGGTCAGCGCCAAGGGGCAGGTAGTGATCCCTCAAGACATAAGGGAGAAACTGGGCATAGGACCCAAGACGAAACTCCTCGTGTACGGATACCGGGACGCAGTAATAATGAGGAAGCTGGAGATACCGGATGTAGAAAGAGAGTTGGAACGGATCTACAAGAGGGTTGCTGCCGAAATCGCCAGATACGGCGAGTTGACCGATGAGCAGATAGAGGAAATAGTCCAGGAACACAGAAGGAAGAAGAGAAACTCCTCGTGAAGGTTGGGTCATGAGGGTCGTTTTGGACACCAATGTTCTGATCTCTGCTCTAATCAAGGACGGAAAGGCCAGGGAAGTTCTCCGAGCGATCGCGAACAAGAAGGTTCAGCTGGTCTTGTCTGGAGACATGTTGGAGGAGTTCCTTGAGGTTACCGATAACCCGAGGATAAGGAGATATGTCAGCGAGGAGGACGTGATAGGCTTTCTGAGGGTCTTGGCGAGCATTGCCGGGATAGTCACGGTTAGGTCCAGGTTCAAAGTAGTTCCGGAGGACCCCGACGACGATGTCATACTTCGCGCTGCTCACGACGGCGAGGCGCAGTATGTGGTCAGTGGGGATGATCATCTCCTCTCGTTGAAGGAGTTTAGGAAAGTGAAGATCGTGGGGGTCGGTCAGATGCTGAAGATCCTCGAGGGTTACAGATAGGACCCGATTCGGATCCAGGCCTTCGGGGCTGGTTCCTCCCTGGCATCTCTATCCTTCGTCGGTATCCACATGCTTCGCTCCCATACGGAGGCTCGTGGGTTCAGATCCTATCCCCGGAGCCTTTCTGCGGCAAGAGCCGAAAGTGGTGTCTTTCCATTCCGCGGGTAGGGAGGCTGACCTCGGCTTGGTGTTCATCATGGGCGGCGGTTGGGTTTGGGTCGCCTCACGTGAGGTACTTGCGCATCGAATGGGCGTAACCAACGACGGCCGGAAATCGATGGACTCTAAGAGGCGTTCCTCTCTACGCATTCGAGACTCAAGAAGACACACTGTACCGACTGGAACTTGCGCCAAGCACCGCGACCTCGTCGGCGGGCCACCACAGGAACTCCTCTTCCACAGACGAGCCGAGGAGTATCCTCTTTCTAGAGGGACGAAGGCATAGGGGACTTCCCGTGGAAATCCGAGGAAGGGAGGTGACGCCCTTGGTACGATGGTCTGAAGAACAGCCGGCAACACGCCCAAGCAAGCAAAAGCCAAACTGATTTGCCGGTTTCTATCCAGCCCTTTCTTCCTGCTTCCGTCCGGCCTTCTGTGCTGTGCTGCCTGCCGGATTGAAGTAGTCCCTGCAGTATCCTTTCGAAGGTATTCTTGCAGACCAGCGGAGCCCCGCACAGAATCGAGCTGAGCGGAGGTTACTGTTGATTCCTTGCTCTGCGGCCCATCCTGGTCTTGGATGACACGTATTGCTTGGTTTGCAGTTCCCTGACGCGTGGTCGATCGATACCTGCAGGCAGGCTGGAACCCAATCGCCAGCCACGAACAGAGTAGCAGCCAAGCGCTCTGGCCAATCGGGTGAGTTCAAGAGGAAATCGGGGATGTGCAGTCCAGACCGGGAGTTCGGAACTCGGAAAAGCTATAAGGGGGATTGAGTACCAGTCGGCAGCATTCGGCCCAGAGAGGTTCAGGCAGGTTGAAGCCGGGCAGAAACGATCCGTGCCCCTGCGGTTCGGGCAAGAAGTACAAGAAATGCTGCCTCCCCAGGGTAAGTGAGGGGGCGATCGCGGCCAGGCGGCGGCGGGACGCCGAGGGACTCGGCCACAACGACCTAGTGGCATTCCTGGGGCAGGAAAGGTTCCGCCCAGACAGGGAGAAGGCCATGGAGCTGTGGTGTGCCTCCTACGGGACGGCGGAGCCCTCGGGCACCGAGGCGGATGTGGTAAGGTTCTCAGACTGGCTAATCCATGACTACAGGTTCAAGAAGCACCGGAAGACCCTGCTGGAGATGTATCTGGAGGAGGAATCGGACAGGCTCTCGGAAGCCGAACTCAAGGTTCTGGAGGAGTGGCGCAAGGTCTCCCTCGGTATCTACGAGGTCACCGAGGTCCGAGAGGGAGACGGGATCGGATTGAGGGACATCTTCACGGGCAAGGAGGGCTTCGCCCCGGACGCTGCCCTCTCCGAGAGCGCCGCAAGGTGGGATCTCATCCTCACCAGGGCTGCCTACCTAGCAGAGGGAATCGAACTGGTCGGAGGTGCCGCCCTCCGCTTTCCCCAGAGCGCCAAGGAGGAACTCGTCAAATTCTCGGAGGAGATGTTAGCGGAATACCGGAAATGGAATCCCGGTGGCTCGAGAGAGGAGTTCATGAAGAACTGGGGCTACATGTTTAACCACTTCGCGGCGAGGTGGGAGGAACGCAGAAAGAGCCACCCCGTTCTGACCCCGGAGGGCGAGGAGGTCGTCCCTTCCAGGGCGGTCTATAGGGTCTTGGACCCCGGGACGGCTCTGAAGCTCTTGGGGAAGGCAAGGGGCATCCATCGGGTCGAAGGGGGTTATGACGCCTCCGGAGATCCCTTGGAGGCCCACTATAGGTGGCTGTCCGAGAGGGGGGAAGAGGAGCTGAGGGAGCGGATCAAGAGGGAGGGATACGTGATCTGGCCGAGTTTCGAGGGGCAGATCGGGAAGGCTCCCTTCCGATTCTTGGGGGACATTCATCTCACCCGGGGCAGGCTGACCCTTGAATGCATATCCATGGAGAGGCTGGAGAAGGGGACAGCGCTACTTGACGAGATTCTTGGCGATTCGGTCGAGCACATGGCCAACGAGTTCCAGGAAATAGACCCCACTCCGCCTGAAGCGAGGGAGTTCGAAGCAAAGCTGGTGGGGCTGATGCATGAGGAGGGCCGGAACCCAGAGGCCGAGCAGGTCATGCGTGAGTTTCTGGAGGGATACTACGAGGCCTGGGTGCATACTCCTCTTCCCTCCCTGGGAAACATGACCCCGATGGAGGCTTGGAGTACCGCGCGCGGCAGGATCAAGGTGGAGGAACTCCTCAAGGATATCGAGAACGTGGAGGACAGGCGGAGAAAGGAGATTGGCATCCGCTATCCCGTGGAGAGAATTCGCCGCGAACTGGAAGAGAGAACCAAGGGAAGGCGTCCATCTCGACAAACATCGGGGAACAGGGAGGATACGCGCTAGGCCCAGGTCCAAGATGCATCCGGACCCAGATGGTCCTCTTTCCCCTCCTGAACCGCTGCCGGTGCAGCATCCCTTCAAGGGTACTCCTGCAGACCAGCGGACCCCGCTAGCCCAAGATGTGAGTGGGCCCGGCGGAACCTACTCCCTGTAGCGAGCGAATACATACCCAGTTGGGTCTTCGATGCGTTTTTCGTTTTTTCTGATTTCTTCTGATCCAAGGCCATCCTGCGTTCCATCGCCTGAGGACCCAGACGATAATACGCGGCCTCTTGATAAAGCTACTTCTTCAGTAGCGGGGCAAGGGATGGACTCCCTAGCGTTCGCTCACGCAAGGGGTACGCCTCTGGGAACACTTGCTCCGAAAGCGGAGAGGAGACATGGCGAGGCAAGTTCCAGATCTGGAGGAATCAGCGTTAGCATAAGCCGAGAGACCTTAGCCCTCCAGTATCTGCTATCCAGTCAAACCCTCCTTGATCCAGCCAATGCTCCTGTCTGCATTCGTAACGATGGGTATGTGAGATCCAGAGCGTCCGAAAGAGACCCTACATGAGATGATTGGCATCGTACCTAGTTTTTATCAGTGACCAGAACCTATAGGTCTCCATGCCTGTCGAATATGACCAGTTGGAATCAGCCATCCTTCGTATCCTGCGCGAAAGGACCAAGATGGGTTTCAACGAGATTCTGGAAGCCCTCAAGACGAATGGGTTGAAGGTGACCAGACCGAAGCTGTCAAGGCGCCTCAAAAATTTGGTCCGGGCCGGAGCCGTTACAAAGAGCGTGATACCCGGTTGGCCTCCATCAACATCGTACTCACTCATGGGGAAAGAGGGTCGAGAACTGCCAAGGTCTCCGGCTAGGAGGTACCGAGCGGGGTGGAGGTTGCGTTGGACCCTGTCGGGTCTCCTAGGTGTTGGTCTCTTCATCGCGTTGACCGCGGCCTACTTGGGGGGACAGACATGTAGGTCTCTTAGAACAGATATCCTGGGAAAGGACGCCGAACTGTCGGACCTCCGCGGGCGACTGGCGACCGCAACGGAGGGCCTTCTCCGAGCAGAGCAGAGACTTTCCACAACCTCTGAGGCTTTGATGGATGTTCAGGATTTGCTTGGCCAAGCCAACATGACCTTGCTAGGGAAAGATTCAGAGCTTGCAGCGCTGAAAAGCCAGTTGCTTGCGCTGAAGACCAGATTGCGGACTGCAGAGGTGGAGCTGACGAAGATAGGTATGAGCCGGGTATACATTTCTGTCGAAACGAGTCCGGGGAGTATCGGCGAGAGCTTCTTGTTAACAAACCCCTGAAGACTGAAACCAGCAGCGGGCCGTGGTGTCCAGCCGAATGTTCCCGTGGCATTGTCCGAGGAGGAGAGTGTCTGGCGAAGGAGGAAATGCGAACTGCCATGTAGAGGCCCGTTTCGCTTCAACGTGAAATTTCAGTGCAGTGCAGCATCAGGTCTCAATCTGACCCGTCTGCTGGTTAGACGGATGGCAAGGAGTTGCGGCGGGATGGGCTGGAACGGCCGCATCCTTCCTACAACGGCGTTCCTTGTGCTTGCCTGTACCACTAGCAGCGTTAAGGCGCTGTCCGTTCACGCGTCAGTTGTGCGGGATCTGGTCATACTTGGCGCGCAACGTACCTAGTCATTTTATGAGCAGTAGCGTATGGATACTCATCATGTTTCGCAATGCTGACGAGATCGAATCCTCCGCCGCACCAAGGGGAGGAGAGTCCTCTACATAGTAACCAAACGACAAAGGGTTGAGATCGCATGCACCGGATGGGTCTGGTCCTTCTTGCGGCGACCTTCCTATTCATCATCTCCAGCGGCCGCGAGATGCAGGTCACTCTCGCATATGCCGCCCCTGAGATCGTCGCCCCGGAGATCGTCATAGGTCTGGGCTGGCTGCAGAAGGCAGAGCTGGACCCCCAGGGCCCTTTCTTGGCCACCTGCAGTGATTCAGCGCTGCACCTATGGCATCTGGACGGCAGCCCTGCCTCGGTTCTCTCCGTCTCCGAGGGCCTACCTTTCTCCGGCTTTGCCTGGTCGCCAGACGGATCCATGATCGCGGTTGTCAATGCTCTCGGCAAGGTCAGACTCGTCCGCGTACCAGACCTCTTGACAGTTGCTGAACTTGACTACGACCATGGCGCCTATCCATACTCTCGAACGTACTGGGGTATAGATCCCTGGCCGGTAAGGTGGTCCCCCAACGGCTCCATGATAGCGTTGGGCTGGTGCGCTGGCCGCGTACACCTCTTCGATATTGCGAACCGGACTCACGTCGCATGCTTCTCGAAGACCGGCGGCCAGTTCTGCGTCGCCGATGGCGGGACCATTGATTGGTCGGCCGACGGCAAGAGGATTCTCTCAAGCGGCAGTGGGGACACGCAGGTCTTTGACCCATCCACGGGAAAGGTAATATACAAGCTTTCCGGTGAGCTGGCGGCGTTCTCGCCAGATGGCACCGCCATCGCCACTTTCAGGGATGGCTCGCTGAGGATTTTCCGCGCCAGCAACGGTAGCCTGATTGCCTCAACTGCCATAGGGGTTGTTGGGACGGCCCTAGCCTGGTCGCCCGGTGGAGATTTCGTAGCCCTGGGTGGCTCTGATGGCAGAATCCTGATATGGGGAATCGAAAGCCAAGAGATCGTCACGGATATCTCGGCCCATTCTCTTCCCGTCTCATCCTTGTCGTGGCGCGGATCCCGCCTGGTTTCCGGTTCCAAGGATCAGACCGTGAAACTGTGGCAGGTTGACTTAGGGTCGGGGTCGCTGAGCCTCATGCGAAGGTTTGAGGGCTGGTGTTCGGCTGTCAAAACGGTCTACTGGTATCCCGACGGGGAGCTGATCATTGCGACGCATGAGGGATGGGGCGAGCCGGTCCGGGTCTTCACGCGGGCTGGTTCTGAGAAGTTCCGGATTGATCCGGACGGGTTGAACCGTTTTGGGCATGCTGTTGTCTCGCCGGACGCCAGGATGATCGCAACGTGCACGGAGTGTTTGAAAGAAGAAACAGCACGCCTTGGTCAGACGGAGGGTCTCGTCATCACCGGGGGAGAGGTGTCGATATGGGACGCAGGATTCGGAAGCTTGGTGAACAGGATATATCCCAGGATTGAGCGTGCAAGCCTGCTGGAGTGGAGCCCGCAAACAAGCATTCTGGCAGTTGCAGGTCTAGGTGGGGTTGAGGTATGGGATGTCCTCAACGTTGGGGCAGGGCCCCTGTCAAGACTGGCGGTGGGAGAGGATGTTGCTTGCACGGCCTGGTCTCCAGAAGGCTCCTATCTGGCGGTGGGGCTTGCTTCATGTGTCCAGATCTGGGATCCGTGGAGGCCGCTTCTCCTTGTTTCTTTGCCAGCTTGGAGGAATGTGCTGTCTCTGGCCTGGTCGCCTGATGGCTCGAAGCTGGCCTGTCTGGCCGGGTTTGACCGGGAAACGGATAGAGAGATTCCCACTGGTTTGTGTAATGTTTCAGATAGGACTGCGGAGATCATCGGGTTGGCCAGGGTCGTGGTTTGGGAGACTGAGGTGTTGGGTGAGGGGCTTGCGATGCTTGTGCTTCGCCAATCTGAGCTGTGGGAGAGGCTTGTGCTTCGCCAATCTGAGTTGGGTCAGGGGCTTGCGATACTTGTGCTTCGCCACTCCCATCTTTCACTGCCTGGATGCTTGTCCTGGGCACCTAACTCGACGATGTTGGCGGTGGCTGCGGGGACACTGGACTATGGGGTGGCTAGGAATCTGGAGGAACAAAGGTTGTTAGGGGAGTGCGGCGTGTTGAGTCTTCCCGGTGGTGTGGTGTGGCGCTTGGATCCCGTCGGAGGTTTGGACTGCGCAGTTGTGTTGGCAGGGCCTTCCAGGGCGGCGAATTGTGTTGGCTGGTCCTCCGATGGGTCGGTGATCGCTGTTGGATCGGATGACGGCTCTGTCAGTCTGTACAGCGTTGGCCCGGTCCGCATCAGCGAGCTGACCCTTAGGAGTGGTGACTTGGTTATCCTTGTCCTTGCAGTGATGGCCTCCCGATGGTTCACCGAGACCTGTAGGTCCTGGGTGGCGTGGTTCCTGGGGGTGTGGGAGGCGGGGTGTTCATGACCGAGAAGGAGTTCCCGTACAGGTCATTATCCTCGGTAGCTAGGGTTCTTCTTCCAAGGGCGAAGGAGTTGCACGGTGGGGGCATGTCTTGGAGGAGTGTGGCACGACATCTTGGGGTCTCGAACGCAGCCCTGTTCATCTGGCGCAGGCTGGATGAGGAGAGTCAAGGCGCTGAGAAGAACGCCCCTTCTCGTGGGGGTGTTCGGTGAGAGTCCCAGTCCACCTATGGATATGGGAGGGGAATCACAGTATGCGACATAGACCCGTCGCGGCCTCTGTCCTAGGGTTCTTCCTCGTGGCCGTCATGCTCCGGTTGGATAGTCGTTGGCATGGTCTGCGTTTCCCCGAAGGATATTGTGTGATGGCCCAAAGGTGTTCCCGAGATGTATGCGATAATGACTGACATCCCGGAGGCTGTGATGTTGACGAGAGTGGCTGACACACTCTTAGCACAACATAAGGCTTGGAACCTCGGGTCGCAACTCTCTGAGATCTGGAGATCCCTTCGGGGAATCCGGCGTTGAGTGGCCGACGCGATTCCTACGCTGGGGCACAACGGACGCATAGAACGCTGCAGCGCTACAGGGAACGTATATAGGTTTGATGCGCGGAAAGAACCACTGACGAGAACTGGGTGAGAGGCTTGACCATAAGGGCGGAGGTCTTGGAGGAGTGGCTAGGATGCCGACTTCCCGGCAATGATCCCAGCCACGATCTTGACCACTACAGAACCGGTCTCAGATTGGCAAGAGAGATCGGCAAGGACATGCCAGGTCTTGACTGGGACATCGTGACTTCGATGATCTATCTTCACGATCACTTGCCATCCAAAAAGCACACCAGATCCGAGATTGCGGATCTTCTGCGCAGATCAGGTCTGGACGAGTCACAGGTGTCCAAGGCTTGCAGTGGCCTGGAGGATAGGTCGCTTCACATTCACAGCTATGTGAAGGATCGGAAGGCCTGGGAGAGGGCGGCGGATCGCTCGACGGCTGAGCAGAAGGTTGTAAGCGATGCACTTCACCTTGAGCTGGTAGGAGCTTTGGGTGTGGCCAGGCTGTTCGCCTTCTCCGGGGTGATTGGGAGGAGGTTCGTCCTTGGCAAGGAGGAGAAGGTGGGAGGGACGGAGGACACCCTGGACAGGTTCAGGCATAGGTTTCTGGTAGGGGATGTGATGCTCACGTCAAGGGGCAAGGAGCTGGGTAAGGGTAGAGTGAGCTTCACTCGAAGGTTTGTGAACAGATTCCTCAGAGAATGGGAAGGCAAAGCATAGTCTGTCCAGGGATCCCCAATCACTCACCTAGCCTTATCAGAATCTAAGAATAGAACAGGGTATTGTCGACACCCTCTTGGAGGGTGGCAAGCACCGCCCAGAACTCAATCTGTCAAAAGCTTACAGCTAGTTAATAGTTCCTGCCCCGGGGGCGATATCTGTCTCAGCAGAAACCGATGGTTGTTCTTACCAGAATCTCCACCAGGGCTTCTTCTTCTCCTCGCCAGCCTCCTTCTCAGCGGCCTCCTTGGGAGCTTCCTCAGGAGCTTCCTCGGCTTTCTCGGGCTCTTCGGGCTTTTCAGCTTCCTCAGGTTTCTCCGTTTCTGGAGCCATCGAATCCCTCCACCGGTTGTATTCTCCAGTCCCCTTATTAGGTTATCCACAACTGCTGCGGCACTGCGGCGACCACGACAGCATCAGAGAAGCACAGCCAATGCGCACGTTGTGTTACATAAGAATGCTTTTTCAGACTTAGCGGAGGAAGATCCTGTGGGGAGGTAAGTTATTGGGCTTGCTCGATTCGCTTCGGAAGGAAGAGAAGCAAGATGAGTGCGAAGCCTGGAAGACTGAATGGCAGCAACTGCGAGGCACAGGACTTGTCTGCAGGATAGAGCAGACAGCGAACAATCTGGGGACGCACTATCGTGAGCAGGGAACCAGAGACCAGAGGGACCTCAACTTCGACACCGCCCTGGAGGAGATCACTCTTCCTCGATGCACCTTGAAGGCATTGAGAGAAGAGGTCTCGACAGAAGACTGATGGTCGTGAAGCCTGCAGGTGAGATTGCTTAGAGTCGGACTTGTACCAATGCCGAGGATGATAGTAGTCAGACAAGCTGAGAACGGCCTAACGATGCCGGACAAGTATAGTTGGTCTGGGCAATTGGGAATGTTTAGATGCTTCTAATTCTAACGCAGTACAGCCGCATTTTGAAGCGAGTCCGCTTCTAGGCGGACAGCAACCCCTTTCGGCTGGGGGGAAAAAAGCACAGCAGTCTCGGTCGTTGTTGCTGAGTTGCCCCCTTGTGACCCCCGCAACCCTGACGCTTCTTGATGTCTGAGGATTAATAAACGCGCCGGTAGAGGTAGAGCGTGACGTGGGGGTTATTGGACGAAGGTTAACGTTGGGAGATTGCGGCTGATACAGGTCTGCCTGCTCGCACTAGGCGCCCTTCTTGCGTTGCAGACCGCGTGGTTGCTTGTGCGAGAGACGGAGCTTCACTATCGCTTGCCGGTACTGCGACCCAATGGTACGATTGAGGAATACGTCAAGCTTCCTACATGGGACGCTTGGCATCAGTACAGGCTGTATCCAGGTATGTGGCGGAGGCCGCAAGTCAGGATGCCCAGTGTTGAAATGGTGCTTGCGGGCGCTTTGTGGTTTGTTGGGTCGGGTCTGCTGATTGGTGAACGGGTTGCCAGGAATAGGGGTCATCTGTCCAGGAGGGAGAGGAACGATCCGGGAAGAATCACTGCTCGTGTGGCAAGTTGGAGGAAGATCATAGCCGTGGCTGGGGTATGTCTTCTGGTTTCGGGTGGGATCTTGGTTGTGGTGGGTTATCATCGGTTTCAGAGGGCAAGAGATGCCTACGTAGCTCTTAGGGAGCACCTGGGACTTGACCCCAGGTTGCCCCCCATCAGACTCGATGAGTTGTTCCGTAATGTATGGATCGGCCCTCCGCTCATAGGGGCGGTTTCGCTTGCAGCCGCGGGCTTGGCTTGTGTCGTTGCGAGTAGGATCGAAAGGTTGTTGAGATGGGGCATCGGGGCGAAATGGGCCAGGAAGATGGCAGTGGCCGGTGTATGTCTATTGGGTCTATCCGGCGTCTTGTACCATCTCGTGATGTCGGGTGAAGAGTGGCTGAATCCCTTGCTCTTCTGGTTCTCGCTTATTGCAGGTATTGCCTGTACTGTTGCGGCGGTTATCGCTGAGCGCATAGATGTATCTGCACTGCTTGGCGCCCGTGACAATGGTGTGGCAGACTAGAGATCTTCCTTCGTTCTTTCAACGGAGTGGAATCGCTGCTTTCTTCTCGTTCTGCTGGAAACGGCGACGCCCAGAGTGTTGGCATGCTTGCGAAAGCTAGACGATGTGTCTACCCTCCCAGACCTTCCCGACTCGCAGGATTGGTTCCTATGTGCTGAACGTATCGTTAGTCCAAGCTAAGGTTGTTCGGCCGATTAGACCTCGAGTGGAGCATGCTTTGGTTCTGTTAA
>CAYVLA010000087.1:0-1688 GCA_964452145.1 Hadarchaeota archaeon (SeqCode)
GCATAGATCGACACGTTGTTCAGATTGGCCGCGGTGTAGATCCGGCGGAGATCCATCTTCTCCGATCCCTTGCCATGTGTCTGGAACATGAGTGATGCGGGATCCTCCTCCGAGACGATGCGGGCGTCCCATTCCCGATCCCAGGCCCACCCCGGGAAGCCTCCGGACCCCAATCCGATCTGCTCCTCGATCCCGCCGAACTCGGTGTATCGCCCGAAATCCCGTTTCCCGGGGTACAGTGTGTGAAGAAGGTTGGGTGAAGGCTGGATAGCGCAGATCTCCTGGCTTGGCCTGATCTCCAGGATTCGTCCACCGACTTGGGCGGTCATGAGGAGTTGAATCTGCCTGTTTTCCAGGCTGAAGCCTGCATGTCGATCTAGGCGGGTGATCCTTGAGGAGTCCGCGGCGCCTGCTGCGACCAGCTCTCTGCCTCTGTCGCTGATGTGGCACTTCTTCGTTTGGCCGAGCTTTGCTCGTTGAACAAGGCCTTGGATCATCAGCTTGACAAGATGATAGTAGACCCTGTGATACGGAAGGTTGAGCCTTGCTGAGAGGTTCGATACGCTGGTGCCTCTCTCCGAGAGATACCTCAGCACCTCCCTCTCCACAGGATCAAGCGACAGCCACTCGTCCTGCGGTTCAGGGGCCTCTCTTCCCCGATCAACCGCCACCCGAGCCAGCCCCGGACCGCATCGGACGGAAGCTTAAAAAAGGGTTCTCCTAAGAGCTTGAACCGATCATCGAACATCTATCTGACGAGTCTCTCACATGACTCTGACAGGATCTCACCACATGGCGGCTTTAAGAGCGAGCCCGGTTACTGAGCCAAGACAAGGAGGACCACAAACGACCAGAACTCGGACCAACCAGATCGGAGGGTCGACGTGTGAAGGAACGAGAATCATGGGAATCAGGTGAGAGGAAGATCATAGCCCTCGACCTGCTGAAGACCACGGCTAGGAGAAGAATTCTGTCGCTGCTCTCGGTGCGCGACACCCAAGGACAGGGAGGCCTATTCCTCCGCGAGCTTTCCAGATCCCTCAAGATCTCGGCCGCCACCACCTCCTACCACCTAGAGAAGCTGGAGGAGCAAGGCATGGTCAAGGCCGTCTCCACAGGATACCGCAAATACTTCGTCATCACCCAGCTGGGAAGACTGGCCCTGACCGACAGCAAGGAGCCATCCTTCTCCTCCTCGATCAGGGTGGAACAGATCTACTCGACGGAACACGATGAGATCGTGCTAGAGAACCAGTCCAGCAGGGTCATTGTCGTGCCCGACCTGGGCTCTAGAGTCGTCGAATTGCGCTCCTTCTCCATCTTCGACTTCCTCAACAGGCTCTACCCGTCAAAGGCAAAGTTGCCCGGGTACGAGCAGTACGGAGGGATGGAACACACGCTCAATCCGTTCCCCGGCATCGGGTACGTCTCGGGGTTCGAATACGAGGTAGAGTCTCCGTGTCTTAGGACCATCGCGGATCTGGATCTGAATGGAGATGAGGTGCGCTACACCAAGACCTTCGCCCTAGATTCCAAGATTCCCCTGCTCGAGATAAGGCATGGCTTCCAGAACGTTTCCGGAAGCGAAATGGCCTTTAGCTGGTCGAGCCATCCCGAGATCTCCATCGCCGGCAGCCCTGCTGGCAACCAAGTAATCGTCCCGGATAGACAGACGAAGAGGCTGATGT
>CAYVLA010000087.1:1698-13181 GCA_964452145.1 Hadarchaeota archaeon (SeqCode)
CCAACCGAGCCCTGGTGCGCGGCTGCTGATCCGGCCACGGGACTCATAATGGGCCAGCTCTTTCCCCCAAGCACGGTGGATCGGATAGGCGTCTGGCAAGACAATTCCTACTACACCGTTGAGCTGATAGTCGACAGAATCCGCCTGCTCCCGGAGGAGAAGCTGGAGTTCCCGACTTGGGTCATCTTCACCCGGGGCTCTGAGGAGACCGTACGGGGCATGTGTTCGGTTCTCTCCCTGGGGAAGGGGCTGAAGTGAGAATCTGCCTGACTTCCGACATTCACCATCCAAGATCGCACATCCTTCCGGGCAGGCTTCCCGATCTTGTCCGCGAAGCCGATCCCGATGTCTTTGCGATAGCCGGCGACCTGTGTGACGGGGTGACCAGGGAGTTCAGGAGATGCCTGTCCCACTTCGGTGATCTGGAGATGCCCAAATGCCTAGTGCTCGGCAATCACGACCTCTGGCTGAGGGATGGCTGGTTCAATCCCCGCGACTCGGAGGCCAAGATCGAGCGCCTGCTCGACATGGCCGAGAAGGAGGCGGGCTTTCATCCCCTTTGGCGATCGCCAATGATCCTTGACGGGATTGCCATTGCAGGCAACGTTGGCTGGTATGACTACGGATTCAGATCCCTTCCGCTGCCCACCGAGGTCTATAGGAGGAAGACCCATCTGGGCTATGTGTGGAACGATCTCAACTTCATCAGATGGCAGTATTCGGATGAGGAGTTCAATCACCTGTGTCTCGACCGGATGGGCCGCCACCTTGCGGAACTTCAGGAAAGGGATGACGTACGAGCGGTCGTCGTCGTAACCCACCACATTCCATTTGCCGACTGCGTTCAGAGGAAGGGGATCGAGACCTTCGACTTCTTCAACGCGTACATGGGCAGTCCCCTGACCGGTGATCTCATCAGGAGGCACTCAAAGATCAGGGCGGTTGCGTTTGGGCATTCCCACGGAAAGGGCATACCCGACCGAAGGCAATGCCGGTTCGGCAGACTGACAGCCCACAACGTCAGCGTCGACTTCGATGACCCGAAGCCATTCCTTATCGACATGGACACCTCAGACTGCTGAGGATCCCGGCTCCGCTACGGGGAACCTTGGGTGCTTCTCAGTACTGCACTGACCCCGCCAGGCAAGAATGCCGCCTTCTGCCTTCTCCCCCAGAACGCACGCGCTGTCGATGAGAGCCGGGACAACGATCGATTCTAGGCCGATCTTGCCCTTTCTCGATACTGTGTCGAACAACTATCTGCCAAATCGTCACGACCTACCTCCTTTAAGAGACCCAAAGCTGGACCCGGTGATCGGATGCCTGAAAGGAGGAAGCGTAGTTGAGGATCATTGCCGCGGATTCGGGTTGCTCGATGCTCGATGAATCCTTCAGACCGATCAACATCATGGTGAGCACCTGCATCCTGACGGAAGAGCCCTACCATGAGGTTCTGGGGAAGGAGACCAGGGTGGTCGACTACACTCTAAGAGACCCCAACGTGGTGGTGGAGGAGCTCAGAATGTGTCTTCGATCTCCGTTCCTGGAGCAGGCAGACTGCGTCCATCTCGATACATCACTTGGGGGGCTGGAGATCGCCGATCTCAACGACTCCTTCCTGGACTGCAGGATCATGAGTTCTGAAGGTAGGGTAGTGCTCAAGCTGATAGCCAATGAGCTAAGGAGCATCGCCATGCAGATCCGAGAAAGAACCGGCGCGAAGACGTATGCCATCGGTGGAAGGAGCGTGCCCATTCGCCTTGCCGAGATGTGTACCGCTTCTGAGGGCTTCAAGGAGGCAAGAAGAAGATGTTCGCAATCCGGTGAGGAGGTTCTGGTGGGATTGCCCGTCAACGTGGAACTTGAGTCCGGGAAGGACATGCTGACAGCAAGGTCTGTGGACCAGCCAAAGCTCGAGACAACCAGCGATCTGCCACCTCTGGACGTCGAATCTACCAAGATTCTGAACCCCCTGGTGAGAGGCTTCCTGGCTTACAGGATCAGGCCCTCAGGAAGGAGGTGAGAAGGTGACCCTGGGTTACTCCCCCGGTCTGGAAGATGTTCGGGCATACTACCAGAGACCTGACATCGCCCGAGAGATCGCAAAGCACGCCCGGAATAGAAGCATCGTGATGCCGCATAGGAGGGGATTCCGGGAGAGGGAGAAAGTTGACGTGGCCACGGCCGAGGACATCTCAAGGCTCGCCCAGAGAGGCATATCCCTTCGACCCGGATCATCAGTACCCACTTTCTACCCGTCATTTCACGGGTCCATAAGAAGGATCGACGGCCTATGCGACATGGTCTTCGAGATCGACATGAAGCAGAGCTATAAGAGGACCTTCCGATCGGGGGCGCTCCTTCTTCGGGTCTTCGACAAGTACGACCTGCCCTACCTGATCAAGTTCAGCGGAAACACCAGCCCCCACATCATCATTCCCGGTGAGGCACTGCCCAAGTACGCACAGGGAGACAAGTTCCCACCGATTGCTGCGGCCGTCAATGCCTACCTGCAGGAGAAGACCCGCATCTCGATGGACGGGTCCTTCAGCACCGGCAACCACTTCCTGAGGCTACCCTACTCCCTCAACGAGAACACCGGCCTGGTCAGCATACCGATCTCACGCGAGGAGTTCTACGACTTCGATCCCTCGCAAGCCGAGATGGATCGGGTCGAGGTGAGGACCGGCTGGTGGAGCGTTGCCAGCGAGGGAAGAAGCAGGTTAGACGACTTCATATCGATGGTCATCGGGGAGTGTAGAGGAAGGCCTGGCCTTGCAGGGCTTGGATTCGTGGAGCCGCTTGGTGATGAGGGCCACCTGCCGCGGTGGGAAGGTCTCCCCGCTCGCCTCCTCAGGGGCGACCGTGTGATCGGACGCGACCTAGCCCTGATGCAGGAGGATCTAACTGATCAGATGGAGGGTCTGGGCACCAAGTTGCAGAGGGATATGGATTCCCTGCAAAGGAGGATTGCTCGGATGGGAAGAAGGGTCGGCAACGTGTTCGAGGACCGAGAAACCCTCGACGATGAGGAGCACGGCGAGGATGAGCCCGACCCCGATGTCAGGAGGTGATTCCATGGAAGCTTCGCTACAGCGCGTGTACAACGGAAGGGAGCAGATCGTGCTTAGAGATGGAGAGCTTGAAGCTCACATCGCCCCTGACAAGGGCGCAAGAATCATCCAGATGAAGAGGGGCGATATCGAGGCCCTGCATCGACTTTATCCCGACTATGCCGAGTTCGGTACGTACCTCGAATACGGGGGCATAGAGTATCTTCTCGGCTCGGCTCCAGGGAGCGTCTACGACCGCAGATTCGATTTCGAGATCGGCCAAGAGAAGGTCAGGCTGTGGTGTTTTTCCAGAGACATTCTTTTTGAGAAAGCGATCACCCTGAAGGAGCCATTCCTGGACGCCAGGTACACATTCGTCAACCTGGGAGAGCGGTTCATCAGGTTCACATTTTCGATACACCCCGAGATTGCTTTGGGGGATTTCAGGGAATGCGTCTTCTTGGGCTGGGGCGAGTCGGGAGAGGAGAAGGAAGCTTATCGCGGGCCCGGCCGCAGAAGATTCTACAAGCCGAAGACGAACTACTACGCCGTGGCCAACGAGAAGAGACATGCCTGCTTCGTCGCCCTCTTCCCCACAAGTGTTGTCGACCGGATCGAGCTGTACTACCCACAGATCGACACCCACCTCTGTCCCCAAATCATGGTCGACTCAGTCGGCCTGTGCCCGCACAGGAAGGCGAGCTATCCGGTCAGGTTCGGCTTGATGGAGGATGGAAGTCGGGACATCTCAGAGGCATCAAGCACTTTCGAAGCGAACGCCACCTATTCATCCATCTGATCGGGGATGAGCCAGTCAATGCCGTGGACATAGCCGGGATCCCTCCCCGAGCGCTTGATCCTCGTCGGACGTCGCCAGGAGGGCTACACAGGCTTCCTGCTTTGGGCGTGATCTCTGTGTAGAAATCCCAAGCTTTTTAAGAAGTGTTACACACCTCTCTCGAAGATGGGCAACATGATCAGAAAGCGGGACCTCATCCTCAGAAGGCTTCAAAGGAGATCATACACGGCAACTCAGTTGGCCGAGGAACTGGGCATCAGCCAGGCAACCGTGAGGAAGCATGTAGAGCTGCTGAGAAGGGACGGACACGCCATCAACTACAACCGAGCCGACAAGCGATACTACACCGCTGACGGCGTCACCAACATGAGGAGAACCGAGAACAAGCTCAAGCAGTTCATAGCCGAGTGGGTGGGCAGCCCCCGCGTGCACGATCAGGAGACGATCAACAAGATCTACCAGGCCCTCGGAGAGAGAGCAGAGGAGCTGGAGGAAAAAACGGCCCAGCTTGTTCTCAGATACATCATCACCCACCACACCCAGCAGAGCCGGCTGAGCCTGGAGGCAGTGCAGGGATCTCTGGGCCTTGATGGAGAACTGCTCCAGAAGGTCCTGGGGCGGCTGGTCAGGGAGGCCATCATAGCCAGGAAGGAATACGGAACACACGCCTTCTACGATTTTGAGAAGAACGAGAATGGCTTCGTCAGGGCGGTAAACAAAGGCTACCTGACACTGACCACGGGCGAGCTCGAAGGGCTGTTCACCGTCAGAGAATCCGACCAGAGACCAGAGGACGGAGGCATCAACTGCGTCGCCATGTATGTCTCGGGCGGCACGAAGATCTACCGATGGGTGCCCGAAACCGTCCCGGAGTTCCTCATACCCGGGATTTTCCAGGCCTTCACCACCTCCTTCTCCTAGGAATCCTACCAGGCGATGGACGGGTCCATGTTCTCGGGCCACGGGTCGTGGGAGTACATGCCCGTCATCATCCGCTACCTGCAGGGGCTGCCGACCGAAGGATCGGAACAGTCGACCCAGCAAGGCAACGAGGAAAGGAACGCCAAGAGCCGAGACGTTGGGCCGAAGGCAATGGCCCACCCGGAAGGCCTGATAGTTGAGGAACTGATTGGGCTGCAACGTCCGGACCCGCACCTGTACTCCCTCCTGGGCTTCGGTGAGATAACGACAGGACGCCAATTGGGCAAGGCCATCGCAACGGTTGAGAACTCCAGGATCGCATCCCTTCTCGCATATCACAGACCCCTCTACGACAGGATCAGAAGCGAAGGTGTGAAGGGCCTGGAGGCCGAGATTGAGAGAATGGAATCCATACGGGGGACTGGTTCGGTTGACGATCGCGAGTTCTCCTACCCCAAGGCCAGGCCGTCGGCCTGGTTGACCTCAGCCTACCTGACAATGGTGGGTAAGATCTTCCAGTACGCCTCCGCCCTTTCCAAGGCAGAGGGCCTGGAGAGATACCTCACATCTCTTCAAGATTACTCACAGATCTTCCTTCGGACCGGCAAGGAGCTTGAAGCCATGCAGGTGGTTGAGGAGGCAGACGCGATCAAAGAGAGGCCTATGACCCCTCTAGGCCACCAGCTCTCAGAGGGCGGCGTCGATCCCGCCAAGGCCAAGCTTGAGGTAAGGGTGGACGAGATCCTGGGAACCTCCGACACCGTGCGCGCCGGCGAACACTTCGTCGTGAAGGGCCACTACACGTTGGACTCACCCGAGGTCAAGTCATTGTGTGTCGCATGCATCGGCACCAGCACCGGGTCGATGGCCTACCTCTGCCCGGGAGCCGGTGAATTCGAAACGTGGGGCCAGATCATAGGCACGACGCCGGGACGTGAAAAAGAGCTGGACCTCCTCATATTCGATAAAGAGAAGGAGATCGGTTCCATCGCCAAGATCCGCCTCAAGTAGCTGCGGCACCACGCCGCCCGAAGACAGGTCGGACACTCATCCAAGGTGTCGATCCCAGCAAGAAGCCGTGGCTTGCCCCACGAACGACACATGTAAGAGGTGGCAGGATGGCATCCGACGGGATGTCCGTCCGAGTGGCCGTGAGGGACCATCTGATGAGCCTGGGAGCCGGATTGGTCGGATACGGTGACATGACATCCGTGTCCGCCTTGATCTGCAAGGAGATGCAGACGGCCATCTCAATCGCGCTTCCACTGAACCCGGCCGTGGTGGCTGGGATTGAGAAGGGTCCGACGAGAGAGTACCATGCCGAGTACTTGAGGGCAAACCATGCCCTTGACCTTCTCGCTCACGAAGCGGCTGAATTCCTTGTGAAGGAGGGCTTTCGAGCGTTGCCCTTCGCCCCAACGAACGTGGGCATCGACTCCAACCTCTGCACGCGGCTTCCCCACAAGACGGCCGCAACCCGCGCTGGTCTCGGGTGGATTGGCAAGTGTGCGCTGCTGGTCACCGAGGAGTTCGGCTCCGCCGTCCGCCTCACCACCGTCCTGACCGACGCCGATCTGCCCGCCGGTAGACCGATCGACGAATCTCGATGCGGTGAGTGTGTCGCGTGTGTACAGGCATGTCCCGGTGGTGCGCCATCAGGCCGGAGCTGGCGGGTCGGAATCGACCGGGAAACGTTTTTCGATGCCTTCGCCTGCCGGAAGGCCGCCAGGGAGATGGCCGCCAGGATCGGCATCGAAGAATCCGTCTGCGGCATGTGCATTGCTGCCTGCCCGTGGACACAGAGGTACATTGAGCGAAAGGGTGGTTCGTAACGCTATGGGTGGTAGGTATTGATGGGTAAAGGTACCTCAGACACGTTGATGGAAACTGGTTGCGCGGAGGAACTGCTCCGTGAACTGGGAGATCTAGGCTACCAAGGACGGGTCGTGGCCATCGAGCACGTACGCGAGCTGAAAGAGGATATTGGGCAACTACGCGAGCTAGGTCTGATCGACGAGGAATTCTACCTGGAACGCCTTTGCGGATTCAGCTTCCGAGTCCCGGAAGCCCTGCCCGATGCCGGATCGATCATCGTCATCGCGGTCCCTCGTCCCCAGAGCCAGGCAATCTTCACATGGAAGGGCAAGAAGACGGCGCTCGTCATTCCGCCGACCTACGTGGGCTACAGGCAGACGACCAAGATGGTGGAAGAGATCGTGAGCAGGTTCCTGGGTCCCAGGGGGTATCGCATCGCATCCACGGCCCTGCCTCTGAAACTGTTGGCCGTGCGAAGCGGGCTAGGCCAGTACGGAAGGAACAACATCTGCTACGTGCCGGGGATGGGGAGCTTTCTGCAGCTCGTGGCCATCTACTCCGATATGCCTTGTCAGAAGGACGGCTGGCGGGAGGCCCGGATGATGGATAGGTGCCTGAACTGCCATGCATGCCTTAAGGGCTGCCCCACCGGCGCCATCCCTTCCGATCGCTTCCTGCTCCACGCCGAGAAATGCATCGTCTTCCACAACGAAAGAAAGGCAGGGATCGCCTTCCCGGCCTGGATGGATCCCTCATGGCACAACTGCCTGGAAGGCTGCCTTCTCTGCCAGAAGGTGTGCCCCGAGAACAGGGGTCTGCTCCAATGGATCGAGGGGACCGAGGAGTTCACCCAGGAGGAGACCGAGCTCCTTCTTGGAGGCGTGACCCGCGATCAGTTGCCGGCGGCAACGGCTAGGAAACTGGAGCATCTCGACCTGATCGATGATCTGGCGATTCTGCCTCGCAACATAGGCGTCTTCTTCGGGGAGGACTCTTAGACGATTCGCCGGGCTGAGAGGCCGAGGCAACGGACGGAGTCGCTTCTGGCTTACCTCCGGCACAGCATAGAGGCCGCCTTTGAGGCTTCGGGGAGATCGTCCAGCCCAACGGCGAAAGCACCATGCGTCCAACTGGGTCTGGCTCGGGACCTTTCGATGTCGGGCGATGGATCGTCTGCACACTCTCAGGAGCTGCGGACGGCCGCCCATTCGGCCAGGTCCATCAGGGCCTCCCTGGGTGGACGGTCAGGAAGCGGGCCGAGCGCGTTCTTGGCCCTGAGTGCGTGGGCACGAGCCTCGGCGAGGGAGTTCTCCATGGCTTTTGATGAGACTATCCCCTGCACGGCCTTTTGCACCCTGACCTTGTTCGGCGGCCCCCGGAGAATGGACCCGATGAGATCCTGATTTCCTCCGCTCTCAAGATACAGTATGGTCGGAAGCGTTAGAATGCCGTGGGCAAGGTCTCCGTGGGAAAGCTTGCCCAGACTCGGCAGACAGCCGAGGAAATCCAGCAGGTCGTCAGCTATCTGGTACGCAACGCCGATTTCCCGGCCGTATTCGCGGAGTGCATTCAGGACTGCGGTGTCTGTATCTGCAAGGATTCCGGCAGATTCGGATGCGGCCGAGAACAGAGAAGCCGTCTTGGCCTCTGCGGTATGGAGGTACTCCTTCCTGGACGCACATATTTCCGCTGAGCCAAACACCTGGACTATCTCTGCGCCACAGATCCTGCAGAATGCTTCTCCCAGGACTTCCAAGATGCGGGGTCGCTCCAAACTCGCCGCAACGGAGACAGCCTTCGACAGCAGCAGGTCTCCCGCAAGGATGGCCGCGTTGACGGGCCAGGCAACGTGGCAGGACTCCTTTCCGCGGCGAAGTGGGGATCGGTCCAACACGTCATCATGTATCAAGGTCGCTGCGTGAATCATCTCGATTGCTGCCGCCAACCGCACAAAGGGAGCGTCGGGCATCTCCAGGCATCTTCCTATCAGAATGACCATGGCTGGGCGGACCCTCTTTCCACCTCCTGTGGAGCGACGGAGAACGGAGCGCACGGGTTCCCGCAACTCGTCCATCTCGCTCTGCATCATGTGATTCACCTCATCCATCTGGGAGCGGATCGGCTCAAGCAGTTCGGCATATGACGGAGGTTCGTTCATTGGACAACGCCTCCTGCGCCGGGCGGGTTTACGAAGCATGAGGGATCATGGCCGAGGTAATCCCCCGTCGCCACGAGGGATCGGCCCCTGCACCCGCCGCAGAGGCCGTTGTAGGGGCAAGCCCCGCAGGCGCCCTTCAGGTTGCTCTCGCGCAGCCGCAGGTCTTCCAGCACCGGCGAGCTTGACCATATCGTCGAGAAATCGGTCCTCCGAATGTTCCCGCAGCTGATAGGCATGAAAGGGCAGGGCAAGACCTCTCCGTCAGGTTTGATGTATGCAAAGCCGCGGCCGGCCGAACAGCCGTGGAAGATCTTTCGCGCCAGCGAAAGGAAGGGCCCGCCCTTGATGCCCGACCTTTGAAGCAGGTATGCCCAGTACTGGGGCCCCGCCACTGGCTCCAGTATCCCCCGGGAACGGGTCTGGGCCTCGGACATGAACCGTACTAGGCACTCATTATTGTCCTTGTCGAGGGCCGAGCCCTCGATCTCCTTGCCCCTCCCCACGGGCACGAGCTGGTACATCAGGATGATGGCTGCACCAAGCCTCTCCACCGTTTGCATCAGGCCCCGGATCTGTCCAAGGTTCTGCTCCATTGCGGTGATGTTGACGTGAAGCAGCATGCCTGCCCTGCGCAGGGCCTTCATCCCCCTGACGGCGGATTCATATGCGCCAGGGCAGCCCCTCACCCGATCGTGGGTCTCCTCATCCCCGTCCAGGCTGACTGCCGCGATCACCACCCCGCAGCTCCGGAGCCGCCGAGCCGTCCGATCGTCCACCATGGTGGCGTTCGTCGCGATTGTATTGGCGAAGCCGAGCTCCCGCGAGTAGGCGAGCAACTGGTAGACATCCTGCCTCATCAGAGGCTCTCCTCCGGTGAAGGCCATCATTCGGAACTCCCTCACCCCAGCGATTTGCCCCAGCATTTCCTTGGCTTCTTGGGTGTCCAGCTCGCGTCCGATCCGCGTGCTTGGAACATGGCAGTGAATGCAGCTCAGGTTGCACGCCTCGGTCATCTCCCAGACAAGGTGGGAGGGAAATCCTATGCAGCCCATCCCCCGGGCTCCTGCGGCGCCCCTGAGGCACCTAGGCCCGTATCTCAGAAACCATCGCGGCATTGCCGCCCAGTGCGTCAGGGCCCCCACGCACATCGCTGCCGCTGCCTGTCTGAGGACCAGAGTCGGTGATGACCACAGGCGCGGGACCTTTCGTCTGGGTCTTCTCCCCCACTCGCGCAACCACTCAGCCATTTCACCACAGCCGGAACGCTAGGATGTAAACTGCCGTTGTGCCCAGGTTGACCAGCAGGTTCGCCGCGCAGAGTCTCTCTAGGTCGTCTCTGACCTGCCAGGCTCCGCGGAGGACGAGCGAAGTAACGATGAGAGATAGGGCGAACACCGGGGCGTAGAGCCAGGCTGCGGGCCCTGGAACGCCTCGGGCCAACGAGGCGGCAACCCCAACCCAGCTTCCCAAAGCCGCCAGAGCATACACGGCGGCGGCCCTTCGAGGTCCGATGCGGACCGTCAGATTCGCCTTTCCGGATTGCCTATCGGCTGGATAATCCGGAAACTCGTTGAGCAGGATCACGTTGAAGATCGTCAACCCGATGGGGATCGAGGTCCAGTAGACGAGCTGCGAGATGGTTCCTGCCTGCAGGTAGAAACCGACGGCCACGGGCAGCCATCCGTAGCAGAACGCTATCCAGAGCTCACCCCATCCCCGGCTCACCCATCGAATTGGTCTTGACGAGTAGAAGAGGCCGCCCACGATCCCCAGTGCCCCCAGCGGGATGGTCAGCGGCCCTGTGCGATAGCCCCACTGGATCACTGCACCTATGCAGCATGCGACCGCCAGGCTTGCAAGCGAGGCCCACAAAGCGGCCCGGCGCGGCAGCAACCCGCGCTGCAAAACCCGGGATCCACCCGCAAAGCGGCTGTATCCGTGGGATATCGCCAGTGAATCTTCAGCGTAGTCCCAGTACTCGCCGGCGAAATAGGTCATCAGCATGATGGCAACGACCCCGAGGGCCCCCCACGCGGATACATCCAATCGGAGTGAACCCTCCAAGCGCCAGGCCAGAACGATGCCCAAGACGAAGGGCAGAAGGCCCACCGAATGGAACGGCGGACGCGACAGCGCCAACCACGCGCGAATCCTCACAGCCAGCATGGACAATTCCGAACCCTCGATCCGCCGTGCCTGCTCTGGCCCTGCTCGCGAGTTGAATAATATTGGCATCGGCGGGACCGAGCCCCACGACCTGAACAGCGTGACATCGGGTTCATTTCCTCTCCGGCGCTGGCAGAGCTTCCCCAAGGGCCTTGACATCATTTTAGAGCATGTCCTTGCGTGAGTCGCTGATGATGAAGGCCGTTGGAGCATCGATCCGCCTATCCCAGCATCTATCGGTGCACAGGGGCGCCATCAACGTTGGCATCATCCAAGATGGCTCCTCCGCCCTTCTCATAGATTTTGGGCCGGGGGATGTGATGGATGATTGCCTGAGGCTCGGGATCGAGGATGTGCCGATGATCCTGTTCACCCACCATCATCGAGACCAGGCATGTGGTGCCCGTCTCGTTCAGAGTCGCTGCAGAATCGGAGTTCCGGAGGCTGAGAGGGAGTTCTTCGAGGACGTAGCAGGATATTGGAACAAGTCCGAGAACAGGTGGCATGTCTACAACTTCCATCCCAATCACCCGGTGTTGACCGAGTCCCTGCGCGTGGACCACACATTGCG
>CAYVLA010000088.1:0-13089 GCA_964452145.1 Hadarchaeota archaeon (SeqCode)
CGCATAGAAGGGGGCCGCCGAGGGGCAGGGCCAACAGAAAGAAGGGGTAGATCCACTCCACGGTGGTTTCCCTCGGGTGGCTCGGCGGGATCTTCCTGTGATATAAATCTATGTGGCATTCGACATTCGGACTCTGGGAGGAAGTGGCCGGCGCCCCAGGCTTCGACCCATCAGTCTTCCTTTATCATGAGTTCGTGAACGCATACGCCCTCTTCGGATTCCCTAGCGCAGGCCGCCCTCCTGCAGTAGATCCGGTCGTCCCCAAGCGACCTTTGGACAAAGCCAGCCATCATCCCATCCACCAAGACGTCGTATGGGCAGTAATCCAGCGAGAACCCCATGCGCCGGCAGGGACAGCCCTCTCTCTCAAATCGGGCGTAGAGACGAGACACCTTCGTCACCGATACCTTTGTGGAGATTGGAGCCAGCATCCTCGGGACCTGCTCCACCGCGGCCTCCCAGGTCCCCACATCCTCCATCTCAAGCTTGTCGGAGAGCTCCACCCTCAGCTTATGCCCCATGATGACGCCAAGCCGATATATGAGCTTCTCCGAGTTGAGCCTCCACATGTCATGAAGGCTATCCAGCAACGTCGCCTCTAGGAACAGAGGCACCTTCTCGTCCAGACTCTCGAAGAGGGGTAGTTCGGGCTTCGCCTCTATGGCCTCTCTGGCCCTTATCTTTTTGACCAGCCAGGAGATCCTGTCCTCCTTCACGATCGGATCCGGGCCCATCGAAGCGCGATCCGCCGAGGATCAATAACTATCTTTCCAGGGAGATGCGGGAACCGGAGCACGCCCCTGAAACAAAACCGATTTATGGAATACTGCTGCCATCTTGGACAAGGGTATGGAATTGCCTCATGCGAGCATGGCCCTTGTAGGGGGCTACGGCAGGATGGGTGTTTGGATACTTGATTTCCTGTCGAGGGAAGGTCTCCTAGACCAACTATCGGTCACCGTCACAGGGCCCAGACTGGAGGCTGGCAGCAAGGTGGCTCAGCGTTACGGTTGTAGCTTCTCGACGGACAACCGCGAGGCCGCCGGCTCCGACTTCATCGTGGTGTGCACCTCCCTGAAGGCGGCACCCGCAGTCCTCGGCGAACTGGCACCCCACATCAGGAAGGGAACGGTGGTAATGGATATCTGTTCCGTCAAGAGCAACATCTGTTCGGCAGCGCAGAGGCTTCTCCCGGATGGAACTGAGTACATCTCCGTGCATCCCATGTTCGGACCATCGGTGAGCAACCTCGAGGGACAGGTCGTGGTTCTAGTGCCCGTTAGAAACGGGCCCTTCTTTCCCCGTTTGAAGGCCATGCTCGAAAGCCATCACGCGCGAACCATAACAACGGATTTCCAGACACATGACTACGTCCTCGGAGTGGTCCAGTGCCTGACCCACTTCGCCTACATTGCCGTTGGGGCAACCTTGAAGGATCTCGACTTCGACCTTAAGGAGTCTCGTTCCTTTTCGTCTCCCGTATACGAGCTGATGTTGGACATGATAGGGCGCATCCTTTCGGGAGACCCGATGATGTATGCTGAGATACAGATGTCGAATCCGTACTCCGCGAGAATAGAGGAGCTCTTCTTGGAGAACGCTGCCAGACTCAAGGCCGCGGTGGACTCCCGGAATGCGACGGACTTCTGTCGGATCATGGTCGAGGCAGCCAAGCATTATGATGATCTGGAGTCTGCATTCTCCAAGTCAAGCCGGGCCGTCTCGGCCTTGTACGATGAACTCATAAAGATCAAAGCGTCGGTCGGCAAGCAGATAGCCGTACGGAACGAGCTAACCGGGGCCGTCCATCTTGGTCTGCTGAGGGAGATGACAGCGGAGACCATCACCATTGGGGACGGAAAGAGGAAGATCGCTCTGAAGACCTCCAAAGTCACCCTTCTTCCCGAAGACGAGGTTAGGAGACTCAGGGCCGAGAAGTACGGAACCGTGCAGCGGGATCTATGCTTCGTCTTCGGCGACAGGGCCGATCCTCAGACCATAGCTAGGATGATCGCACGAAGCGATGAGGAGCTGGCGTCCATTACGCCCATCGACGTATACCTTGGGCCAGGAATACCGATGGGCAAGAAGAGCATGACCTTCCGCCTAGCCTTCTTCGGGGACGTTGACGCCGATGCCGCGGAGAAGCGGGCCAGGGATCTCTTCACATCGATGGGGGCAACGGAAAGGTAGCCGAGGGATAGGACCCCAGGACCTTGACCGAGCTACAGATGATCGACAGCTCACCTAACGCGTCTCGAACCTTCGGATGGGATGCGTGTCCGTCGAAATCGACGAAGAAGACATACTCGCCCAGGGCTCTCCTGGACGGCCGCGATTCGATTTTGGTGAGGTTTATGGACCTGGCGGCAAAGGGCCCGAGGGCTCTGTACAGCGCCCTGGGGCAATCCTTGACCGCGAAGATCACTGAGGTCTTGTCCTCTCCGCTGGGCGCCGGCATCTCTCGGCCCACCACTATGAACCTGGTGAAGCTCTCCTGGTCCTGTATGGATTCGGCCAGAATCCTCATACCGTAGATCTCAGCCGCCCTTCGACTGGAGACGGCGGCCGATGCAGGGTCACATGACGCAAGCTTCGCGCCTTGAGCAGTGCTGGAAGCCGTAACGATCTCACACTGGGGCAGTCTGCTCCTAAGGAAGCGTCTGCATTGAGCCAAGGCAGCGGGATGGGAGTAGACCCTCTTAACCTGGGGCAGTTCGGACCGGCTGACGAGGAGATGCTCGATCCTCAAGATGACCTCGCCGCAGATGGTGTTCTGTGTTTCCCTGAGAAGGTCTAGGGTATGGCCTATCGATCCTTCCAACGAGTTTTCGATTGCCACCAGGCCCAGATCAGCCTCGCCCTTAAGGGCCAGTATCGACTCTGGATCGTCCAGTAGAACGATGTCAAATCGATCAAAGCGGCTTCCGTAGAGCATTGCTGCTTCCTCTGAGAAGGACCCCTCGGGCCCCAGGGTCGCGATCCTAGGCACTTCCTTTGGTCCTCCTCTGCTCCCTCTTCCCCGCTTCTATGAGCGTCCGAAATATCTCTTCGACAAGTCCCTCCTCAACTCCTGCTTGCCGCCCCATCTCCTTTGCACGACGAATGACCATCTCCTCCACTTCCCTTATCTCGATGTCGATCCCCCTGGAGCACTTGGCCCGACCCATCTCGGATGAGAGGCGCATTCTCTCCGCGACGGCTTCAACTATCCTCGAATCAACCTTGGCGATCCGCTTCCGTATCCTCTCTATCTCTCCGGAATCCTCCGTCATTCCAGAACCCTCGAGCCTACGTTGTTCGTTCTCGTGATGATCACATCGTGGCCCAATTCGCTCCAGGCCCTTTTGACGGCCGTCCCGTCGTGTGTCAAGGCGACGAAGGCGGGCCCCTTTCCGGAAAGGCTCACGGCTAGCGCGCCGGCTCCGAGGGCCAGCATGGCAGGACTCGGATCGTATCCGAGGGAAGCGCAGTATATCAGACCGTTCAGAGTCATGGCTTTTAGGAGCTCTCCTCTCAGGGCCTCTTCGTGAGCGATCTGCACCTGGGGAGCCAGGAGTCTGAGTCTCGCCAGATCCACCCGGCCGGAGTAGGACTTCCGCCTAGGAACTAGCACTACGGCATCGCTTTGGGGCATGGGTTGGCGTCTCAGAATCCTTCTGTCCGAGTTGTCCGTCACAACGGCTCCTCCGTAAAAGGACGCGCATGCGTCGTCGAATGCCCCTGTCACGGAGACCCGGCACTCCATGCTGGCATCTATCCCGATGCCTATCAGCTCTTCGCGATTCGGAGTCGCATGGCCCAGTTTGCGCAACGCCGAGGCCGCGGCGAGCACTGCCGCATTCGAACATGCGCTGCTGCTGGATAGGCCGCGGGCAATGGGGATATCTGATGCCGTTTCCACGACAGCGCCGTAGTTCCGTGCCACTGTCTGGAGGACCTTCCTGACGCAGACCTCGATCAGGTCGGTCTTCTCCTCATGGTCATCTGCTATCCTCCCCGACACCCTTCCAGTTTCGTTGAGCGAGACGCTGGCCGTCACCTTGAGGTCGATGGCAAAAGCTGCGCCCCGCCCGGTGGCCATGGCGTTGATAATGGTGCCGGCTCCGGGAGCCTCGGCCCTGCCTCTTGCCAACTCTTTTGCGGTCAACCTGTCGCGGTTCTCAGGGGGAATTTAGTTAAATATTACCAGCCCTCTGTTCAACCGGGAAGGAATCGGATGGCTGGAAGCACTTATGGCCAGGCCTTCAGGGTCACCACGTTCGGCGAAAGCCACGGACTTGCTGTGGGCGCGATCATTGATGGCTGCCCGGCAGGCTTGCCCTTGGGGGAGGAAGACATTCAGGTAGAACTCGATCGGAGGAGACCTGGGACCTCGGATCTAGTTTCGGGCAGGAAGGAGCCCGATCGCGTCAAGATGTTATCAGGGATCTTCCAGGGTACCACGATGGGAACACCCCTTGGGATGATCGTCTACAACCTCGACGCCGACCCATCGGCCTACAGGGAATTGGTCAACAGGCCCAGGCCCGGGCACGCCGATCTCACGTACAGCCTCAAGTACGGCAGGCGCGATCACAGGGGCGGTGGAAGGGCGTCCGGGAGGGAGACGGTCGGGCGCGTCCTGGGCGGGGCGGTGGCGAAGAAGTTGCTGCACCACACTCACGGGATAAGGATGGCTGGGCATGCCGTCCAGATCGGGGATGTCAGGTCCCGGAGCGATCTGGATTTCGAGTCAATGCTGTCGGCGTCCACCAGCGAGGTGTGTTGTGGGGATCCGGAGAAGGCCGGGGAGATGATCCAGGCGATACGTGCAGCCGCCGAATCGGGGGATTCCCTCGGCGGAGTCGTCCAGATCGTGGTTAGGGGTGTGCCAGCTGGAGTAGGAGAGCCAGTCTTCGACAAACTCGACGCCGAGATCGCGAGAGCGATAATGTCGGTCGGATCGGTCAAGGGCATTGAGTTCGGTGCGGGGTTTGAACTGGTACGTATGAGAGGCTCTGAAGCCAACGATCCCATAGGCATCGTGGGCGGATCGCCCAGACTCCTGTCCAATCGGGCGGGCGGGATCTTGGGAGGCATCTCGACGGGCAACGACATTGTCGTCAGGTTCGCTGTGAAACCCACTCCCTCCGTATCCCTGGTCCAACACACGCTCGACATGCTCTCCATGGAGAGTACGGAGGTCAGGATCTCCGGAAGACATGATCCTTGCATAGTCCCGAGGATCGTCCCCGTGGCGGAGGCCATGGTGGCCATCGCGTTGGCCGACCTCATGATCAGAGGGGGTTTCATCGACTCATGCAGGCTCGACCGCGACCGGCCCGACGAAGGTGGCTAGTCCAGACGGCCCGCATATCCGTCGTCCACTCGAAAACCCTTCGGCGGGCCTTCTGGCGGCGGACCCATTCACAGGTTCCTGCTTGTGCTCGCTCTCTCAGGGATCTGGTCAGAGCCCCCTTGCTTCTTCCGAAGACCGAGTTGACCTCGAGAAGCTTGCGGCATGGAAGATCGTGACAGAGCCCGCAGTGCTCAAAGCCTCGTGCCATGGCGCAGCTATGGACGGCGCATCTACCCCACCTGGAGCCCAGATCCGAACGACAACCGTCGCAGGTCCCCTCGATGAAGCATAAGCATCGTCCACAGTACCTTCCGCAGTAGGCGGCGGGGGCAACCTCTATCTTCAATTGCCACCCCTCTGGGGTCGCACCCTCTCCGCGATCTTCTGGGCAATGTCCTTCGCCGCAGCTCCGGGGTCGGCCGCGGCGCAGATCGCTCGCCCGACGATCTCGAAATCCGCCCCGTTCGCCACGGCATCCCCAGGATTGCCGCCTTGGGGACCTATCCCGGGAGAGAGGATGCTCATGGAACTCCCAATCGTTCTTCGGTACGACGCCAGCTTCTGGGGCCTGTTACCGGGTGCGACTATCCCGGACGCGCCGATCTCCTTCGCCATTCGGGCCATCTGCTGGGAATGCTTGGAGATGAACTGGAGCGATCCGGGATGGGTCATCTCCACTAGTACGTAGACATCGCCCCCCGCCTCCATGCAGGCCCGAATGCTGTCCTCCCCTGCGAAACCCTGGCATATGAGGCCCGAGGCTCCTGAAGAGAAGATTATCTCGCTTGCCATCCTGTTGGTGCTCGGGATATCCGACAGTTTGGCATCCACGATGACCGGTGCCAGCTCGGCGAGCCCCCGAACACCCTGGAGGCCTCTCTCGAGTATGACTGGCCAGTGAATCTTGATGGCATCTATCGACTTGGCCGCAGCCCGGGCAACCTTCGCAGCCCTCTCTATCCCTATTACGTCCAGTGCAAGGATCACACGACTGTGGGGTTCAATCAACCGTATCCCTCCTAGAACTGGTCGAGGATCTCCCGTTCCTCGAGAAACTTTCCGCAGTAACCACATCTCAGCCTCAGGGGCGAGCGAGATGCGACGGTGAAGGTGGGCACTATGGGCTCCCCCGCCCTCGTTATGCAGTTCGGGTTGATGCACGCGACGGTGTCCTCAATCGACTTGGGCAGGGAGATTGTCATCTTCTTCTTCACCTGATAGTCCTGGATTATGTTGATTGTGGCGTCGGGGATGATCAGCGAGATCTTGTTCAGTTCCGACCTTCCCAGGCCCTTGCCCTCAACCTTGACGATGTCCTTCTTGCCCATTCTCGAGGAGGGCACATTCATGGCCATGCTGACTATCTTGTCCGATTCCTTGGTGACTCCTAGGATCTTGAGGACGGCCAGCGCGTACCCAGGTTTTATGTGGTCGATCACCGTCCCGTTCATGATCTTCTTGACCCTGAGTTCCATGCCCTCCTCCGCCATCTCACTCCCTCCATCTGCCAAGGACCAGGCTTAACAGCGCCATCCGAACCACCAGACCATAGAAGGCCTGCTTGAAGTATCGAGCATGAGGCGTTCTGTCCACATCGGGAAGGATCTCATCGACCCTGGGGAGCGGGTGCATCACTATCATCCTCTTCTTTGCCCCGGACAGCATCGACGCTGAAAGCGAATATGCTCCCCGCATCCTCTCATACTCGGTCGGGTCCGGGAAGCGTTCCTTCTGTATCCGGGTCATGTAGACAACATCTGAGGTCTCAATGACCTCCGTGAGACTCGAGGTCTCTTTGACTCTCAGCCCCCTTTCCTCGAGATCGGATACCACCTCGGCGGGCATCTTCAGTGGGGGAGGCGAGACTAACGTGAGCTGCACGTTGAACATGGTCAAAGCATAGCTGAGCGAGTGAACGGTTCTGCCGTACTTCAGGTCCCCGACCAGGGCGATGCTGAGCCCGTCCAGGGTGCCCAGTTCCCTCTTGATCGTATACAGATCCAGCAGGGACTGGGTGGGGTGCTGGCGGGTTCCGTCCCCTGCGTTGATCACGGGCTTTGAGGACACGTCTGCTGCCAACCTTGCCGCTCCCTCCTTCGTGCTGCGCAAGACGATGACATCGCAGTAGTTCTCAACAACACGTACCGTATCTGACAGGCTTTCGCCTTTGGCTGCGGAGGATGTCTCGCCGCTGGCAAATCCAGTGACCGAACCTCCCAGTCGCATCATGGCCGAGCTGAAGCTCAGACGCGTACGGGTGCTAGGCTCGAAGAAGAGATTGCATAGGATGTAGCCCGAAAGGAGGTCCGACTTCTTCGTGCCAGAGGCAATCGGTTCAAAACTGTCCGATGCCCTGAGGATTTGCTCCACTTCGGCTCTCGTGAAGTCTTGAAGATCGATTACGTCCCTCCCGACGAAGCCCATGGCCACACCGCTGCTGGTACAGACAATGCACATAAAAAGATTAGCGGCCTTCCAAGGCCCCGAAACTGGCCCATTTCTCAGGCCCAGCCTCGCCTTACTTGTATTTGGTGGCCAGACGGATGTCCTCCGCGACCACGGTCTTCCTGCCTGCGTGCTTGGCCAAGAGCACGGCCCGCTGGGCGATTCGAGTACCCTCGTCCTCCATCAGTTCCGCCAACGCCCGGACGCCATCGGCCCCGACCCGGTCGATGTTGGCGTTGTCCTTAACCACGCGTTTGACAGCGGCAAGCGGAAGAATCCCCAAATACTCACCTCTGGCCTGCGAACCCGCTACGAGGCTCCAGCCATCTTCCGGGGCAAAAAAGACGAATCTCAAGACTGTTTTCGTGCATGTCTGCCTTAAAAATGTTAGATCGGTGGATCGAGACCTATTTCAGGACTTTCAGCTTCAAAGGACTTTCATTCTCTGCCCGATGTCCCCAATTCATAGCATGGGGGCTTTCTTTGCGATGTCCAGGGAGGTCTAATCGTCTGTTGAAAAAGTTAAGAATCAGGACGGTAGCTGTCGGGGCTGTGAGGTCGCAGGCGCCCGCGGACGTTATCGTTAGGGGTTCTCGTCTGGTCACCGGAAAGGGGGTCGTGAGGGCGGATATCGCCATCGACGAAGGCAGGATAGTGAAGGTCGGAAGGGCAGCATCGATGCCGGCCTCGGACAGGGTCATCGAGATCCCCTCTTCGTCCTTGATCCTGCCCGGGATCGTTGACGTTCACGCGCATCTTCGTGACCTCGAGCTTGTTCACAAGGGGGATTTCGAATCCGAGACCCAGGCCGCGGCCGCAGGCGGGGTCACGTTTGTGGTCGACATGCCGAACTCCAAGCCACCGACCCTGACGGCGATGTCTTTTGAGAGCAAGAAGAGGATCGCCCAGGGCAGGGCGTCGGTGGATTTCGGTCTGAATATGGGCGTGCAGAGAAACGAGGAAGAGCTGGGCGCCGTTGTTGAGAACATCGCCTATGGCGAGATCTTCGTGGGGCCTTCGACGGAGGGTGCCATGATAGGTTATCCGGAACTTAAACGCGCACTGCGAGTAGTATCCGCAACCGGCAAGGTCGCTTGCATCCACGCAGAGGATCCCGCGCTGTTCAAGAAAGACCTACCTTCCGCGAACTACGACCACACCCGGGCCAGGCCTCCCGAGTCCGAGCATCTGGCGGTCTCCAAGGTCCTTGCGACAAACCGGGACATAGGCGCGAGGCTGCACTTCTGCCATATCTCCACCAGGGAAAGCCTGGTCGAGATAGGTAGGTATCGATCGGCCGGCATGCAGTTGACCTGCGAGGTAACTCCTCACCACCTGATTCTGTCCCGTGAAGTCTACGAAGGAGTTGGGCCGATTGCCAAGATGAACCCTCCACTGAGGGATAGCTCCCATGTTGCGTCGATGTCGGATGGTGTAAGGTCCGGGCTGATCGACATCATAGCGTCGGATCATGCGCCCCATGCGCTGGAGGAGAAGCTCGTCGGAGAGCCCGATGCCCCATCCGGCGTCCCGGGCTTCGAGACATTTGCGGCCGCAGTCCTTACGCATTTCGAGATGAAGGGACTGGCACCGCCTGTCTTCGTTCGTATGACCAGGCTGGCCCCCTCCAAGATATTCAACATTCCGGGCAAGGGCATCGCGCCGGGCAGCGACGCTGATCTGATGGTGGTGAGCAGGGAGAAAAGGGCGGTCAGGGCCGACACATTCCTATCCAAAGGGAGGTATTCCCCGTTCGAAGGCATGCAGCTGAGGTACTGGCCCATAATGACCCTTTTGCGCGGGGAAGTCATTCTGGAGGATGGAGAGATCACTTTAAGAAACCGTGGCCGCTTTGTCCCCTCGGGAAGTATTAGACATGGCGGATGAGATCGCTGAGATACGCGAGAAAAGGAGAAGGGAGATGCTGGATAGGGCATCGGAGAAACAGGCCGTGCAGGGGCCCCCGGACGAACCCCTGGATATCGACGACGGGTCGATTGGCAAGGCGATAGCCTCGCACAATCTCCTCGTCGTGGACTGCTGGGCACCTTGGTGCGGCCCCTGCCGCATGATGTCCCCCATCATCGACCAACTTGCCAGGAAACACAAGGGCAGGATCACGTTCGGCAAGCTCAACGTTGACCACAATCCGGACACGGCTGCCAAGTACCAGATCATGAGCATTCCGGCCCTGCTTGTGTTCAAGCAGGGAAAGCATGTCGACACGATCATCGGAGCCATGCCCGCAGCGCAGGTTGAGTCCAGACTGGTCAGGTACCTCTAGCGATCGGTGTTCTCATCCCGCAGCTATCGAGCTTGTGAACCCCGAACTCGGTTCCCCTCAGTTCCGACCAGCGAAACACGGGCCCGTCCCTGCAGACCACATGCCTCCCAAGAGCACAGCTTCCGCACAGGCCCAGGCCACACTTAAAGTACCTTTCCACGAGCAGCTGGCATTCCCTGTGCGCTTCCTCAGCCATCCTGCCCACTTTCGCAATCATGGGTTCCGGTCCACATGCGTAGACGCAGTCGAAGGCCTCAAACTGTGGTAGGTTCTGGGTTAACATTCCGGGACGTCCGAGGCTGCCATCGACAGTACAAATCGTGGTCTTCCCCAAGACGCTGAACTCCTCAGAAAAGACTACGTCCTCCTGGCTGTTGAATCCCAGGACGATCACAGGGGCAAGCCCACGCGACGCAAGGGCCCCTGCCAGGTGGAGCAGGGGGGATGCTCCTATCCCCCCCGCCGCCAGAAGCGGCCGTTGGAATGAGCAGTCAAAGGGACGCCCGTACGGACCACGGATGCCCAGAAGATCGCCCGTTTTGCTGGTGGAGAGAGCCTTTGTGAAGGGCCCCACACTCTTGACCGCGATTAGAAGGTGGTCCCCCTCTACCTTGCAAACCGCCATGGGCTTCTCGTCGCTGCCATTCCACACCATTATGAACTGGCCGGGCTGGGGGATCGCGCTCAGCACATTATCCAACCTGAGAAGCCAGATGTTCCTTGCGATCTGCCTCGTATCCCTGACCCTGCTCGGGCTCGGCGTCTCCAATCAGGCACCCCCGTGGGCAGAACCTATCAGGTCCTTGTGGGCAAGGCGGTGGTCTCGGAGGAAACGTTCGATGCCAAGCGAGACCTCCCTGAATACGCCCAGGCCCCGGTGGTAAACAGCGGATCCGATCTGGATCCATGTCGCCCCGGCTTCGATGAGTTCCACCGCATCCATTGCCGACTCTATGCCACCGACGCCGATGACGGGAATATCCACCGCCTCGAATATGTCATAAACGCACCTGACGGCGATCGGCTTGATGCAGGGCCCGGTCAGGCCCCCCCTCTTGTTGGATAGAAATGGCCTCCTGCTCTCGATCTCCAGTGCCATGCCCGGGCCGACGCTGTTGATTGCGCAGATTGCATCAGCACCCCCTTCTTGGGCTGCCAGAGCTATGTCGTCTATCCTCTGAACATTCGGGCTGAGCTTGGCGATCACCGGCTTGTTCGTGGATCCCCTGCAATCCTTGACGATTCGCTTGACCAATCGCCGGTCAGCCCCCACCGCCAGCCCGTAAAGCTTCGAGTGAGGACAGGACAGGTTCAGTTCAAATCCATCTACCGCCCTCTCCAGGCCCTCCACAACCGTGCAGAACTCCTTTGAGCTGGCTCCGTAGACGGATCCGATGAGCGGGACCGTGAAGGGCTCCTTGGAGATCCCTTCCTCAAGGTCGGCAGTGAAGGACTCATACCCGGGGTTGGCAAGGCCCACGGCGTTGAGGAACCCGCCTTTCACCTCGACAACTATCGGCCCGCGGTATCCCGGATTGGGTCTTGGTCCGAGAGATTTGGTAACGAGGGCGCCTGCGCCTTCGCTCTCAACCCTCTTCAGGGATCCGTAGGTCTCCCCCAGGATCCCGGCAGCGAGCATGACCGGGTTCAGAACCGCCAGCCCAGCTATGGACTCCCAAGTGCTCAATGCGACCACCTAACCCTTCTTCCTCCACTTGAAGGCAATAGCTCCGACAAGAAGCGTTGCTGTTCCGTAGACCCCTACGCCGGCCAGCGAGCCAGCGGCTTCAGACAACGAGATGTCCTTGATCATGCCCGCCCTCAGGAGATCAGCGACGTACCTCACCGGAAGCCATCCGGACGCCTGTCTGATGATGGAAGGGCTGAGTTCGAAGGGATAGAAGACCCCGGAGACGATCAGCATGATGAAGCACAGCCCGAAGGAGGCGGTCATGGCTTCCATCTCGGTCTTGCTCACGGCCGAGAGAAGGAGCCCCAGCCCCACAAAGCCGATGGAGGAGTATATGCCGAAAAGCAGGGTCTTCGGTATGCTGGCAACGTGTATCTGGAAGATCAGGATGGCGCAGGCCGTCAGAATCAGGATCTGCAAGGTGGCCAGGCCCAGGCAGACTAGGATCTTGCCCCCGACATAGTTCCATCTGCTGAGGTTGCAGACGAATATGTGTCGCAGGATTCCCTTCTCCCTGTCCCTGACGACGCTCAGCACGGTGTACACAAGGACCGAGAAGAGGATCCCGAAGGCAAAGATGCCGGGGGAGATGTAGTCCACGTATCTCATCCTCTGGCGTCCGAAGTAGAGAGGTTCTTCGACGAGGTATATCGGTGACGTGAGGAAGCCTTTCTCCATGCGCCCCACCGACTCGAGAAGGCTCACCGCCTCCGTCTTCAGTTGGCCGAGGTCTGCCGATTGCAGGGCGTCCCTGGCGGAGGCGATCATGACGCTCAGGTTGGCTATCTCCCCGGATTTCTGCCTCACCGTTGCCATGAGCTGTCCGGCGGCAAGGAGAACCTCGTCTGCCTTTCTATCGATCTCCTCGGGGCTTGCATCAACCAGTTCCCGGGTCAGGCTTTCGACCAAGCTTCCCCTAAGCAAAGGCAGGGCTGCCTGCATGATTATAGCCTGTTCGGGTGTGATTCGCGACAGGTTTGCCACGAAGGAGGACAGATCATTTGCCATATCCAACGGGATCGCATCTGATTGGTTGAGGCGTGGCTGGATGTACCTGAGAAAACCATAACAGGAGTCTAGCAGGGGTTTGGCAGCAGCGAGGCCCCTCAATGCGCCGACTATCGCCGAGCGGTCTATCATGGACACTATGATCCTCTCCTGAGGGGTCCCATTGGCCATGATCTGCTCGAAGCCGATCTCCGCGGCATCGGCCATCGCCTCAATTGTTCCCTCGTCGACCCCTTGGAGCTTGGCGAGCACCGCGAGGACGTCGGCAACCTCGTCCCCGAGCTGTTCGCCATGAAGAAAGGAGTCAACGGTACCGAAAAT
>CAYVLA010000089.1:0-12803 GCA_964452145.1 Hadarchaeota archaeon (SeqCode)
TCAGGGCCGTGCAAGCTGCCAGCATGGGTGCGTTGTCACTCGGCACGTTGATGACGAGCCTCTCACAGCCACGCTCCACGGCGCGTCTCTCAGCGACCCTCAGCAACTCCATCACTATCGTTGCGCCGTCATGGTCCGTGTCATAGCATGCGTCGAGCACCTCTCCATTCTGTGCGAGGGCCAAGCATCCGACGATCTGGTCCCTCTGCTGTGCAACAAACACTCCTTCTTTCCCGACGCCGGGCCTATCCAAGTTGAACCATCTCCAGAATTCTGGGGTTCTGGGGATGTGACCTGCGTACCGCGAGTAGCACTTCTCGTACAGCCTGGATATCTGAACTTCATCTCCCTCTCGGTAGGACCGGATGCTCACAGGTTCCATACCCGCATGACATGGAAATCTTGGCTTAAGAAGCCATCTGCGATTCCCGATGCAAGGCAGGATCCGCGATCGCACGGTATCGACTTTTACGGATCGGCCTGTTCCTGAGCCTCGGTGCAAGGGTCTCTCTCATGACATCGGGATGAGTTATCGCACGAAACCGAATCATCCACAGCCCAGAGAGGTTCTCCCGAGAGGAGGACCCGGCCAAGGGCTCGAAGGCGATCTCGGCATCGCTGGTCTAAGGAGTCATGTGGAGGATGCTGAGGAACGCGCGACGCTCTCCTTCGAGGCTGGTTCCGGGGCCAGTCGGTAGACCGAGACCCAAGCCGGCGTGCGGGTCCGTGGCCAACGGATGTACCTCAAAGACACGCCGAAAGGTGGCTCTATGTCTGGTACTTTCGCACTCTGTTCTCAAGCCTTCTAAATACCAGCTGATCGAAGACCTGGATGACCACGACGATGACTACCGCCCAGGCGAATATTTCATCTGTCCTGAGCCTCTCCCATGCGAAGCTGATCGCGTACCCGATCCCGCTCTGGGCTCCCAGCACCTCTGCGATGACGCTCACCTTCCATGCCAGAGACATTGCCACCCTTGAGCCACTAAGCACGTAGGGAAAGATGCTGGGCAGGATGATGTTGTAGAAGACCGACTCCTTGCCGTGCCCGAATGTCTCAGCCATCTCGATCAGGCTTCTGTCGACGTTCTTAATTCCCTCGAATATGTTGATCGCCAGAATGGGGAACGCTATGGCCCAGACCACGAATATCGGAGCAAGCCCGCTGATGCCGAACCATATGATGGCCAGGATGATCCATATCGCCGACGGTATTGATTGGAACAGTATGACGACCCTCTCGACGAAACCCTGCACCCAAGGGCTCCTACCAATTGCGAAGCCAAGCAGGAGACTCAGCAAGAGGCCGGCGGAAAAGGCTAGGCCGACTCTGTAGAGTGTCTGAGAGAGGTGAAACGGGATCTTGCCCGAGATTGCCATCTCAGCGAAGGCCTTTGCCACCTCAACCGGGGACGGCAGCACCACTCTCGAGAACTGCGTGGATGCAGCCCACCATGCACCGATCAGAACTAGGAGGAGTAGTGTCCCGCCCACCCTGGTCTTGGTCCTAGGATGCATTTCGGACGCCTACGCCCCCAGGTCGGGGATCACCTGAATCCGCTTCTCCCCCCGCTCAGCGGGCAATTCGCCAAATCCGACTATCCGAACGTCGAAGGTCAAACCGATCTTGTTCTTCAGTTCGGTTGCGACCGCCGTCTCAAGATCGTCTCGGTATTCCGTCTTCACGGAGGAACGCAACTCGCATATAAGCAAGGGATGGGATTTGGGTCGGACCTGGATGAGGAAGTCCCCTGACAGCTCGGGAAGGCGTTTGATGTGGCGTTCGACGGCTTGGGGACTGAAGAGCACGCCCTTGACCTTCACGGCGTCGTCCAGCCGGCTTATGTCGTTGGATATCTTCATGTGGGTTCGGCCACAGGAGCATGGCTCATCGCTGAGCAGCATGGCCTTGTCGCCGGTTCGGAATCTTATCAGAGGAAGGGCGAACCTTGAGAGCGAGGTGACCACCAGCTCCCCGCTCTCACCTGGGGTGACCGTCTCACCGCTGGCATCGACTACCTCGAGGCATATCTGGTCATGCCAGACGTGAAGTCCATCGTGCGCCTGGCACTCGTAGCCGATCCCGCCGACCTCCGTCATGCCGTAACAGTCATACATCTCCACATCAAGCCGTTCCTCGATCTCCTTCCTGGTCGCCGGCTCCAAGCGACCCGCTGTGGAGAGGCCGATTCTCAGAGGAAGCGATGCGAAGTCGACGCCCATCTCCTCCCCAACATCCGCGATCCTCAGATGATAGCTCGGCACTGCGTTTAGGACGGTTGTGCCCAATGCCTTCATGAGCCAGATCTGCCTCTGCGTGTTGCCTGGGCCTGCCGGGATCACCAGACAGCCAAGCCTCTCCGCAGCATAGTGCCCGCTGAACCCGGCCGCCCAGAGGCCGTAGGCCAACGTCATCTGATACACGTCGCCGGCTCTGACGCCTCGAGTGACCAGAGACCTGACCCCGATTTCGGCGTGCCGATCAACATCGTCCATGGAGAGCAGTATCGCGGCTGGCCTGCCGGAAGACCCGGACGTAATATGGACCCTGACCAGCTGATCCCTGGGAAGGGCACACATGCCATAAGGGAAGCTGTCGAGGATGTGCTGCTTGGTGACAAAAGGCAAACGTGAGAAGGAAGATGCATTCGTCGGGGGCCCATCGAAACCCGAACGGGACCAGAACTCCCTATAGAAGGGGGCATCCCAGGCATGATCGCAGATCTTTCTCAGAAGCTTCTCCTGGAGCACGTCCAGTTGCTTCTTGGGCATCGTCTCGATCTCAGGGTGATGATAGATGGTCATGTTCAGTTCTCCAGAAGATCAACTATTCTCTGTCTCAGGGCCAGCATCCGAGGACTCGAAGGGTCACGGGGCTTCCCGTCATCGAGTGCTATGTCGGCCTTGACTCTCGCCGGGCACGAGGAGTAGACGATCAACCTGTCCGCGAGGGACAAGGCCTCGAAGATGTCATGGGTCACGAAGATCGTCGTCTTTCCCGACTTCTCGATGACCGAGACGAAGTGCTCTTGGACCTTACGCCTAGTTGCGACATCTAGTGAGCTGAAAGGCTCATCCATCAAGAGGAGCATCGGATCCCCCGCGAGGGCGCGTGCCAAGGCAAGCCTCTGCTTTTCGCCGCCCGAGAGGTTAGACGGGGAATCATCCTCTCTATCGCCGAGGCCGACCATCTCCAGAAGGGCCCTCGATCTAGCGATCCTTGTCCGCCTGTCCGCCTCCCTCTCCTCCGTTCCGAACTCCACGTTTCCGAGCGCACTTCGCCACGGCAGAAGCCTTGGCTCCTGGAAGACGTAGCCCACCCGCACCGACCTGTCTCCGACCGGTGCATCGCCAATCTCCACCCTTCCCTCATCCGGCTTCACTATCCCCGATATGACCTTGAGAGTGGTCGTCTTCCCGCACCCCGTCGGGCCAAGTATGCAGGCGATGCCTTCGTCCTCCATCTGGAACGATATGCGGTCCATGACCTTTCCCCTTCCGGGAAAGGATACGGAGACGTTGTCCAGCCGAAGGGATACCATCACCCACACAGACTGTACGGCCGCTAATTACCTGCATCCTTGGTGATGTCTCGTGCCTTGGAAACCATTCGGAGTGGTCTGATGCACCGGCTGGGGATAACGGTTCGCCCTGCCTCGTAGGCCGTCCTGACCGACAAGAGCCAGTTAGGTGGCCTGGGTGTCCGGCTCGATAAGACTGTCGATGTCGTCCGACCAGCTCGGATCTGAGTTACTGCTGTGGGATAGGCGGTCCCACGGGCCTAGTGGCGGCGATCTGCCAGGCACGAGCCCGATCCATCTGAGGCGTCGGGTCGAACGGGTGAGTTAATCCTTGGCATCGATTCTGTTAGCCTTGCTTCTCTTGAGGGCGGCCCGTTTGAGGGCGACTTCGCCGTGTTTGGGGACCATCCCGGTCCTGCCAACGATCGCGATTCTATCGATCCGCTCGAAGCGGAGGGCCACGCAGGCGCGAAACCGACTCGATGATTGCACGGGCGACGCCAGTCAGATTTAAGGCGGGGCCGCGCAAGTCTGGGCCATGACTGCAGGATGCCGTCCCTTTCGCAAACATGATCCCTACCTATTGCTGGACTCGTTGGGGCTGGGCAAGGGAATGTCCTTGGCGGATCTGGGCTGCGGCAGGGGCTACTTCCTCGTGCCAGCCGCCGAGATCGTCGGCGAAACGGGTACCGTCTATGGCGTCGATGTGGACTCCGACGCAATTCTGCATGTCAGATCGAGAGTTGAGCACAAGGGCCTCAACAATGTCGTGCTCCGCATCGGAAGGGCCGAAGAGACGGTCTTCTGCCACGGATGTGTGGATGTCATCTTCCTGGGAACCGTCCTCCACGACTTCGATGATCCCGTGCAGGTCCTCTTAAACGCTCGTCGCATGATCAGGACCAGAGGCAAGCTGATCAATCTGGACTGGAAGAAACTCAAGACGGGCTTTGGACCGCCCTACGGCATACGACTCGACGAGAAGAGGGCATCGACGCTGATCGAGCAGGCCGGATTCGCAATCACCGACATCGCGGAGGCGGGGCGATACCACTACATCATCACGGCCGAGCCGCTGGGGACACAAACGCCCGGATAAGGTGATCGGGTTGATGCTGCATCCCCGGATCAGATCCAAGGAGGCGTGGGAGGCCGTCCAAAGAGCCCGCGTACTCTCAAGACTTCATAGACTGCAGCACGCAGGACCGCGTGCCACTGATGGATACATCTCCAAGAACTTGGCGCACATGCTTCGCTACTGCAGCAGAAACCTGCCTTTCTACAAAGCTTGGGTGGCAAAGCAAGGAAGGGGTGCAAGAGAGCTCGAGGATTTCCCCATCGTGGACAAAGATGTCCTCAGGCGGGACCCTTCAGGATTTGTGCGCCCCGGGATCCGGGAAAGCGACTGCTGGATCAACTACTCCTCCGGATCGACGGGGGAACCCATGAAGTTCCTCTTCGACCGCCACACTGCATCGGTGATCGACAAGGCCACCTACTATTTCGGAATGATGGAGTCCGGATACCGGGTCGAGGATCGATTGGGCAAGCAGATGGACCGGCCAAGGAAGAAGTGGTGGATGGGACTGGGCTTCATGCGCACCATGCCTATCCCCACCTCGGGTGACCATCTCGCGACCATCCGGAGACTTGTCGCCTGGAGGGCGGATTGCCTGTACCTCTCCCCGTCGCTGGGACATGTCCTGGCAATGTCCAATGCGCGGTCAAAGACTCGTCTTGCAGTGAGAACGGTCTTCACCTCGAACGAGACGCTGTTCCCAGCCGTCAGAGATCTCCTCAACGAATGCTTCAACGCAGATGTCGTGGACAGGTACGGATCGGCCGAGTTCCCGGGCGTGGCTTGGACGTGCGAGGAGGGCAACTACCACCTCATCCCCGAGCAGGTGGTGGAGGTTCTGGACTCCAAACAAGAGGCCGTGGGCGAGGGCGAGAGGGGTCGCATAGTCATCACAGCGCTGCATAATACCGTAATGCCCCTTGTGAGGTACGACACCCAGGATGTGGCGGTTCAGGGGGGCACTGGAATCTGTGCCTGCGGACGCAGATCTCCCTTCCTTCATCGAATCGAGGGCCGGATCCATGACCTGCTCGTTGATGCTCGGGGATGGGGCATTAGCCCGATGGTGCTCAACCCCCTCATGAGGGATTATGAGAACATCAGGCGCTTGAGGGCTGTACAGAGGAGGAAGGGCGAGGCCACCCTCGAGATCGTCCCTATGAACCAGGAGATCCAGATCGAAGGGCTGGCAAGCGTCGTACATGTGGCCAGGAGGCTGGAAGGCAGGATATCCCTCAAGGTTGTCTCGGTGGGAAGCCTGGAGGACCTCGGCAGGAAGCGGAAGATCGTGGACTCCAGCGTCAAACCTGACTGGGTCTGAGGATCGGTTCGGATCTCGAACCCGCCTGTGGTCAACAGCCGAGCCGATGGAATGCCGAAGCAGGCCGGTAGCTAGCAGACGATTCGGGAACCGTCCGCCTCGTGGATCGGCACGATCTGAGTATCAACGGCGATCTGACCGAGGATCGCTTCTATCTCCCTCGTGTAGATGGGGTTCATGACAACTGCGAAATGCGGGCGATAGTGCTTCAGGGAAGCCGGAGGGTGAATCTGCTTGCCAGTCCCAGGGAGGAACTTGCCTTGGCGATGAACATTTATGTCGATGACTCGGCCTATCCCGTCCGAGATGCCGGGCATCGCCATGAAGGCCACGCACTTGGACCCGGCACCCCAGACGGCTGTCCTCTTCCCTTCCATCCGCCACTGGCTCAACTGATCTCGCCATCTGCCGATGAGCCGTTGGCATCTGGCTGAGAAGCCTGTGACTTCTCTACTTACGGCAAGGGTTGTCTCTTCAGCTCGATGGACTTTGCTGGAAACATCATCTACGGGCTTTGCTTCGATCATCAGGTACTGATCGCTGAATCCCCTGTACAGATCCATGACCTCGAAGCCACAGAGGCGGAACAGCCTCGCCAGGGAACCCGGGGTGAAATATGAACAATGGTAGTAGTACATGTCCCAGAAAGCTGTCTCGGCGAGTATCCTGGTCATGTCCGGCACCTCGAAGAACAGCACCGTTTCCTTTCGCTCGGGTATCGACCGTCGGATCTCCTGGAGAAATCCGCGGGTGTTGTGTATGTGCTCCAGGGTGTGTCTACAACATATGAAGTCGCCGACGTAATCTGAATACCGTCTGGAATAGTAGTCGCGTACAAAGATGAGGTCTCCGCGGCCGCCGTGGCCCCGCTCAACGTATGAGGGATCGATGCCTATGCCCCGGTTTCCACCCATGCTGCACATCAGGGCAAGGAAATCTCCCTTGCCGCAGCCAATCTCCAGTATCTGCTTGCCACGTAGGTCGTACTTCTCGATCAAGTCCCAAGCAAGGTTGGAAGCGAAGTCGTTGAAGGTCGGCGAGAAGCACTGCTGGTCCTCACAAGTACGTGAGTGATCCACCTTGTCCGGATCGTACGCTGAGTTCCAGATGAAGCCACAGGCCGGGCAGAAGCTCGCGACGAGATCGCCCCTCGGCGCTCGAAGCCCATCCTCGCGGGTAGCCAATAGCGCGCAGCTGTCGATGGGTACGTTCGCCACTCCGAAGAAGCGTCTCGGAGAGGATGACCCGCAGGACGGACAGATATCCCGAAGACCGCAAGTAGCTGATACGTCCCTCATATCCAGAACACCGCACAGCATCTTCTGTTTTCCTCATTCGCTCCTATCTCTTCTTTGAGCCCTCTCTGGACAGGCCTGAAACCAGGTCTCTGTATATCTGCAGAACCTCATCGGCTATCCTGTCCCAAGAGAAAAGGCTCTCGGCTCGCAACCTGCCCGCCTCTCCCATAGCACGAGCAAGTGCCTCGTCCTCAAGTATTCTTAGCATCCCTTCGGCGAGTCGCTCGACATCCCGTCTCTGAACGAGCAGACCCGTTATTCCATTCTGCACCACCTCCGGAATCCCACCTCCGGACGTTGCCACGACCGGCTTGGAGCAGCCCATTGCTTCGATCAGAGGGATTCCGAAAGGCTCATCCCACACAGAGGGCACGACCAGAAGACGACAGGATGCAAGGTAGGGCATCACGTCGGAGTGGGGAAGCTTGCCGTGAAAGATGACCCTGTCCTGAATACCCAGCGAACGGACCCGGTCTTGAAGATATCCATAGTACTGAGACAGAGAACCTTGCGTATAGAAAGAGGAGAGCGCTTTTGTCATAGGGTCGCGGGTCACGTCTATAGCCAGTTCCGTCGGGAGCTGCCTATGCCCTCCGATGATCCGGAGGCAGGCCTCGGGAAACCTCTCCAGTACCAACCTGAAGGCCTCTAACAGGATATGCACCCCCTTCTCGGGCGAGACCCTTCCGACGAAGACTATCTCGCTACTCTTCGCAGGGTCGCCTGGGATCCTTCTGAGGTGATCGGGATCAATGCCATTGTAGACTGTTCTGACGTCCTGGCGCGGATAGCGGTTCCGGATTCGGTCCGTGATGAAGTCGCTGCAACCGAGGACCGCATCTACGCTACGAAGCCTTCGGGAGGCCCGAGCAAGGTCCTGATCGGAGAGGTACTCGCACTGCATGTGGAGCACGATCTTCGTCCGAGGGTTCATCAAACGGATGATCGGCGCGAACTGTGAGAAGAAGTGCACGTGTGCGACGTCGACCTTCAGCGACCTCATATGCCGGGATGCTCTCATCGCATAACCGAGGCAGTATGCGGCCCAGTTGAATGAGAGTGGACCCAACTTCGTAAGACGACGAAGCCTCTGATACGACCTAACAATGCGGTCATCCACTCTGATGTCGATGGTCCGGTAGGATAGCCCGTCCAGATCCTCCAAGCCTCCGCAAGGCCTCCGTCCGGGAGCGTATACTGTGACTTGCTCGGATCTGGCCAGACGGGCCGACACCTCCCGAGTCCACAGCCCCACCGAGTTCGCGTAGGAGTCTAAGCGATCAAAGGGCTGGCTCACGAAAGCGATCCTCAATTCCATCCTTCCCCGTCAAATCAGATGAGGCGAAGGTATTGGTATGACGAACTTCCCGCCCTTCGTCCTATAGGCATCCTGCTGGGCCAGTATCTCTTCCGCGAAGTTCCAGGTGAGCAGAAGAACGTAGTCCGGCATGTCCTCCAGCAGCTTGGAGGGATGGAGGATGGCGAGATGGTTTCCGCCCATGAAACGCCCCTGTTTATTGGGATTCAGATCCACGACATAGTCGAGCATCGTGGCACCAATGCCGCAGAAAGCCATCAGAGCAGTGCCCTTCGCGGCGGCACCATAGGCAACGACCCTCTTTCCATGATTCTTCAAACCCCATAGCAATTCCAAGAGATCCTCCCTGACTGCCCTTACCCGTCTCGCAAAGTCCTCGTATGGCGCAATCGAATCGAGCCCTTTTTGATCCTCTCTTTCGAGGAAGACCTGAACCGACGCCTCGACCCTCTCATGGAGTTCAACGTAGAGGCGGAGGGACCCCCCGTGGATCGGCAGATGGCGTACGTCATTCAGGTAGAGCGAGTGTCTTCTGAATAGGTTGTCAAGTGCCTTGACCGAGAAGTAGCAGAGGTGTTGGTGGTATATCGTGTCGAACTCCGTCTTGTCGAGGAGGTCGACCACATACGGCACCTCCATGACGGCCATGCCGTCTTCCTTGAGGACGGTTCCGATCCCCTCCACGAATCCGTTCAGATCGGCCACGTGAGCCAGAACGTTATTCGCAATCACGAGATCTGCAAGCTTGCCTTCCTCCCTCATCTGCAGAGCCAGTTCACGCCCGAAAAAGGCCTGGCGGGTCGGGACCCCGGCTCTTCGGGCCATGCGGACCGGTCCTTCCGCTGGGTCGATTCCGAGAACCGGGATGCCCGCCTCGACGAAGTTGCGGAGCATGTATCCGTCATTGCTCGCGATCTCCACCACGAAGCTATCGGGACCGATGCGCCTAGACTCGATCAACTCGAGGGCATTCTGCCTTGAATGACGTAGCAGCGTTCCGGAGACTGAGGAGTAGTAGGGGTAGTCACGACAGAATAGGATCTCTGGATCAACGGTCTCCAGGATCTGCATCAGACTGCAGTCGGGACAGAAAGCCACCGTCACGGGCACCCTTGGTTCGGGCTGTCCTAGCTGTTCCTTGTTCAGAAGTGCATCGGCCAAGGTGGATTCGCCGAGACTGAGGAAGGCTGTCAGACCGCGGCCGCCACAGGAGCGGCAAGCCTCTACGGTATGGTAGATCGGCACGTGCTCACCCGGGTCGGGAAACGATCTGCGTCGGGGTCTGCCGAGGCCTGAAGGTATCGTCCACGAGGCCCCTTTCCAGGAGCTGCTTAAGGTGAGCGATTCGCTTAAACCTCGATCCTTCGAACTCGTCCTGGCTTAACCCGCATTTCCTGTAGGCTTGGTAGAGCTGCTGGGCCCCCCGGCGAGCGTCCCATTCTGGTCTGAACTGCGGCAGAGTCCTCGATAGCTTGCCGCAATCGACCCTGTAGCAGCGCTTGTCCGGTCCGGCACCAGGCGCGAAGACGATCCGGGAGCCGGAAACGGTCTCTCTGACAATCTGGGCAAGATCTCGAATCCTGTGATTGTCAGCGGTTCGCCCCACATTGAAGGCTTGGTTACACACTTGATCGGCGTCGGCCTCAAGAACGGCCGAGAAAGCTGCTGAGATATCTTCGACGTGAACGATGGGTCGCCAAGGTGTGCCGTCGCTCTTCAACATGACCTGTCCTGTCGTGCATGCCCATGCAACCAAGTTGTTGAGCACGAGGTCAAAACGAATGCGGGGAGACAGTCCGTAGGCAGTGGATGAGCGAAGAAAGACCGGCACGAATCCAGATCGAGCGAGGGTGGCTATCCGCCTCTCTGCCTCAAGCTTCGAGGCGCCATACGGGGTCACTGGGTGGGTCTGGGATTCCTCGGTTAGAATCCGATCGTCCGAAGCACCGTAGACGCTGCACGAGGACGAGAAAAGGAAGCGCTCCACACCAGCTGATCGGGCGAGTCCGGCCAGGCGGACGGAGGCCAAGCAGTTGATCTCGTGTGTCAGATTGGGGTTGAGATCGCCCAACGGGTCATTGGACAGAGCGGCTAGATGGACAACTGCATCGATATCCCTCAGATCCGAGGCTTGGGCATCCCGGATGTCCTTGACCATCAAAGGTATGTCCGGTGGGGAACCACAGTATGTGCACCTCGCGTACAGGTCACTATCCATCCCCACCACATCATGTCCCCTTGAGACCAGCACTGGAACCATGACGCACCCGATGTAGCCCATGCACCCCGTCACAAGCAATCGCATTCCTGGCCACCTAGTCCCAGATCTTCCAAGGAGCATCGCCTCTGAGCCACATCTCCTCCAGCAACCTCTTCTCATACATGGTGTCCATGCACTGCCAGAAGCCGTCGTAAAGGTATGCCATTAGCTCTCCATCCCGCGCGAGGTTCTCCATGGGCTCCCTCTCCCAGGGCATGTCATCCCTCTGGACGTAGTCCAGCACCCCGGGTTCCAGGACGAAGAACGCTCCGTTGATCCAGTAATCATCGAGCCTTGGCTTCTCTTCGAATCGGGTCACCCTGTTGCCAGATAGCGTGAGATGACCGAACCTCGAGGGAGGCCTGACCGCAGTTACGGTGGCCAGCTTCTGATGCGAGTTGTGGAAGGCCAACAGATCGGCTAGGTTGAGGTCCGAGACGCCATCCGACCAGGTCATCATGAAGGTGTCGTCCAGAAGGTGACCCAGACGCCTCAGGCGGCCACCGGTCTGAGTCCCCAACCCGGTGTCGACTAGGTCCATATGCCAAGTCGACTCAGGACCTTCTGTCGACCGGAGGTGTCGGGCCCATTGCCTGATCTGTCTCCCCCTGTAACCTAAGGCGATTATGAAGTGGCGCAAGCCGTACCAGGAGTAGTGCATCATCACATGCCAGATTATGGGTTTGTTACCTATCTTGACCAAGGGCTTCGGCCTGAGTCTAGTCTCTTCGGAGAGCCGAAGCCCATTCCCTCCGGCAAGTATCACGACCTTCATGCGATCGGTCTGATTGGAGCGTCTCAGGACCCATACCCCCCTGCATAGTACTTGTAACCCCAACGCGTGCGTTTGAGGATGGGGGACGCAACGTCGATGGCTAGATGTTTCCATCCCTTTCTCGTCCACCGCAAGACCTGGAGCAGGCAGGCTATCCTCTCGGAGTCGTTGAGCGGTACGCACATCACTGAGCGGGTGAACTCGCACATATTCTTCCAGTATGGCAGGACGATCCTGCCCTTCTTCGAGGTGTCAAACCATGCGAGCCGATCCCTGTAATTGGGGATGGTCCTCAGAGAAGTTCCGGGGTGATCCCTCCTGTAGAAAAGGTACTCCGGTAACTCGTGGAGTCTTCCGTACAGGCCGAGCTCCGCCAAGAGGTTGCGGTCCGAGCCTATGTAGGAGCCCATCAGGGGGGTCTTGGCCAGCACGCTTGTCCTGATCACGCCGAATATCAAGGTGCAGAAGTGCCTCACCAAGACGAGGTCGGAGAAACGCTCGTGTACTCTTGAAGAATCCGTCCTGAGGCTAGAATCGTAGTTCCCGGTTACGCTGCCTTCCCGATCGATGCGCAGGGTCCTGCTGTGGCAGAGAACGACTCCGGGATCGGCTTCCAGCACAGCGACGCATTTAGCCAGGTAATCGGCACTTATCAGATCGTCGTGCGCGGCCCACTTGAAGTACTTGCCGGTGGCCAGCTGATACACACGGTTGAAGTTGGGGGAACCGCCCAAATTGCTGTCATTGCGGTAATAGGCGATGCGGTTGTCTCTGGATGCGAACTGGCGGCATATGTTCTCGGTATCGTCCGTCGAGGCATTATCCGAGATTATGAGCTCGAAGTTTCTGTATGACTGGGAAAGGATGGACCGGAGAGCCTCGCCTAGGTAACGTTCGGCATTGTACAAGGGAAGACCTATACTGACTAGGGGCATTTTCGAACCCACGGTCACGCCTCTTGACTCCGTCCGACTGATCGGCGATAGGCGCGATGAGAGTTAAAGTCCGACCCCGCGTACCATCAAAGCGGTTTCAATTGGTTCCCGTCTCGGCCTGTCTCGGCATTGCCCCCGATGGGCAGACCTAGGGTTCTTAGCGGAGATGCACCGGCTCTCCTGGCATTGAGATCCGGACCTGGACCCAGAGCAGCCCTTTAACGGAGAACCTCCTCGCCTCAAGATCCGAGGGGACTAAGTGTGCCATTCCCGAGATACTGCCCCACGAAAACC
>CAYVLA010000090.1:0-5542 GCA_964452145.1 Hadarchaeota archaeon (SeqCode)
GGGTCAGCGTGTTGCCCGAGAGGGTGAAGGTGAACTGGACGACTGCCGGGGAGGGATGGGTGAAGCTGGTCGTCATGGTGCTTCCCTGAACCGTGTAGGTCCCGCTGAACTGGCCCGTCTGTACGTTGTTGCCGCTGAAGCGTCCGTCCTCGGTGAAGGTCACGGTCTCGGTTGGGCACTGCCAGGACCCAACGATGGTCTCTCCGCCCGCGGCGCCCTGCAGCATGGTGAAGGAGGGCATCACCGCCGTTCCGGTCACGATCGATCCTATCAGCACGACCGCGGCCTTGTCCTTCTGGGCGGTTCGGGGCACGATGCCCGGCATCGTCTCGGGCAGAGAGACTCCCCCTGCCGGGATAACGGGGCCCAACGCCAGGTCGACCCCGACGGCAACGACTAGGAGCGCCGACAGCAACCACGTCTTCATGTGCCTGTGTTAATTTCGCACTCTTAAAACCATTTTGGGGATATTCGCGGATTCTTTTGCAATATCTCCATCTTCTTCACGGATATCCGGTGCATGCTTCCCATTTCTGGCCAGCGTGCTTGAGCCGGCCGGGATCCCCGTCGGACCGGGGCGTTGATGCCTGCGTTGAGGATGGTGATGGCTTCAGCCCCTCGGGTCGCCGTGCCCGTGCTGGCATCGTGTGGGTGATGATGGGGGTCTGGGGATCTTGTCCCTGAGCATCTCCGCGTCCTCAAACCTCACCTTGACGTCCTTCATTTCCAGGTATTCGCAGAACGTCAGAGGCTTGAGCACGAACTCATACAGCCTGCCTGCAAGGCTTTCCTTGGCCTTGCTGGACAGAGTCAGAGAAGCGGACCCGGAGAGGAAGAACTTGATGTTGGGGTTGAGGTCATAGTACACCTTCACCTTGCCCTCCCAGTCCTCGACCTTGTGGACCTCGTCCAGGAAGAAGTAAACCCTGTCGAGATCGGCAATGTCCCGTCTCAGAACCTGGGTCAGATAGGTTTGGATGACGTCTCCTATGTCGAACCTCTCCTCGTCGAAGGAGAAGTACAGTATTCTCCTGGATTCCACCTTGCTGTCAAGCAGGTGCTGGATCACCTGGTGGAGCAGGGTTGTCTTCCCCACCCCGCGGAGGCCAGTCACCAGAACCATCTGTCGATCGGGGAGATACCTCAGGATACGGGGAAAAGGTAGCGCCTGTATCTTTGCAGCTTCCTTCCGTCAACCCTCCCGGCATCCCACCACTCGTTGAACTTGAAGAGCTCCCGAACCTCCATGAAACCACATCTCGATGTACTAATAGTTAATTTTTTCGTACATTGGAATGTACAAATCTCACAGTTGCCCATGGGACGCTCGGTCGACGTACCGGGCCAACCCGGAACTCCTCTCGCCTTGCTGGGCAAGAGGGAAGAGTGCCCCAGGCTTCACCGAGAATGCGGGAAGAAGGGATGGATAGCTGCAAGATGACACGACAAAGGGCGCAAGGCAAAAACTAGTCCAAAGCGGAATGCCGTGTCCCTACTTGTACCTGGGGTGCGTGAAGGTTTCCTGCAGGCCAGGCTGTCCTGCTTGGCCCAGCCCATTCTCGGAGTTTGGAGGATCCCCCCACTTTTCGAGAATTCCCGCCGACCACCACCAGAGCACCGCCATGGGGCACCGACCCGCAACGACGGGAGCAGCCCAGAGCTAGCCCAAGGATGCCTTGAAATCCTCGGTGGTCATGGTCTCCACTTTTGCCTTCTCCGCCGCTTGCCGCAGCCTGGAATCATCGGTGACGAGGATACTACTAGAGGTCCTCGCCTCTGCGAGGTAGGAAGCATCGTAGTAGGTCAAGTCAAGAAGACAGGCAAGTTCCAGGGCCCTGCCTCCGCCGTCCTCGGCGTCCAGCCTTCCCAGCTTCATTGCCCTCATGATGGCGAACATGTTGCTCAGGAGGTTCCTAGCTTCCCGAGCATCCAGCCTTTGCCGCAGGTGACACTCCTTCCATATCACGTTCCCCACTTCGTAGAAAGCCAGCGACAAGGTCAAACCTTCCGATAACAAAAAGGGAGCCTTCCCCTTGAGCTCCCGGACCAGCGTGAAGATGCTGTTTGCGTCGAAGAGGACCCTGCGGTTTCTCAACGAGACTCCCTTCCAGCCCGGATGGCCTCAATGATCTCGTCGGCGGGGATCCTTTCTAGAATGTGCGCTGCATCCTCAGCGCGCTCTTGAAGCCGCTGCATCTCCAAGCGCTTGAGCTCCTTCTCCAGAGATTGGCGCACCAGGCTGCTCAAGTTCACCCCCAACTCGGTAAGCCTTTTCTTGAGTTCCTCGGGGATCCTTGCCGTGATTGTTACCTGTTTCGTCATAGCATTTCTGTGCTACAGATTCGTATTATAAAAGTGTATCGCCTACCCTCTGCTTCTTCGACGGGATGTCGTGGAGAGCTTTCGAGGGGTATCCAGACGGTCCAGGCATACAGACGGTCCAGGCCCCTTGTCTGCAGGTGTGGTGGCCCTATTTGCTGTCCCCAAAGCGAGCTACATTTTCAAGGAGAGCCCTCTAGCGGGACCGATCACCGCTCGGAGAGGTCCGCGATGAGAAACATAGTTCTGATACTGGATGGCTGCGGGTGCGGCCAGCTGCCCGACGCTGCACAGTACAATGATACCGGCTCCGACACCCTCGGCAACGTTGCAAGCGCCCTCAACGGTTTGGCACTGCCCACTCTTCAGACGATGGGTATTGGCAACATAGCACGGATCCAAGGAGTAGATCCGACTTCGCACCCAACCTCATCCTTTGGCAGGATGGCCGAGAGATCCAAGGGCAAGGATTCGACGATCGGCCACTGGGAGCTTTTCGGCATCGTGAGCAACCGTCCCCTGCCTGCCTACCTATCCGAATGGTTTTCCGGCTGAGCTCATGCGTGCCTTCGAACGGGCCATCGGGCGGCAAACTTTGGGAAACAAGCCCGCGTCCGGCACGGCCATCATCGAGGAGCTGGGCCGGGAGCATCTTGAAACGGGGAGGCCCATCGTCTACACGTCCGCTGACAGCGTGTTCCAAGTGGCCGCACACAAGGACGTCATACCCCTTGAGGAGATCTACTGGATCTGCGGGCAGGCAAGAAAGATCCCGCGGGGAAAGCGTGATGATGGGGGTCTGGGATACGGGCGCCACGAGGGTGGCGTTTCCGGCCCGGGGCACCGGGCAGAGGCGGGCTCGGAGTTCGAGGGCCTACCTTGGGACATCCTCCAGCGCTGGGTTCTGGCCGGCAGTCCCCATGATCGGTGGGCCCTCGCGGATCGTCGGTCGGCCTGGTGCGCTGAACGTGGGCGGTCCGGCCCTGGGAAGCAGGATTACGAAGGTCGAGCCCCGGCCCTTCGCCGTGGATACCGAGATGGTGCCGCCGCACGCCTCCACGAGGCGCCTGCTGGCCGCCAGGCCCATTCCCTGTCCGCTGCACCGGGTCGTGAAGAGGGGCTCGAAGAGGTGGTCCATGTCGGCTTCGGGGATGCCGGGCCCGGTGTCGATTATGCCCAGGAGAAGCGCGTCCCCCTCGAGCCTGCCCTTGATGGTGAGGACCCCGCCGTCGGGCATGGCCTGCGCGGCGTTCCTGATGATGTTTCCCAGCGCCCTCCCAACCATGACCGGGTCCATCTGCACCGGGGCAAGCCTGTCGCCGTCGAGCACCGGGCGGATGCGGCCCGGGAGGCGGGCCTCCTGCACGCATCGCCTGACAAGGTCGCTCGGATTCACCGGCACGGGGCGCGGGCTGGGGGGATCGGCGTAGTCCTGGAGGTCGGTCACCACCTTGTCCATGTACCTGACGAGCTCGCCGATCTTGTCGAGGAAATCCTCGCCCTCCTTCAGGCCCAGCCCGCCCTTCGACCTGATCCGGGCCCTGGCGATGTAGGCCAGGTTGAGAATGGCCTGCAGCGGGTTGCGCAGATCGTGGCCGATCAGCCTGGCGGTCTCGCCGATCACCCGGAGCCTTTCCTCCGAGGCGATCGTGGCGGCTTGTGCGGATCCTTGTTCACCGGGCAAGTGCGCTCCATCTCGGTTCGGACGGCCTTCATCCCTCTCGGATCGGGGGGCGATCCCGGTTCAGGGCCACCACGTTCATGAGGCCGCTTCTCCTCCTATCCACCAATTCCTTGGCCTGCAGCCGGCCCAGCGCTATGCTTACGGTTCCCTTTCCCAGGCCGGTGCCCTCGACGATCTCGTTCTGGAAGGCGACTCCCTCCTTGTCCATGATGTACTCGTAGATCACCCTCTCGGCCCCCCTGAGGTTGCCCGCGACCCTCTCCCACCTCTTGCGCTGCTCGTCCGCCGACCTGGGCTTCGGCTCCAGCTGGCGGGAGAGCAGGTAGACCAAGGAGCCCGCGAAGACCATCGACAGGCCGGCGATCCAGGCCACATCCGCCGGGGTGTAGAGGTTGGGTATCTGCTCGATGCGGGTCTCCGACCCCTCCACGACGACCCTGATCGTGCTGGGCCGGGCGAGCTTGTCGCAGACCAGGTAGAGGGAGATGGCCATAAGCACGGTGGCTATCAGGGTAGCTCTCCCGAACCGGACAAGTTGGGGCATCGTGATACCTTTCCTCAGGAGCTCTGCGTTTCCCAGTCTACCGCTCTGTACTTCCAAATGTCTCCTTCCTTGATTAGTACATAGGTCGCGTCCACCGATATGACCTTCCCTCCGGCGGTGATCCACGTCTCCCTGCTCGTCGCGCACGCCAGCGTCCTGTTGGCCGCAAGCTCGATGCTTAGCTCCTCCTGCTGGACCGACGCGACCCCCAGCTGCGTGGCCTTCTCTGAGTAGTGCGACGCATCCCGTGGATCCTCGAACCGGTTCAGAACGAACATCTCGGGGCGAACAAGGGCCTGGCCGAACCATACTGTCATGCTGAACACATCGAAGTAAAGATCAACTATCTCTTGGCGCAGCTTGCCCCACATCTGGTTGGTGCTGTTCTCCGCGACCTGGATGAGGAGGACGACCTCCTCCAAGCCGACACCCATCTCCTTGGGGCCTCCGGTTGCGATCCCGGCAAGAGTTCCTGTGAGGTTGATTAACTCGAGCAGACCTTCTTTTAGCGTCATATTCTGCCTTCTGTCGGGGATAGTGATGGTCACCTCGACGATTCTTGGCTGTCCCGTCAGTCTCGAATAGGCGATGCTCGTAGCTAGCACCACGAGCATGAGTGCGAAGATCCAACCCCGGCGAATGATCTGGCTCATAGTGAAGACTCCAGCCGAACCGAAAAGAAGCTGAACTGCTTATCTATGTTGGTTCGAAACTGGTTTCGAACGAGGGTTTTCACCTCCCGGCCGTGGACCATAGGTAGATCTCCCCGCGGGGCCGGCCTTCTTGATGCCAGTCGCCTTCGGTTGGCCCTGATCGCGAATCAGAACCAGCTCACGGTCAGGTGGTTCGTCGTGATCTGAAGAGGTCCGTAGTAGGCGTCTGCCTCCGCCTGCGAACCGCTGGTTTGGCTCTCTGCGCGGACTCCAGCGTACACAACGACCTCGTAGCGGTCATATGGAAGGTTGCTAAAGGTCTGACCAACCACGCCGTCCGAG
>CAYVLA010000090.1:5552-9007 GCA_964452145.1 Hadarchaeota archaeon (SeqCode)
TATGTCGCTCGTGTGGATGTTGGCGGCACTTGCCCCGATTCGCCCACCGTTCGCCCCCCAGAGCTCGATCCAGAAGGCGGCATATGCAATGGCCTCCCCCTGCACCGTGAACTGTGCATAGATGTGGTAGTTCCAGGAGAGGGTCACGCTGCCTGAATTGTACCCCAAGTCATAGGTCCACCATGCGGCGGCCTGAGCCCCGCTGTTGGCGTCCCAGGCATAGGCATCCAGGTCAACGCCGTCGGCCCCATGCCATTGAGCCTGGGCATCCGAGGTGCCCCACTCGTTCATGTAGAGGCCCCTGCTGGACCAATCGGAACCAGCAATGGTGTAGGCCGAAGCCTCCTTCAGCCCGGTCAAACACGCGATCGCCGCTAGGGCGACCATGCCCAACAACAATCTTCTGTTCTGCATAGTTGATGCCTCTCGGCAGCCTGAGAGGGGCTTGAACTTTAGTTAAACCTTTGTTCGAAACTGGTTCAAAACTGCTGAAACCGCCATTGGGACCGGCGTGGAACGAGCCCGGCGCGTCATTCTGAGTTTGTCCCGATCGCGTTGGTGGAACGAGAAGGTGTGGGCCAGCGCCCACAAGGCCGATTTTCGCATGACCGTATCCCCCTCGCACGGATACCATTTCTCGGGTATTCGGGTACTGCCGCCTGTCATCCATGCTGCACGAGAATGTGGGCACGAGGAGGAAGAGGCAGCCGTTCTGTGGCTGGTCCGCAGCCCAGCTTTCGGCTTGGGATCGGACGACGCAGCGCGACCTGGGCCGCCGCTGCCCCGAATCGAGGTACGCCCCACACCGCCCAGACGAACTGGAGGGAGCCATCAAGCGAGGTCTTCAAACGAACTGCGAACGCCTCACTTCCCGCCTTTGTGCTTGAATAGATTTTTCATCGGTTTGGGAAGTAGGATTCCTCTACGAGCTGCATCTGCACAACAGCGATCAGAGCACTGGAGCCAATGATGCGCTTAGCGTTCTTCACCGAGGTATATCCCCCTCACGTGGGCGGCTGCGAGACAAGGTTCTCAAGGATAGCTAGGGGGCTGGCATCCCGGGGCAACGAGGTTCATGTGTACACGACGCAGTCTCCTCCGGATTCTCCAGATTATGAGGCGTCGGACGGGGTGCATGTCCATCGATTCCGCATGCCTGGGACCTACATAGGCGCGTCGGGCTCTAGGCCCCCGATGGGCGTCTTGAAGTACTCCGTTGCGTCAGCCATCAGATCCGCCAGGGATGGGTTTGATCTCTGCTATCTGAGCCAGTGGCCCATGCTGCACACGATCCTCTCCGGTCCCATCTGCTCGGCTGCCCTTGTCCAGGAGTGGTGCGAGGTCTGGGATAGGACGGCGATTTCCCTTCTGGGCGAAGTTGTGGCACCGCTCTGCAGACATCATGCAGCCGTTTCACGCTTTACGAAGAGGAGGATGATCGAGGTGCTGGGCATTCCTCCCCGGGATGTGCTGATCATCCCAAACGGGGTTGACTGCTCGGCGTTCTCGGGTCAGCCTTCCCGCAAGGTGTGGGGAAGGGTTGTCTATGTCGGCAGGCTGGTTCCCCACAAGAACGTGGAGATGTTGATTGAGGCCTTTTCCGTTGCTAGGGCGTTGCTCGGGGATGGGTTGGAGCTTCACATAGTGGGATCCGGTCCTCTGGCGGACAGGTTGCGGTTCCTCGCCAACCGGACCCCTGGGTGCCTTTTCCACGGGTACCTCCCCGACGGGGAGATGAGGAGGGTCCTTGAGAGTTCCTGGGTCTTCGTCTCACCTAGCGAGAGGGAAGGCTCGGGCATCACGACCCTGGAGGCGATGGCTGCCGGCACGCCGGTGCTTGTCCCGGATTTCAGGGACAACGCCGCCAGGGAGCTTGTGGAGGGATCCAACGGCGTCGTCTTCAAGCCCCCCGATTCCAGGGCTCTGGCTGACGCCATGGTGGGCCTGTACAGGGATGAAGCTGGGTGGCGTGCGATGAGTAGGCGTTGCAGGGTTGCCGCGAGGAGCTTCGACTGGGACAGGATTGTGAGGGAGGCCGAGATCGGCCTTGCTGGAATTCTCGAGAAGGGTCGTGCCTGAGATGGTGCTGCGATTCTCGCCGCCGGGACCCAGATGCCGGGTGTTGGGAGCTTGAGGATCGTCCACGTCTACGATGGTCACGAGGCCGTCCTTCCCGGGGAGGGATCGGTTCCCACGGTTGTGTACAACCTTGCCAAGTCCTGCGCGATGCTGGGCCATGACGTGACCGTTCTGGAGAGGAGGCAGGGCGCGGGTCAGGAAGCGTCGGAGTACAGAGACGGCATCAGATTCCTCCGCATTGGGTCGAGGCCTCTGGCCGGCGTCCCGTACAGCGAGGTTCGATCCTTTCCGGGGATTGCGAGGCTTGCTGTGGACAGGGCCATCCTGGCCGCAAGGTTCGCTAGAGCCCTGAGGCGGGAGGAGTTCGACATCGTGCACGTTCATCTTCCCTTTGCCGCGAATCTGCTGGTCTTGCTCGATCCCCGCATCAGGCGTAGGCTGGTTTACACCGCGCATCTGGGGGAGGTTGAGTTGAGGCTTGACTTGGGGGAATCCGGGCGGTTGTTGGGCATCGTGTCGCCCGATCTGTTTCTGATGAGGCGTGCCGCGAGGACCGTTGTGCTCAACAAGGATGTGAAGAGGATGGTCTCATCGGGGGGGAGGATCAAGAATATGGGGGACATCCTAGTAGTTCCGAACGGGGTGGAAGAGGTGCCGAATGCGACCAGCGAGCAGGGCACGGCGGAGAGCAGGGGCGGGGTGCTGACCGTACTGTCCGTGGGCACGATCACCCCGAGAAAGGGTGGCGAAGATCTTGTGGAGGCCGCAGACATGGTAGTCAATAGAGGGGGACGTCGGGACGTGCTGTTCGTGTTGGCCGGGAACCGGGACTTGGATCGACCGTACGCGGAGCGCATCATGAGCCTCGTGAGGACGCTGGGGCTGGGCGGCAACGTGGTTCTCCCCGGATACCTCGATCACCAAGAGCTGTCGCGCCTTCTCTCGGTCTGCGACATCTTCGTCTCCGCAAGCTTTCAGGAAGGCGATCCTGTCGCGTTGAAGGAGGCGCTTGCTAGGGGAAAGAGTCTTGTGGGCACCAGGATCGGGGGAATCGTGCCCCAGATAATAGACGGATGGAACGGCTTCCTCGCCCAACCAGGGGACCATGCCGGTCTGGCGGCAGGAATAACCCATCTCCTGGAGAACCCCGGGGAGAGGAGGGCCATGGGCAGGAGAAGCCACAAGCTTGCCTCCACCTTCCGGTGGGAGAGGATCGGAGAGAGATACGTCACGATCTATCAGGGCGTGGTTGGATGAGCAATGACGCCGAAGGCCGGAGAGCCGATCGGAAGCAGGGCGGAGGCGGGAAGGCAAGCCCAGCAAGCCTGGCCGGTCGGGGTGCAGGATGAGACGGGGGCAGCCGCGGAGGCCGGGCT
>CAYVLA010000090.1:9017-12000 GCA_964452145.1 Hadarchaeota archaeon (SeqCode)
GGGGACAGGTTCATGGGGCTGACTCCTCGGTCCGGTGATGACCCGGGCCACAGGCTGGGAGCCGTCCTCGAGTTCTTCTCCCCCATCGACTCAAGCGGGTCCTCGATCTAGCCCCGGATTGCCTGTGCGATGGATCGGATCACTTCCATGTATGCGCCGCTAGGCTTCAGGGTCATGGTTGCGGCCATACGGGGCGAAGGCAGGATGATGGTGTCACACGAACTCCAGTATCATTAGTCGCTGGCTGTCGAAGACGGAACTGCCAGACTCAAGGCAGTTCTTGGCCCACCTTACGTAGTCACCGTAATGGTTCTTGTCGACGAGAATGTGTGTGACACCGAGTTGACTCAAGAGGTCATGTGAGTCCCAGCACCCAAGCGTCCAATCTCCTGCAGGGGTGGAGGTCTTGATGCGCATTGATACGGCGAGCAGACAGCTCGTCCTGAACGGCTCCAAGCTGAAAGTGACCTGACGCTCCGCGGCGCTGTAGCAGGTCTTGACATATTTCGTGTCTTCAGTAACGGGTGCAAGTTCCACGATGGCTTTCTTCCCAGCGGCCGAAACGCGAACCGAGAAACTCCCGTCTCTCCCGATGTCAGGTGCCTGGAGGATGCATTGGTTGTTGAAGCTAGCTGTGATGCTGAAGTTCGTAATCTCTCCCTCTGGAATGGTGGTCTGGTAGGTTACTGTCACACCGGACGTTGCGTTCGCATCAACTGTTCGCCTGACGGTGCCGAAGATCCACTTGTATTCATATGTCCTTGAGACGCCGTTTGGAGCAGAGAAGCACTGCTCAGTGCTCTTGTCCTGCGCAGAGAGAAGGTTGGTCTGCAGGGCTTGCGGCAGATCGATCTGGGTGAAGTGGATAGTCTGCAGCTCGTCGTAGAAGAAGAGAAGGGCGATCTGGTATCCTGGAATCCTTAGATGTACCCCGGGGTTATTATATCCGGAGGGGAAGTCGTCGCCGACACGAAGGTGTTCGCCCTCTAGGCCATAGTTGCCCAGGTTTATCATGTTGGCGATCTGAGTTTCTCTGAACTCGCGTTCGGTGACAAGGGATGTGAGAGGTCTGGAGTCGAACGCAAGGCGTCTGCTATATCCCTCAATCCAAGATTTCAGCCCGACGTAGTTGGTGAAGAAGGTAGCTCCTCTTGGGGTGTTTTGATGGATCCAGTCAAGTGCCGCCAACGAGTCTTCGCTCAGTATTTGGTAATAATCGACTGCAGTTACCAACCGCCGATAGGATTCCAATGACAGGACACCCACCACGAGTACCAGAAGTAGAACGATGATTCCCAGAGAAACGGACTTGTTGCCACTCCCTTGGGAGCATCTAATGATTCTGCTGACCAGTACAGCAACGCAGACGAACAGGGGGATGGCGGCATAGTAGGACGCCCTGACCAGGGTCTCGGGTTTGAGGAGCAAGGACAATGGAATCAAGGAAGCGAGGGAGCCCAACGTCACCAGTCTGCCCGGGTCCTGTCGAGCTCCTTTGACCAGACATGCGGCTGCTGGGATCGACAAGGCGAGAAGGACAACTAGTGAGGGTATCTCCCTGGCCAGATTCGCAACGGCCACCGGAGCCTGTCCGATGAGCAGGGAAAGGTCGTCTGATGATGCGCCGATATTGACAGTGTTGCGCAAACCCCAGACGTACACATGCATGAACGGCATACTGAGCACGATCGCGATGACCGCTGACAGAGATAGAGCGCCTAGCCTTCTGCGCAGTAGGCTGAGCTGAAACACGATCAGGAGTACTGTAATCGCCGTGGCAGAGATCACTAGATAGACCGCCGTCAAGTGGTGGGTGCCGATGGTCAGCGAGGCGAAGATTCCGGCGAGAGAGGCATCCCTTCGCTGCCCTTCCTTGAGGACTCTGTGCCCATAGTATACGGACAAGAGCATGAAGAAGATGCCAAGCGCATTGAGGATCCCACCCCAGCCGATCATCTCGTTGTAGGGTTCGGAAAATACGAACAGCAGCGTCGCCACCATGGGCCCGGTGACGCTCTTGGCAATGTCCTTGCTGAGGATGAAGAAGGGCAGGCCCATCAAAGTCGGTATGAGAGCGGCATAGAGCTTGATCGCCGCAAAAGTGGGCAGCAGACCGGTGAAGGTCCAGACCACCGCGAAGTGGTATGCCGGGGGCGAATGGTATTGATAGTCGGGGCGAACTGCATCGGGCGAGGTGTATGCGTCAAGCAGAGCTAGATCTCCTCCCAGGTCCTCACTTGGGGGCGTCGAGTATCTGTTCAGTACGGAGAATCTGACTGTGAAGACTGTGGTCAACAGGAGTAGAAGCACGATCCGTTGATAGCTTGCCTCATCGAGATGAGCAGCACGGAGAACGTTCAACGACCCGACCTCTGGAGGCTGTCCTTGGGATGCGTTCCTCCCTGACTTGGGGATCTCTCCTTGTTCGCTGCCACAATGATCCTGTAGCTCATGGATGGCCAGAGGCAGAGCAGTCTGTCGATTCCACGCGCAATCAGGGATACGGGGCCAATATCGGCAATGTCCTGTGCCAACTCGACGGCAGTCGAGCCGCGCATTGCGATTCGGTCGAATCCATGGAGCCTAAGCAGGGTCTCAAGCGCTCGTCTTGTGAACAGGCGAAGATGGTCCCAGGAAGGATTCGGTCCCTGCCCTGAGACCTCGAGAAGATGTCCAATGGGGTATCTTAGGCTGGCGTTCATTGGGAAGGGCTGATACCCTAACAGCAGGGCGACCCTGTTGTGGAGGGATGCTAGGTTCGGCGTTGTGAGGACGAGGAGCCCGTGGGACTTCAGCACTCTGCAGACTTCGTCCAGCAGGTGGTCTGGGTCATACAGGTGCTCGATGACTTCGCCGGCAAAGACGGCATCGAAGGACTCGTCGTCGAAAGGCAGGCCCTCTCTGTCGATGTGGACTCTGTATGCTTGGATTCCCCTTGATCTAGCCAGTGTGACTGCGGTTTCCGAGACGTCAACTCCGCAGA
>CAYVLA010000090.1:12010-12696 GCA_964452145.1 Hadarchaeota archaeon (SeqCode)
TCGCCTTCGCTGCCTCGCCTATGAAAACAGAGAAGTTGCCGTCACCACAGCCAATATCGAGAATCCTGCAGAAGGTGTTCGATGAGAAGATCTTCAGAACAGTGGTGCGGCGGTGACCTAGACCTCGTTGATCTCGGGGCGTGATGCCCCTGAATCTGTCCCTGTTGGGGTCGTATGTGCTCACCCTGTCGCCATTTGCCTGGGTGCTCATGCTGACTACTAGCCTGTCCGGCAGGACCCTCTGTTATCTGTTTCTTCGCATTACGCCGGGCGCGCATGTGTTCTTGTGTATGGAATTAGGGTTGTGCGCCAGGCTCTCAGGCGGGAAACAGGAAATCAAGCCCGATTGCTGCCGCTGTCTAGACAAGGGAGGCCCGGAGGGTCAGACGAGAAGCTGGGTTCCACGCTTGCTGCGGCGTTTTCCGATCCGGGTCCTCATATCAGGTCGAGGAAGCTGGGGTAGGGAAATGGGCAGGAAGTGACTCCGCACCCCTACTGCCCGGCTGCGCATTGGTTGTAGAGATCCATGAATCTATCCCGGTCCGTTCTTACCAGGTCGTATTCGGATAGCCATTTGTCCCTGTCCGCCCGCATGTTCTCGTATTCGGATAGCCATTTGTCTCGATCGTCTCGCATGTTCTCGTACTCCGACAGCCACTTGTCCCTGTCCGCCCGCATGTTCTCGT
>CAYVLA010000091.1:0-12636 GCA_964452145.1 Hadarchaeota archaeon (SeqCode)
TCGACGGCCTAGCACCTGTTGCCATGTCTGCTCTTCCGCCGGCTAGGAAGTCTTCCCAGGCCTCTTGACCGATTCCCCCGAGACGGACGGCCCCTCCCTCTTCAGCTCTGCCAACTCTCCAGACACCCTGGTCAGCTCGCCCGAAACCCTTGTTACCTGCCCCGACACCTTGGCGTACCCCTTCTCAAGTCTGGCGATGGTCTCTGTCAACTCCCTGACCTTGGCCATGAGCTCAATGTTCTGGGCCACGACCTGCTCGCGCGACATCCCCGCCGGAAAGGCATCAAGCTCCTGCGCCACCTTAACGTCCAAAGCCAGGCCACACCTTGAACAGAACTTGGCATCATAAACATTGGCAACCTCGCACCTGGGACAGACCTTCGGAGAAAGCTGCGGCTTCTCCTCAGCATTCTTACGCAACCCGTACACACCGAGCAGGGCATCATCCACATCCCTACCCGAAAGATGCACATAGATCGAAGGCATCCTGGACCCCTGCCTCCACCCGAAGATCTCGTTCATATTGGCCTCCGTCACCTTGCTGGCCATAAACGTGGCCCGGCTATGCCTCAGCTTGTGCGGGCTGACCTTCTTCTTCACTCCAGCCCGCTCACATGCCACCCTTAACACCTTGGCCAGCGCCGGGTAACTCATTGCCTGATGACGGTTCACAGTCCCCATGTTCACCCAGAGCGGCGCATTGGGGTCGTTCCGCAAAGGGTGGCCCTGGACCCATGCGGAAAGGTAGGGGGCTGAGGCCGGGACGATGATCCGCCTGGAGCCCTTCTTCCCCTTGAGCATAACCCTGGCGTACCTCTCCTCAAAGGAGACATCCCTGATACGCATGGATCCAACTTCCCCAATCCTGGCCCCGGACTCATACAGCGTCATGATGAACGCCCTATCCCGCGGACTGTCCGTAGCATCCACGATCCTCTTGACCTCTTCCTCCGTGACCACCTCATCCGGGAGGAGGATGTCCTTCTCCCTCATGGTGGTCTTTATCCACTTCACCTCGTCCGGATACTCCTCGCCGGTCTCCCTGAGCCAGCTGTAGAACCTTTTCAGCGTGATCCGGTAGTCCTTCTTGGTCCAGGGCGAGTAGTCCTGTCTCTCTATCCGTCCCACAAGCTTCTGGATATCGGCCCTGTCTGCCTTGTCGAAGTCCTTCCCAAGCCACTCGGCCAGTTTCCTTGTGCTCTGGATGTACTTGGCGATCCTGGCCTTCGAAAGGCCCTGGGCCGTGCAGGCCTCCTCAAAGGAGGAGATGAGGATGGCGTTCCTGTGGGATATGGGGTTGCACGCTTTCACCGAGTATTCCGCCCTTTCCAGTCTTGGGTCGAGGTTGTGGATGTCGATGGCGCCGTTGGCCACGCCTTTAGGTATGGGTTTCCGTGCTTTTATACTTTGGGGTTAAAGCCCCGGGTGGGATTCGAACCCACGACCTGCGGATCTTCCGCGAGAAGATACGAATCCGCCGCTCAACCGGCTAAGCTACCGAGGCATCGAAAAGATATTTGTCCGACCAACGACGCGCAAAGGCGGTGTCGCTCGGTCAGGTTGGGGATCTGGGAGAGCAGGAAATCATAAAAATGTTAGCCGGAGCTTTCGGCATCGAAGAGCTAGACGACGCAGCCCCCATGGAGGATGAGGAACGCATCTTCCTCAGCAGCGACATGATGATCCAGAGCACCGATCTGCCGTCGAACACCAATCCCTTGTTCTGGGGGCATCGCTTCATCGCTTCCAATGTCTCTGACATCTCCGCCATGGGCTGTAAGCCCACGCATATGCTTGTCTCGCTGGGCCTCCCCCGGGACATGCCGATCAGGGATTTTCGCAAGATCCTGGAGGGCATGCAGTGGGGATGCAGGGAGGCCGATGTTCGAATCATCGGCGGCGACACCAACTCCTCAGCTGAGATCATCCTCTCCGGCTTCGTTGCCGGAACCCCGTTCGGTAGGGCGTTCAGGCGATGGGGGGCCCGTCCGGGAGATGGAGTCTTCGTCACAGGCACCCCGGGACTGGCCGCCCTCGGCCTGGCAATCATCCAGTGCAACCGCAAGACCGACTTCGAGTCCCCCGACGTGCTGGAGGAGTCGATGCCGGGCTCGGCGGCGGCGGTAGCGGCATTCCTAGTCCCCCAGATGAGGGTGCACGAGTCCCAGGAGTTGTCGGGTCTGGGTGTGGTGACCTCCTGCATCGACGTAAGCGACGGTCTCTCCACCGACGCCGGACACATAGCGGAAAGCTCGGGTGTACAGCTGATTCTTGATGAGACCCGCCTGCCCTTCGGACCTGAGGCACGAGGCATAGCCAAACACCTTTCACTGGATCCCCTCGACCTTGCTTTCAACGGCGGAGACGACTACGAGCTTCTCTTCACCGCCAGCCCCGGCGCCGAGGAGGCCATCGAGAAGAAGAAGATCGCCACAAGAATAGGGGAGGTCGCTCAGGGACAGGGCGTCTTCGTCAGACGCGGGGACGGCAGACTCGAAATCTTGAAAAGCTCCGGATATCAACACTTCGGGGGCAGGAACCCTTGAGGGACGCGCTGTTCTGGCACTCCATCGACGGTCGCGTGCAGTGTGAACTGTGCCCACATCTGTGCAGGATCGCTCCTGGTAAGAGGGGCATTTGCGGCATCCGGGAGAACCGCGACGGGAAACTGCAAACCTTGACATACGGGCGGCCGGTGTCCCTGGCGATCGATCCCGTCGAGAAGAAGCCCCTGTTCCACGTCCATCCCGGAAGCACGATCTACTCGGTCGGCATGGCAGGCTGCAACCTGAAGTGCGTCTTCTGCCAGAACTACTCCATCTCCCAGGCCCTCCCGGAGGATCTCGATTCGTACGAAGCGCCGCCCGATGTTCTGGTGAGAAAGGCCGAGGAGTCCGGTTGCCTCGGCATAGCGTTTACCTACAATGAGCCCGTGATATCCGCCGAGTACGCCCTAGACACCTTCAGGCTTGCCCACGAGAAGGGCCTGTACACGTGTCTTGTGACCAACGGTTACGTCAGCGCGGATCCCGCGAGGCATCTCGCCGAGCACCTGGACTGCGCAAACGTGGACCTTAAGTCCTCCGAGGCGGAGTTCTACCGCAGGCTCTGCAAGGCGCCCCACTTAGAGGCCGTCAAGGAAGCCATGAGGATATGGAACGCGGAAGGAGTGGCATTGGAGATCACCAATCTGCTCATACCGGGCCATAATGACGCGCCCGGCGTCGTCGACGGCGTCATAGACTTCGTCCTAGAACTCGGCAGCGAGACCCCGCTTCATTTCTCCAGATTCCACCCCACATACCTGCTCAGAGATGTCGATCCAACGCCGCAGGCCACGCTAGAGAGGGCCGTGCACAGGGCGAAAGAGAAGGGGCTGAGATACGTCTACGCCGGCAACGTCTTCGGCTCAGAATATGAGCACACCTACTGCCCGAGCTGCAGCTCGATCGTCATCGAGAGGCATGGGTTTCTGGTCGGCAAGACATCCCTGGACGCAAACAACCACTGCAGTAAGTGCGGCGAGCCGATCAGATTGCTGGGCAGGCCCGCGAAAGGTCGAACCCGGGCCTTCCTCTAGATCACCGAGGAGAGCGCGATCCTCTCCAGGAGGGCCTTCTCCACCGGCTCCGTCAAGTCGAATGCCTCCCGGATTCTCTTCCTCTTCTGGGCTGTTGGGAGGAACAACCGACCGGATACCTGTCCCCCGAGCAGCTGGACTGCACGTCCGGCCGTCTCCGCATCGACGTCAAAGCCCACCAGCACCACCTCCTCAAGGCCCTCCTTCACCCCCAGGGTCTTGATCGCCTCCGTTATCTGGGTCGTGCAGGCCGCCTTCACCAAGACCTCCATGGAAAGGCTGTTGGTCACATTGCTTTGGTTCTGAAAGCTCCTGAGAGCCTCGAAGCAGGCGAATCTGACATGGTCCTCTCCCAGAATGTAGCGGCCATCCATCAGCTGGAATTTCCCCATCCGCGAGAGATGGGCCATTACCTCCCTTACATCCGATATTCTGGCGCTGTCTATGCCCAGGATGATCACCCTCGAGAGGGCATCTCGGACCGCCTCCTCATTCCGGCAAGTCATCTCCAACTCAGACCTCCTGACCCGAATGTCGCCTCAGCCATGCAGGCACGAGGCTCCACAGATCGAAGCCGCCCCCTGCTTGGCCCGAGCTTGATACTGCCGCCAAGATGCTCGAGATGTCCCCGGCCGCCCGGACGATCGTGTATCCCTTGCCAAGGCCTCCAGGCTCGTGAGCATCCGATCCTCCCAACTCGCCCACGCCGAGCCTGCGGGCAAGGGGAAGGACCACGCCCCTGGGCAGGGGCGAATGGGCGTTCACCGTCTCGACGGCCCCAAATGGGTATCCCGCTGAGTCCCAGCCAATGCCGGACCGAAAGCGGTCAAAGGGGTGGGCAACGGCGGCCAGGCACCCTGTCTTGCCGTGCAGGGACGCCAGCAGATCGCCAACCTTGCCTCCTCGGGTGAACTGGACCTTTCCCTGGCCGTATACCAAGACATGCCCTTCCCGGCATGACACCTCGACGCCGGGGATGACGACGATGCCCCTTCTTCTTCCCGCCTCCATGGCCTCGCCGATGCCTTCCTGGCTATTGTGATCGGTTATCGCCAGGCCGCTCAACCCGATACGGGCCGCCCTCTCGACATAAGCAGTGGGAGACCCCGATCCGTCGTGCGAGAAGCAGGTATGGACATGCATGTCGAGACGAAGGGTTTCACTCAACCCGAGTCCCCGGCGAGACCTCTCTGTCAGGCATCAGAACCGATACCTTTTCCCCGTCCACGGCTGCCAGCAGCATCCCCTTCGACTCGATACCGAAGATCTTTGCAGGCTTCAGGTTGGCAACGATCGCTATCTCCTTGCCCACCAGATCCTTAGCAGCGTAGTGCTGGGCAAGCCCAGCCACCAGGGTTCGCTCCCCGCCTGCATCCACCTTGAGCTTGATCAGGTTTCGGGAGCCCTTGACTTCCTCGGCCGAGACCACCTTGGCGACCCTGATGTCAAGCCTCTTGAACTCCTCCATGGTAACCGTCTGCTCCATCTTCTCCTCCTCCTTGCCCATCTCTCCTTGGAGCCACCTCATCTCCTCTTCAATCTTGTCGTCCTCTATCTTGTCCACAACGGGGACCGGCCGCTCGATCCGACGACCCGGCTCGACCTCAAGCACGCCTGGGTTTGCCAGGGGGCTTGACTCGGCTACCGGGACCGTTTCCCCCATGAGCGACCATACCCGCTCCGCAGTGTTGGGCACGATCGGATACATCAGAACGGCAGCGTACTTGAGGAACCTCAAACAGAGGTGCATGGCCGTCGCGGCTTCTGGCTTTCTGACCTTCACGGCCTCCCAGGGCCTCTTGTCGTTGAAATAGCGGTTGGCAACCATGAACCCGCCGACCAGGCTCTGGATCACCTTGGACGAATTGCACAGCTCGTACTGCTCTCTGACTGAGGTCATCATCTCCTCGACATGGCACCGGAACGCCTCGTCGGGGCCGTCCATGGGGCCCAAAGCCGGAATGATTGCATCGAAGTTGTTGTATGTAAAGGTCAAGACCCGGTGGATGAAGTTGCCGATGTTGTCCGCCAGCTCCTTGTTGATCCTGTCCTGGAACTCGGTCCAGCTATAGTTGGAATCGCCGGGGGAATTGGAGGCCTTGTATGAAAGGTAGAAGCGGAGATAGTCGCTGGGATACCTCGAGGTGGCCCTCTGGACCGGTATGTACCATCCCCGGCTCTTGCTCATCTTCCTGCCCTCAAGCGAGATGTAACCGTTGACGACGTACTTGCTCGGCGTGACGAACTCGGAAACCGCCATCAGCATCGCCGGCCAGAAGATGAGGTGGTGTTGGACTATGTCCTTCCCGATGAAGTGCACCAGCCTGGTGCTCGGGTCCTTCAGCCATGCTCGCGCCCCAGGATTCTCCCGCCCGGCCCAGTCCATGAAGGAGGCGAAGTAGCATATCGGGGCATCGACCCAGACGTAGACGTACTGATCGGGTTCCGCATCGGGATAGGGCAACCTGAAGCCCCAGTAGTTCTCCCTGGTTATGTCCCAGTCCCTCAGACCCCCCTCGATCCATCCCAGGACGTGGTTCACGACCTCCGACGGGAAGTCCTCCGACGACCTGCTCTCTAGCCATCTGCGCAGCCTCTCGGAGAAGTCCGACAGCCTGAAGAAGAAATGCCTGGTGGATTTCGTCACCGGCGGGGTGCCGCAGATGGCGCACTTCGGCTTGAGTATCTGTCCGGGCTCAAGGGCCCTCTGGCAGGCCTCGCAGACGTCGCTGTATTGATCTTCCGCCCCGCAGTAGGGGCAGGTCCCCAGGATGAACCTGTCGGGCAGGTACGTGCCGTCCTTCTCACAGTAGTAGGACTCCACCGTCCTGGAATCGATGTAGCCGTTCTCCCTCATCTTCTGCAGGAAATGTTCGGTGAGCTTCAGGTTCTCCTCGCTGCCGGTTCGGTGGTAGTTGTCGAACTCAACCCCCATGCTCTGGAGGTCTTTGAGCTGGCGGAGGCGATAGTACTCCGCGTGTTCGGACGGCTTCACGCCCCTCTGGCGTGCAGCCATCTCTATTGGGGTTCCGTGCTCGTCCGCGCCGCAAACGTAGACGACCTGCTCGCCGCAGAGCCTGAGGTAGCGCGTGTAGATGTCGGCCGGGACATAGGTGCTGCAGACGTGGCCGAGGTGTATGTCCCCGTTGGCGTAGGGCAGGGCAGCCGTGACTATGGTTTGGCTCCGCTTCCTCAATGGCGTCTCCTTTGGGCCGGGTGGCTGATCGTGCATGAAATATATTTCCCACCCGGTTTGGGTTGGATTCATCCAGCTAAGGTAGTGTCAGGCATAGCGCCCGCTGCAGGGGATCGTCCAAACCGCGACCCCGAAGGGCCCAATATCAACCTCCAAGTGAAGCCTGCCATCCTTGCCAGAGTTGGCATGCGAAACGATCCTTCCATCATGGAAATACAGCACCGATTGCCTCAGGGGCTTGCGGTCGAAGAGGTTGGTGTCCAGGATGACCCGACCGCTCTGGGGTCTCCCGCTGATCTCGGCCATCACGACTCCAAGCCCTGCCTGCCCCTCGTAGACGTAGGCTAGGATGTTCTCTGCAAACAGGCCCACCGAGTCCCGGAATTTCGCCAGGGCCACGTAGTCCGCACACCTCTTCCGAAGCTCGGAGAGTTGGGCAACGTGTCTGCCGAAATCCGGGTAGGCTCGGAGCGTCCGTTCCGCCTGCCCCGTCGTGAAAGCTGCGAGGAAGCCCATGGCAAATGCTCGGTTCAGGACCTCGGGCTGATGGTCGACCACCCAGCAATGAAGCGTCTCGGGCAGGGTGTATCGAACGACCTCCGGCGCCATCGACGACCACGACCAGTTCCAGTTCACGTTGATCTCCATCATGCCGAAGATATCCGTTATCTCTCCCAGAACGTAGGATTCTGGCCCACCTTCCCGCACGATCCGCGAGGCCTCAGCCGCCCACTCCAAGGCCGCTTCATGCGTATCATCCGGAGAGGCATGGCCGTGACCGTCCGAAAAACATGGGCTGCCCTCGAAGGTCTGGTCTATGAACAGGGAGGCGAATCCCAGCCCAAGGGTCTGCCGTACGATGGACAGGGCCCTCTCTCTGAAAGCAGGGGACCTCTGGCACAGAACCCGCCCGTCCCTTGCAAGATATCCGGTGCGGGGGCTGGCATGGTTGTAGCTGAAGTTGCTCCACTCCTCCGAAACCGGGGTGCCAAAGATGGTTCTCAGCACCAGGCCTTCCCCGATCCTCGCGTAAAGCTCGGAGTTGTTACGAATGAGGCGGAAGTTGACCAGGGTCGAAACGTTGACCCCCATCTTCCTAGCCTCGGCAAGGGCGGCGCGAAGATCGTCAAGGCTTTGGGCGGGATCGAACTCGTCCCAGAAGTCGCCCTCATCGGGCCGCAGGTACACCCCAGCGATGGGATCCCAGATGCAGAGGTCCTCCACGCCGAACTCCAGCCCATCCCTTGCCAGTTGGGGTATCTCCTTGAAGCGGTGAAACGGCGTCCCGTCGAAGCCACGGGTCTGGACCGTCTGGAACCCGATGCTTGTCCTCAGCCTTCCCGGCGTCGGCGGGGGCCTCCACCACCCCTCGGCCCACCTGCGGCAACGGTCCGCGGTGGCATGCCAGTCGCCGCGATGCGGTCCGATGCCGACAGTGGGCGAGCGCCAGGCCTCGCCCGTCTTGGTGAAGGGATAGTGAACCCACGACCAGCTCAGAGACAAACCGTTGGGCTCCCGATCAAGGTTCTCGATCACGATGCCGCCGAGCCTGGGCCTCTTCTGGTAGCATATGTAGGAAAGGCCCGAGCCGCCGCCCGAAACGTCAAAAAAGGGAAGCAGCATCTGATAGTTGTAGACGTAGAAGCGCCTGCGATGGTAGCCCGCAAGGTTGTAGGAGAAAACTTCCCGGTCCTCCCGATGTAGCTCGACGGGGACACAGCCGCAATAGGCCCGGTCCTTTCCCGGGCCGGCCAGGCCATTCCACCCCCCGACCCACGGAAAGCGCACCTCGTGGAGACGGTCCTCCCCCAGGTTTCTCAGCCAGAGGGTGAACGTTGCCTCCGGGGAATCCGGTGACAGCTCCGCATCCACCCTGGCCTCCACCTCAACCTCGCCCTCCGGCGTGCCAAGCCTGCCCCAAAAGAACTCAAGGCCGGAGGCCCTCTCCCGGACCTCGGGGTCCACCGCATGCTCGGTATCCGCATAGCGCGACTGCCAGATTGGGCTCGGACACATGACCCGCAGAAGCCGTCCATCATCGGGCCTGCCGATGTGTTTCCGGCCATCGACGCGGTCTCTGATCTGTACCAGGCAACCTGTCCGGCGGGCAAATGAGAACTCGACCAGCTCGTTCGACAGCTCAACGGTATCCATCTTCTGCTCCCCCTGGAGTGCGTCTCAGGCCACGGACAATCGGAAAAGGCGGACCTCGTTAGTGTCATTCGGGCAAGCGACCTCGGCATAAACCCAGACCTCCTTGCCCCTCCACAGCCAGTGGGAGTACCGCCAGGTGTGGTAGCGCCCCGGCGTGGTGCTTTTCAGGAGGGGCTCGTCCGGGGTCAGGTCGATGCAGCTGGCTAGGTCCGGGCTCCAGGCCAGGCCGGTGGCGATGTTATAGGGCGGGTCGAACCACCCGGGATTGGATCCCTCGTAGACGAAGAGCCAGCCCGCCCCCATGGGGAGCACGCAGGCAGGCCGGGTGTAGAACGAGTGCCAACCGGAAAGATCGAACCAGGGGCCATCCCCAACGCGCTGCCACCTCTCCCCGTCCGTGCTTGCGAACTGGTACGCCCGCTCGGGGTTCTGGCCTATCACGGCCATCCTGTACCCGCCCTCGTGGATCCAGACGAAAGGATCCTTGTATCCCCGGACGCCGTAGTCCCCCTCTCCGCTCCGCGGCTCCGGGCAGAGGACCGCCCTTGCCGTCCCCGGATCGAAATCCCCCGGATCCGCAACGTCATCCAGGCGGAGTATCCACCACTCGCCGTCCCCCTCGTAGGGCCAGGGGCCGCAGAGGTAGAGCCTGAACATCTCCCGGGATGGGTCGTATAGCAGCGAGGGCCTCTCGAACCCCCTGATCGGCACATCCTCCCTCTTGATGCGGGCTACCGTGTCGAACTCCACCCCGTTGCCGCTTGCCAGCAGCCTGACCTCGTATCCCCGCCTGCCCCGGGGGGAGATCGCCTCCCTCAATCTGCAGGCTAGGTAGGTCTCGCCCCTCGGCACCTGTGCCACGGAGGGGGCACCGGCCCACCAGTCGGCCTCATCCCTCTCCGGCCGAAGCACCGTCGTGTAGGTCGAGAATCTCCGCCTCAGAACATCGTATGCCATCTGAAGATCTCCTCCAGCTGCCTGCACGGGCTCCCTTATGAAGCTTCCCTGCGGTAAGGAGGTCAGCCTCCCGTTGATGGACAGGGCAAACTCTCGGGGACGGCCCGTCTCGGAGGATGCCCTCGCAATCAGGAGCGGATCGGCTGCTGAGCAGATACGGGCCAATCCCTCCTCCGCAGACCCGGGCCGGGCACAACGCCATGCTGTGGAATCGGCTTGCGCTCAACGGAAGACTTCTAAGGTATACCATGGTATACCAAGAAGTAGGCCGCCTTCTCCCTATCTTGGGTCTACCTCCCACCCGGGCAGTTCTTCTGGGATCGTCTCCCTCCTAGCGCGTCTGACCATCTTTCTCTCCGCATCAGCCGCCTTATCTTGCGGCTCATTCTCGCTCTCACAGCGTGATGCCACCCACGATCTCGTCGTATGGCGGCCTCTCCTAGGTTCGTAAGCTCCTTGAGCCTGTAGAGTCCCACGTGGGTCTCTCCCCCGTATTCCCTAGTGGAGTCCCCTCCCGGTAGGAGGTGGAGCGGGCAGGCTCACGAGTCTGCGAACCTCAAGTGTCGACAGGGAAACCCCGCCGCGGTAGCCAGGGACGATGATGGCATCAATCATAGGCTCGCTCCTGAGATAACGGGCTTCAAGGTCCATGCTCCTAACATCGGTGACCCAGAGGACCTCCAAGGGATCATCCCTCGCCAAGCCCAGTCCAGAGAAGAGAGAACACATCAAGAGGCCCAAAATGAATGGGCCAACTGGCTGCATCTCTTCCATCCCATTCCTCGGAGTGCTGGCATCTCGAGCAGTCGTGAGAAGGCGGTGGCACGCCCAATGAGCGGTGGCATATTCACCTTCAAGCATTGACGGAATCGCCAGGACGGCTGATCCGATGACGAAGAGGGTAGGAGAGAAATGAGGATTGGGTTGGCAGCAGTCTCGGGCAGTCTCTGCTACATCCTCAAGCATGCGATCGATGGGATTATGCACAGATTCGCGTCAGGCCATCCATCCTGTCGAAGTCCCTGTCGAATGAGTAGACCTCAGAGACTCCCTCATTCTCCATCAGGACCCCAGCCAGAAGGTCGTTCGGGCCGATCTCCTTGGTGCGAGCCTTCGTCGCAGCGGCCACGTAGTCCTCCCTGGACACGGGCAGCACGTCGATGTTCTCCCTAGCAAGGATCCCCCGCTCCAGAAGCAGGGCCTTGTCCAAAGGCAAGTGGCTCTCCAGAAGGTTGAATATCTCGCCCAGATGGACCACCGAGGTGACCACGGACTCGCCCCCCTCTATCCGTTTGACGATGGCCTTCGCCCTGTCCTTGATCTCCACCTCATGGGGACGAAGGGTCCTCCTGGGGACCATGTAGGCATGGACGAAAACGCTCGCATCCACGAACCTCATCGTGAACGCTCCCAGAGTTCCCTCTTCACCGCGTGCCAGTCGGAGAGATCCGCATCGACATCGACCTCTATCGAGTCGAAGTACTCGGTAAGGTCGACCTCATCCAAGGGAGTGATGGTTATCCTGTCCTTCTCCAGTTCGAGAACGACCCTTCCGGCTCCATGCATATCCCTCCACTCCTTTGGCAGGACGACCCTTCCCTGCCTATCCAGCATCTTTATGGTTACAGTCATCTTGACACCACTTGTTCTCTCAATGCCACAAAGAAAAATATTGCCATTCGACCCCCTTCCGCCGGAGCGAAGAGGCCCGAGCTGATGACCGAAACGGAAATCCTTAGAATGATTAGGGACAGCAGGCTCTCATGGACCCCGAGCAAGGCAAGCTAGTGAAACTCGATGAGATCCACCTTTGAGGCGGTTCTCACCCATCCACGATCTCGTCATATGGCGGCCTGTCTTCCTTCCTCCGAGTTCGTTCACGTCTGCGATGATCGGTGCCAACCTTCCGACGCGATCGTAGCGAGCAATCATCCGGCAGACGGCCTCCTTGTTGTCGGTCAACACGAAGAGATCGATGTCGCTGTCCATTGCGTCCCTGCCCTAGGCTGCCGAAGAGCATCACCCTCCTCGCATGGCTTCTGAGCTTGTCGACGAATGGCTATGCAACATTAATTAGCTGAAGCAAGAGTAGACTACTCGTGATGCAACAATTTGTGGATCGCGATCAGGAGCTGGACTTCCTCCGCAAGAGGCTGAACTCCAAGTCGGCCGAGCTCATTCTGGTCTACGGGCGGCGACGGGTTGGCAAGACGATGCTCCTGCTCAAGCTGATGGAATCCGTCCGCGGCGTGTACTACCTCGCCGACAAGCGCCTTGAGCCCGAGAACATGGAGGGATTGAAGAAGTCCATGGCCGATTTCCTCGGTGACGACCTGTTCCGAAGGGCCCACTTCAGCTCATGGGAAGAGCTGCTCGGAGCCTGCGCGGAAAGGGCCGGGGACACGCGCTTGGTCCTGATAATGGACGAGTTTCCCCTCCTAGTCGAGAACAACAAGGCTCTGCCATCCATAATCGCGAAGGCCTGGGACACGGTGTTGGCCAAGAGGAACCCATTTGTGATCCTGTGCGGCTCCAGCATCGGCATGATGGAGGAGCTGATGGGGTACGGATCCCCGCTCTACGGCAGGAGAACCGGGCAGTGGCAGGTCATGCCGATGGACATCGTCCACCTGAGATCCTTCTTCCCGCGCCACGATCCCCTTGACCTGATGCGAACGTTCGGGACCCTGGACATGATCCCCTTCTATCTGAACCAGTTCGATCCAGCGGTGGACTACTTCACCAATGT
>CAYVLA010000092.1:0-12496 GCA_964452145.1 Hadarchaeota archaeon (SeqCode)
GATGGATGGCAGATGGGGTGATGGCCGATGGCCTCGGCTTCGTCATGTCAGGAGGAACAGAGAGCTTCGGGGGGCCTCACACCCATCCCCCCTGGGGCGATACCTCCGTGGGCGAGGTTCTGGCAGTCGACGCCCATTCCACTCCGATGCTCGGCAGATTCTTCAAGATGATCGTTACGAAGCCGGATGATCCGCTCATGTCCTCCCTCCCCTTCGAGACAGCGCCGACGTTCCACACCCTCAATACTGAGGCCTCCCCAAAGGACGGCTCCGTGACTCTGGCGGTGGCAAGCCTTCCCGACCGAAATCCCGTGGCAGCCGTCATTCAGGTCGGACAGGGAAGGAGCCTATCGTTCATGCCCTACATAGCCGACACCAGAGCAAGCATCGTGCCGTTCGCAGGGTGGGAGTTCCACATAGACTTCGTCTGCAACCTCCACATCTACCCGGCCCAGGTTCCCCTACCCGCCGACTACCTTAGAACCCACGCCCTCCGAAACAAGCTCGCGGAATACTCGCAGCTGCGCAAGATGGTCATCGACATCCTAGCCTTTGCGGACATGTTCGGAGCAAACACCGCACAGGCCGATGACCGCATCACATCGGCCGATGAGAAGATGGCCGAGGCCAGAGCGCTCTACATAAGAAAGGAGCTGGACGAATCCGAAAAGCTGATAGACCAGGCGTTCACAAGCCTGGACCAGGCACAGATCCTCGCCATGAAGGCCAAGGACCGGGCGCTGATCTGGGTCTACGCGATCGAGTGGCTTGCGGTCACCGGGACTGCCATGGCCTGCGGCTTCGTCCTCTGGTCGTTGATGGTTAGACGCAGAATCTACAAGGAAGTCGGAGCCACAAGGCTGGCAACTCAGACAACGGGAACCCGGCTTGAGGCGATGGATTTTTGTGATCGAGCTAAGCCCGAATGACAGAATCCCTCGCAGGTGACCACACGAAGAGAAAAGGAGATTCCATGATGGGGCCGAACATACTGCTGCTCTTCAGCGACCAGCACCACGCGGGCGTCCTCGGCGCGGAGGGCCATCCGGATGCGAAGACGCCGAACCTGGACCGGATGGCGCGCGAGGGCGTACGGTTCAGCCGCGCCTACTGCCAGGATGCGGTCTGCGGGCCTTCGCGCGCTTCGATGATGACGGGCCTCTACCCGCGCACGATCGGGGTGCTGGACAACGGGGAGGCACCGCCCAAGGACGCGGCACATGTGCCCCTGCCGACCTATCTCCAGCAGCAGGGCTACCGAGTCGTCTGCTACGGCAAGCAGCACATGCTGCCCGCGCTACACGTGGAGTGGGACGAAGCCTTCAGCACGCTGCCCGGAGAATCTCCCGTGTCTTACTGGGAATGGATCCAGAAGCGCGGGCTGCTTTACGAGTTTCTGCCAGACTGGATGGCCGAGTTCGGCGACCGGATGCCAGGGGTACCGTTCAACTGCTCCGCGCCCCTGATGGCGCGGCTTTCCTCGCTCCCGCCCGATGCCACCATGGAGGCCTATACGGCCCAGGAAACCATCGAGTTCCTAGAATCGACAGAAAGCAAGGAAAAGCCATTCTTCTGCTGGACCAGCTTCTACCGTCCCCACCAGCCCTACACGCCGATCCGGGAATACGCCGAGATGTACCCGCCGGAGAAGATCGCGTTGCCAGGCAGTCTTCGCGAACCCGCCGAGAACCTGCCGCCATTGCTGGAGGCATGGCGCAAGAGCGAAAAACGCCCGGTCAATCTCGCCGAGGCGGCCCGCGACGAAAGAATCTACCGCAACTACATCGCATATTACTACGCGCTGGTCACCGAGATCGACCATCATATCGGCGCTATCATGGAAACGCTCGAGGCGGAAGGCCTCGCGGAAAACACACTCGTGATCTACACCAGCGACCACGGCGACTTCGTGGGCCATCACGGGATGGTGGAGAAATGCTACCAGGGGCACAGCGTTTATGAAGACACCCTGCGCGTCCCTCTGATCTTCTACTGGAAAGACCAGATCCTCACCGGAAGAGAGGCAACCGATCTGGTCGAACTGGTGGACATCTATCCGACCCTGATCGAGTTGTGCGGTCTTCAGCCCCCGACGTCCGTGCGGCTTGCCGGGCGCTCCCTTGCGCCCGCGCTCACCGAGGGAGCACCCGTCGGACGGCCCTACGCGATCGTCGAGAACTACTCGCAAGTCTGCGCCATCACCCACCGCTACAAGCTCGGGCACTGGATCGAGCCGCCTATGGCGGGGCGGGATTTCCGCCGCTTCGGGGACATGCTCTTCGACCGGATAACCGATCCCCTGGAGATGAACAACCTCTCGGGCAGAAACGAATGCGCGGAGGTCGAGAAGCAGCTCCGCGCCTATCTGGAGGAGTGGGAACGCGGGACGCCCGCCGCCCGGAAATCCACCTAGATGGGGAAGATGCGCGCTCCCCATCATTGTGCGTCCACGTTCAGCGGTCCACCCACAGCATCGACACCCGGCAAGGTATGTTCCGTATGTGTCTTCTGGATCCAGACAAAACCACTCGTCCACCTGTCGGTTCAGGGACGCTCAGTCTGTGCTAACAGCGCATCGGTTCCTTTTCGCAGCGTCGGCTTCTCCGAAGGATGGCATCGGGGATGGCATCGGGAAGGGGCTATACCATTCTTCCGATCGTTCAATCTACCGGGAGTTGGAGGAGGGGGCTGGACCGCTTCTGGCTTAAGGGCAAAGGTTGGCTGGGGAGTGACGTTAGCCAAACCTTGTGGCTTGGACCCGCCTGTAGAGGCTCCTTTTCACCATAAGCACCTGGATGAGAGTCAGCGTTACCAATAGCGTGCCCGTGACAGCTAACCACTCCGTCGCATAGATCCAAAGCAGCGCCCTATCCTTTTCCCTCATCGCCTTTGCATCGAAGTCGTGCACCGTGGACAGGAGGGATTCCATCAACTCTCCCGCCTCCTGATACTCCTGAAGAACATATCTCGCCTTGGCCTCCTCCACCCTGCTGTCCATGGACGCGATCTCGGCGAGAAGATCGCGGCTGGGGGCTCGGAACCTTTCTAGGAATTCGAGCATGCCAATGGCACTCGTCCTCCAGCCTTGGTAGCGGGTCAGCTTGATGCGGACGTCGTGGACGGCTAGTATGTCGTCCGGGAGATGGTGGCCCAGCGAGTAGTGAAGGATGTTGAGGAAGACGTCCTGCGCATACTCATTCGTCGAGGGCTCGTAGACCGAACTCCACCAAGGATGGTCTAGATCATCAGCCGTACACCATGTTAATGCTCCCTTGGGCCCGTAGGGCATTGAAACTAGGAACGGGCTTCTTCCCGGCACGCCGATGGGCCTGATCCACGCCCAGACGGTCGACCCTTGCTTCGGATGCACCATCCCCCAGCCCCTACCGATGACGGATTCTATTCCCAGTGGGACGAACATCTTCAAGATGGGTGCAAGGTCAGCTCTTCCGTCGACCTCTATCGTGAAGGAGGGTACCAGTTGGCCACTGTTGGGCCTGAGGAAGTCGTGGGGGAAGATTTCCGCCAGCACAGATGATGCCCACTCCTCGTACATACAGCCGTAGACATAGGTGTAGCCGAACACGGCACCGCCCAGTGAAGCTAGGGCGCCCAAGCCCGCTTCTCCGACGGCGTACCTCATATCCTCCAACTGGCGAGCCGTGTAGGGGAAAATGTCGGCATCGACGAAGACAATGAAGCGGTAATCACGGACCAGCTCGTCCCTGGTTCGCGGGAAGTACAGCCTCACCAACCTCTTCTGATCCTCCCTGATCAGGAGCACGAAGTCGCCTTTGGTCGGTACGAGGGTGAGGCGGAAGCCGGGCTCGTCCTTCAGCCAACCACTTAGCGGACACTCATGGGGCAAGACCTGTCCAGTGCCGAGGACCCCGATCCTGTCCACTTCCAGACCGGTGCAGACCGGCATCAAGAAGCAAGACACCGAGAGCCAGATGCCGGCCTGCACCAGCGTTGCCCCATCTTCCTTGTCCGGCATCAGTCTGCTCCTCCTGTCAACCTCCCTTCTCTTTCCAGTTGTTCCTATGAGGATGGTTGTCGTAGGCCCAGCCGCGTGGTAACCACCTCCCTGTAGAGCCTGCGGCGGACCATCAAGGTCCAGAGCAAAAACCCGCAGATAAGGGAGGTCCCCGAAACCGCCACCCACTGCGTGAGGTAGACCCAGAGAAGCGCCTTATCCTTCAGATCCATCGCATCCTGCATCAGACCTGCGAAATCAGACATCGCCGACCCCATGATCTCCGCGGCATGGGCGAACTCGTAGGCCCGATACCTCTCAAAGGATGCCAGCCTAAGCCTGTCTATCTCGTCGATCCGGGCATAGACACCTCGTGTGTTCGCCCCAAACGTATCGACGAAATCGAGCAGGCCGATCAGCAACGACCTCTCCACGTTGTAGTCGAAGTACAGCCTACGAAGCCTATGTAACTGGAAGACGTCCTGAGGCAGCGGGACTCCGGTTGAGTGGAAGAGAATATTCGCGAAGACATCGCCTGCGTACTCATTTTCAAACTCGCCCGCACACCAGATCTTCCCCGACCAGATCGGTGACCACCAGGTGGAATCAAGGTCGTCTGCCACAACCCAGAACATTCCGCCCGTCGGCCCCACCCTCCACGAAACCAACCAGTCCCTCTCCTCGCCAACGCCAAGCGAGACGCCCCAGCCGCCTTGGGATACCACCACCCTATAGATGGCCCAGAGCGTTGCACCGACCCTTGTCGAAAGAGTGGTCAAGGCGAAGGACCCTCTGACCGCTTCTATCCCCAGGGGCACGAACATCGACAGGACCGGGGGATCATCCTTGACGACCCTGATGCTGAAAACGTCCAAGTTCTGCCTCATCTCTTCGTTAAGCTCGACGGGCAGGATCTCACTTAGCACCGAGTTCGCCCAACTGTAGTAGTGTCGGGCGTAGGGCGACGCCAGGCCGCCTCCCATCGTGACAAAGCTCCCCAGGCCCTTCTCCATGGCGTATCTCATGTCGGCTATCTGAGACGGGGTGAACGGGGTCAGATCCCCGTCGGGAAACACGAAGAAGTGGAAGCCCTCCACCAAGACCTCCCTGCTCCTCGGGAAGTACATCCGGACGAGCCTCCGCCAACCATCGAGGCTGAGATCCTGTTGGAAATCCGCCTCGGTAGGGACGAGCACATAGTCGACGAGAGGATCGGCGTCGAACCACAACGGGATGGGAGACTCCCCCGGCATGACCTGCCCTATCGCCAGTATGCGGATCTGGCCCGTGCCGAGGACAGCTGGTGACAGGCACGAGATGGCGCATATTGCCAGCGCCAGCGCAACCCCCCCGGCCTCACCGATCTGTGGAATCCCTTTGACATCTCCCGCAAACCGACCGAGCGAGCTGTAGAACAGAAGCATGACCATCTTCATTCCATGATGCGCCCCTTACCAATTGTGCGATGACCCCTACCCGCCCAACCTCGCCTGTCAGCGGAATATGAATGTTTCCCCTAGATCTTCAGGGGATCGTTCCGCGCTCTCAGCTGATTTCTGTCTGCCTGAGTCCCTGCCCATCGACCGTAGCCTGATACCTGAAAGCGATCGAGCAGGGAGAACACAGATATGAGGCTTCGGTGTGGGTCATGATCTCACCTTCCATGTCCGCTGAGAAGCACGAAGCCGACTGCCGACGGAATGAAAGCCGGGAAACCTACGTATGTCTCGCGGATAGGGTTTTCGATGGGCTGGGGGTCAGGGACGAAGTCGGCGTGCTCGTGAGGGGAGAGTACATCGAGGCAGTTCTGCCCGAGGCAAGGCTGCCGCGGAATGTTCCCGTCCTCAACCTGCCCGGCTGTACCATGATCCCGGGCTTGATAGACTCGCACGTCCACTTCATGCGGTGGCAAGGACCCTTCTACCTGGCCAACGGCGTGACGACAATCCGCGACACGGGCAATGAACTGGACTGGATACTTGCCCGCCGGGCGGAATGGGAAACCAGGGCCTGGCCGAGGATCCTTTGCGTCGGCCCCATGTTGGATGGGCCGCAGTCCGGTTGGGGCATCAGTCGATGTTGCACGGACATGGATTCCAGCGCCCAGGCCATCAGGGAACTGGCTACCCGCGGGGTCGACGGCGTCAAGCTGTACGCCGGCTTTCCGGGGGAATGGGTGCCCAGCGCCGTGGCGGCTGCCCATGCTGCCGGGCTCAAGGTATGCATGCACTGCGTCTCAGCCGACATGCTCGACGCGGCGGCCGCCGGGGTTGACGAACTGTTCCACCTTGACGGTTTAATGGAGCGTCTCTGGCCCGGCCATCCTCCCGGCTGGCTTGAACTCTGGGGCGACCCCCACGTCTCGGAGGCTCTCGGGAGGCAGATGGAAGCCGCCGATTCGATCTCAAGATCCGGGGCCGTCATAACCCCGACGCTGTCCTACTACAGATCCCGAACGGGACCGACTGAGGACCTGGACCAGCTTCCAGAAGCGGTTCGCAGGTGGTTCCTCGATGTGAGCGACAGGCCGAGCGAGCCGGACAAGATCGAGAAGTGGCGCCGCGCCCTCTCCTCCGTGCAGGGATTCGTTCACCTTTTGGCGGATCGCGGCGCCCCGGTTCTGGCGGGGACGGACGTGCCCTGGGTGCTCCCTGGGTCCAGCATGTGGACCGAGTTAGCACTCCTCTCCGACAGCGGCTTGGGCCCGTTGGGGGCCCTGCGCTCAGCAACCTGGGAGAACTCAAAGCACCTTGGTCTGCCGAAGCTCGGACTCCTGAAGCCTGGGCGGCGCGCGGACATAGCCTTCGTCAAAGGCGATCCGACCCAGGCCATCCCTGAACGACCTGACATACCCTTGGTCATACGTGGCGGAAAGGCTCACAAGACCAGCCTGCTGATAGACGAGGCAGCGGAGGAGAACGCAGATCCGGCGTCGGATCCGTGGGGGGCCGAACTGATTCGCAGATCGAAGGCCATGAAGAATGGCAGGTGATCGGCCAAGGCGATCCGCCTGGTGATGCGAAAGGCGGAAGGCTCACCCCAATCGATGGGGCACCCTTGTCCGTCGGCCGGGCAGGAGCGTTCGGGTATGGAGCATCACAGAAGCGACTCAAACCGGTGCTCACCGGATCCTGCCTCGAACAGGGCGAACCCGGGTGCGCTCTGAAGCAAGGGCTTGCAGGCGCTATCCGGTGAGCGCACATCATCGGGGTCTGACGAGGGCATGTACACCAGCGCCGTAACATTGGGGGGCAACGTAACCGTCAAGGTCAAGCGCCTCTTTCTCCGGATCCAGTGTATCGAAATCGCACCGCGGATCGATTCATACTCTCCCTTGACCCAATCCAGGCCCGGAGGGATCTGCGGACGGATGACAACCCGCTGGAAGCCCGGGAACTGCGGATCAGGCAGGACACCAAGCAAGGCATGGTAGAACCAGAAGCCTATGTTGCACCGACCCGGGTGCGGTATCATGCCACCATGGAAATGCTCCGGCAGAATCGTCAACTCCTCAGGGGAATCGGGATGCTTCAACATTGTGAGCCAACTTGGCGCGGTTTCATTGGCGATGATCGACCTCGCCACATCCGAACGATTGATCGTTGTGAGCAGCTTCAGCATGTAGTAGGAACCTAGAAACCCGGTATTGCAGTGGCCGCCGTGTGTCTCGATGATATCGTGGAGGAGGTTCTCGGTGACCTGCTGACGCGAGTCCTCCGGAACAACACCAAGGAAGAGCGCCATGGCATTGCAGGCTTGATCACCTCCGCCATAGACCCCTGCCTTGCGGTCGAAGAACTCCGGGCGATTGCACTTAGCGGCCAAGCGCTCCTGTATGTGGTGATAGCGCTCCGCATCCAACTCCTTTGACAGAACGCGGGCCATCCCTTCGGCCATGCGAAAGCAGTCGAGGATGTGCAGGGTTTCGAAGAGATCACCTGTGTGGGGATCGTACCAACGAGAGCTAGGACGGAGATGGTCTCCATAGCCGCTTTCAGCATCGCCATGGTCCGGGGGTGCCTGCCAGGTTCGCTTGGCATCGTCGCGCGGGATGCACAGTTCAAGCCATCGGGTGATCGCTGGATAGCTGGCCTCAAGGATATCACGATCACCGTAGTACTGGTACATCAGCCAAGGCGCCAGCACCAAGCCGTTCTTGCCCCAGTTCGGGCTCCAGTAGTCGAAAGCGATCGGGCCGCCGCTCATCGGCAAGTACCCATCCGGGCGTTGCTGATCTCTATGATCGGCAACCCATTTGGTGAAGAACGCGCCAACATCCTCGCAGCAGATCGCCTGTTCCAGACTCTGGATCAAACCTGAGCCGAAGCGCTCCTGCCAAGAATCCATGGGCATGCCACTCAATAGGTGCGCCGTCCAAGTCCTCCTGGCCACATCGTGAATCCTATTGAGCGCCGGATCGGAACACGAGAAAGCTCCTGTATGACGCAGGTCATTGCCCAGGTTCAGTCCACGCACGCTACCTATCTTCGGCTCGGGGCCTTCCCCAAAACAAAGCACCGGCACATACCTGAATGCTCGATGGGCGAAACGCAGTCGAACCTGCTCGTTGGCTTCTCCGCTCAGTCGGTGCCGGTCGACGCCGAAGAGGCATACCCAATCGCCGCGCCGTCCGGTCATACTCAGTTCCACCCAGCCGGAGATATGCCTGCCCAGGTCAACCTCGAACCCGCCCAGAAAGCCACCACCCATGGCAGCCATGGACTCGGCAAAGCCCGCGCGCCACTTGCTTGCCAAATGCGAGACGGAAGTCGCCCAGTTCCGCATGCCGACTTCCATCAGGAAGTCCATCAACTCGTCCGGCTTCGCCCCCGGTTTCAGGCGCCTTCGGGCGATCGGTTCAACGACCTCGGTTATGCCATTCGGTTCCATCATCCGGGCGCAAAGGCGCCTAGTCGGCGGGTCAATCACGCGCGCGGCCCTCCACGACGCATCGTCGAATGCTGGCGTGTCCCACCCGGGAGTCTCGCAAGTCGCGTCGTAGACTTCTCCGGACATGTCGAAGCAGTATCTCCAGTGAGACCTCACCGGCGTGAACGGGCTGGCAGATGCCTTCCAGCTCTCATCCGTGACAATGACATCCCGCGCAGCATCGGAGTACTGCACCACGAGTTGTGCTATCAGCGCATGCGGCTGTCCCCGAGGCACTCTCATCGCTGAGTGGACGGAGGGATCGCCGAACCACCCGGGTGACAACCATACGCCCAGTACGTTGTTCCCTGCATGAAGCAGATCCGTAACGTCCAGTGCGTCATACAGCATGCGCTCTGGGTAGTAGCTAAGCGTTGGTCCCAGCGGCTGACCAATCTTCCGCCCGTTGATCGAGACCTCACAAACGCCCTGGCCGCAGATGTACAGACGCGCAGATGCCGGTCCCTTGCTCAAGTGGAACAAGCGTCGAAAGCGTGGCGCTCCGCCTTCGCCAGCGATCCATGAAGCGCGCCAGTCCTCCGATTTCAGGCCAACCTCCCACCAGGCTGGCACGGACACCCCTGCCTGACGCCCGCCCTCATCCCAAACCTGCACCTGCCACCAGCAACGCTGTCCGCTTGATAGCGGCGCGCCCGCGTAACGTACATGGGCCATCTGACCAGATGGAACCTCGCCGCTGTCCCAAAGATCAGCCTCTCCGGCGGCCAGCCGATCCGGAGAGGAAGCAACCCTGATCCTGTACGCACTCTGTCTCTGTCCCAAACCTCTGCCGACCAGAGCCCAGCTAAGCCTCGGCGTGAGCGTATCGATGCCCAGTGGATTGACCAGATACTCACAACGTAGGCGTTCCGGCAGCAAATCGCTCGAATGAGACCCCGTGGGCGGTTTTCGTGCATGCTGCGTACCTGGCATCGCCCCATCTCCCTTACCCACGGATCTGCATCATACGCCAAGGCGTGTGGTTGCTACCTCTCGGTAGAGCCTGCGGCGGACCATCAACGACCACAGCACGAACCCACAGGCAAGGAAGGTCCCGGTAACCGCCACCCACTCCGTGAGGTAGATCCAGAGAAGAGCCCTATCCTTCAGATCCATAGCATCGTTCCTCAGAGCCGCGAAACTGGACATCGCCGACTCCATGATCTCCGTGGCATCCGCGAAGTCGTAGGCCCGATATTTCTCGAAGGACGCCAGCCTGAGCCTGTCTATCTCCTCCATCTCGACATGTACGCCTTGCGTGTTCGCCCCAAAACTATCGATGAAGTCGAGCAGGCTTGTCAGCAGCGATCTTTCCACGTTGTAGTTGAAGTAGAGCCTGCGCAGACTGTGTAGCTGGAAGATGTCCTGGGGCAGCGGGACCCCGGTGGAGTGAAAGAGAATGTTGGAAAAAACATCGCCCGCATACTCGTTCTCAAACGGACCTGCCACCGAGACCTTCCCCGACCAGATCGGCGACCACCAGGTGGAGTCGAGGTCGTCCGCCACAACCCAGAACAATCCGCCTGTCGGTCCAACTCTCCACGAGACAAGCCAGTCAAGTTCGCGTCCAACGCCGAATCCTGAGCGCGAGACCGCCACTCGCAACTTGGCCCAGAGAGTTGCGCCGGGCCTTGTCGTCAGGTGCGTGAAGGCCCAGTCTCCCTTAACCCTCTCTATGCCCAGGGGCACGAACATCGACAGCACAGGAGGATCGTCCTTGACGACCCTGATGCTGAAAACGTCTAGGATCTGCCTCATCTCCCCGTTGAGGTCGACGGGCAGGATCTCACTTAGCACCGAGTTCGCCCAACTGATGTGGGCCGGAAAGAAATGGGCGGACAGATCCCCTCCCGTCGTGACGAAGGCTCCCAGGCCATTCTCAACAGCATACCTCATGCCAGCTATCTGGGACGGGGTGAATGGCTCCAGATTCGCGTCGGGGAAGACCAAGAAGTGGAAGCCCTCCGCCAGGGCCTCCCTGGTCTTGGGGAAGTATATACGGATCAATCTGTGCCAGTCACTGGGGCCGAAACCCGGCTGGAAGTCCACATCGGTGGGGACAAGGACATAATCGACGAGAGGATCGGTGTCGAACCATAGCGGGATGGGCGACTCCCCCGGCAAAACCTGGCCTATCGCCAGTACGCGGATCTGGCCTGCGCCAAGGACAGCCGGTGAGAGAACCAGGAGAGCGAGAAGCGTCCAAGCGAACTTCCCAGACATCGAGACCCTATCGGGTCAATGATGGTACATAAATATTGCCCCGGACCTCGGACCCTTGGACCCCTGGGTCTCATACTCCCTCTTTCTTTTCTGTCTCCCCCACAACGCCAAGGAGTCCTAAGGATCGTCTATTCGGGTCGATCGCCGAAGCAATGGACCATTTCAAGACAGTAGGTAAGGCGAGTTGATGAAGGCCAAAATGGAGAAGGAAGACGAACGGGTTGACGAAAAACGGGGCAACGAAGGGGCAAGACGATTTCTCCTTCTAGTGCTTTCGGAGGATGAGGAAACCGAAGAGGTGCGTCGAACGATGCCCAAGCTGAAGACTTGGACGAAGATCGGGGAAATAGGCCAGGGACAACTGATTCTCTTCCGCCCCAGCGACGCGGGAGCCAAAGCCATCTTTGCTCTGTCTCCGGGGTGGCTGGCAACCTTGGAGACCGTTTTCGACGGCGAAAGGCTGGAATCCCTGGCCAAGGCGCAGGGGGATGCGGCAGAGAACCGGGCTATGCCTTCCCAGCAAGCCTGAGCGAGTGGTTCTCTTTGCGCCGAGACCCCGCTCCATCGCACACTGAATCGATAGGCGCCGCGCGCCTTGGAAGGGAGACTCCTTGCGCGTCAAGAAAGGTGGTCATGGAGCACATCGGAACGTAGCTCGCCAGAATGCTGTTATGGGAGGGGACCGATCCCCATTTCGCATGACCTCGTGGTTGACAGAGAGGACCTGGTGCAAGAAAGTAGGCAGACAGCGGATACCCGGCAAGAGAGAAGTGTTCGAGCCCACCCGAAGTAGGTTTGCACAGCGAGGGAGGTCCTACAAGGACTCGCTGTCCTCTCTTGGCACGACTTTCTCAAACCCCACGGAATCCGCCTTCCCTGAAACCCTGTATCCAATCCCGGCAAAGAATGCCTGAGCCCGGGCGTTGTTGGGCCCGGTATAGAGCGTGATCCTACGGGCGCCCATCTTCGTGAGTTCCTTCTCGGCCTCAATCATCAGCTGAGTGCCTATGCCTTTCCTCCAGTGCCTAGGGTGCACGATTATGTCCGATATGAAACCCGTGTCAGCACTTGGATGGAACTCCTTCCTATCAAGGGACCTGACGTAACCCATGCAGTACACGACGAAACCTGCAAGTTCACCCTGTTCGGTGCGTGCCACGAATCCTCGCTTCTGGTATGCACCGAGGTGCCTCGCCAGTTTTTCGGCGCTATCGAATCGATCGGTGTCCCAGCGCTCGTTGAGGCTCCTCAGCATCGCAATGATTTCCTCGACATGTTGTCTCCGCAGCTTTGAGATTGCCACCACGGACGGCGGCAGACCAGTTGCCATTGATATTGGTTATCAGGCGTGGCGTGAGGGGGCAAACA
>CAYVLA010000093.1:0-12379 GCA_964452145.1 Hadarchaeota archaeon (SeqCode)
ACAACCCTCCCGCCCAGGTTCCCAGTCTGGCGTATTCGAGATCGATTGACGTCCATCCCTCGGCAGTGATCGCATGGGCAGCAACCGAAACCAATTCTTCGACCAGCGCCTCCCCATTTTTATTCTGCGAAGGCCGATACGCGGCTTGAACATCCTTGACCGTCTCAGTATCGGTGCCAGGCAGGATCAACATCCTGGGCAACCCCACCGACGGGTTGGAGGGGGATTTCTGCACCCTATCCTGCGCGATCTCCCTCCGGTCCTACGGCGTCTTTGAGAGCAGCGATGACTTCGTCGTCGAGGTCAAGGGCTCAAGGGCGGCATCCGAGCCCAAACGCGTACTCACCAACGAGTTCCGATACAACGGCAAATACGACATCGTGAAGGCGTCCATCCGCCAGCTTCAGAGAGAATCGGAGGATTTCGCCGAGAAATTCTCCAAGAGCAAGTTCAAGCTCACCACCTGGACGGACATCCCGCCCCGCAGCGGCCTGGGTGGCTCCTCGGCCATAATCAACATGGTTCTGGTGGGGCTGAGGGAGCTCTACGATCTGGACACCAAGCACTTCAATGACTACAGGTTGGCCGAGATCTGCACCAGGGTGGAGTTCGACGAGCTAGGGTTCACATGTGGATACTCGGATAGGTATGTTACCCTTCTGGGCGGGCTGGCCTACATCGACTATCGGGGCAAACTTGAGCACAAAGCCATAGACCAGGAGCCATACGCCACGTACGAGAGGCTGGAGCAGTACGTCCCAAATCTACCCATCTTCATCGTCTACTCCGGCATATCTAGGGATTCGGGCAACGTCCACGGCGTCCTCAGGAAGCGTTACCTGGACGAGCTTGCCGATCCGCGCTCACAGGCCGACGGGTTCATACTGGACGGGATGGAGAGGATCGCCCAGACGGCACGGGAAGGCAAGAAGCGATTGCTCGAACATGACTGGAAGTCTTTGGGGCAGCTGATGAACCAGAACCATGCGCTCATCGATGACATGATGCGCAAATCCGGGTTCCAGGACGGCGCCGGCTGGGCCAATAACCAGCTCATTCGCGGATGTCTGGCCTCGGGTGCCCTCGGCGCAAAGCTCACCGGGGCAGGCGGGGGCGGATGCGTCTTCGCCTTGACGGATCCGGACGGTCTTAAGGAATCCAAGGAACGCATGCGGGGCTACCTCAAGGAGACCGAGCTTGGGGACGCCAGGATCCTTGACTTTCAGCTGTCGAGACACGGCTATCGGGTCTTCTAGTGTGGTGTATCCTAGGTCCCGGAAGCTTTGCGCATTGTCGCCTTTGGGTCCTGTCGAAATAAGTACGAATCCGTTGGATACACCACCACCACACTGCAGTACATCTGCCCAACGCTGTCACCGGCAAGGGGAGGTCTCCAAGGGACGTCGTCCCTCCCTGAGATGATGGACCCAGAACAAGGTGGGCGACAGGCGTCGACTTCAGCCGACACGGTCCGATCTGGCAAGTATCGTTTCCAGGTCGCGTCTGAACTCGGGTCCTATCTCGGGATCCCTGAGACACATGTCGACGAATGCGGCTGCGTAGGTGCGAAGGTTCCCGATATCGTGCCGCTTCTCGTTGCTGTCCAGCATAAAGCCCCAGACGGGTTTGCCCTCCTGCAGAAGCAGTCTCATCGCATCCGTGAGCTGCTTCTCGCCGCCCAGTCCGCGGGGCGTCTTCCCTATCGCTTCGAAGATGCATGGCTCAAAGACGTATCTGGCCGCGATCGCAAGGTTCGAAGGGGCCGCCTGGACGGAGGGCTTCTCGACCAGGTCCACCAGCTTCATCATCAATCCATCGGCGAGCTGGGGCTTGACGATGCCAAATCTGTGCACATCGCTCCGGGCCACCTTCTCGACGGCGACCGTCGCGGCGGCTCCCGTTCTGGTGTGAGCGTCGAGGAGTTTCCATAGGAAGCTGCCTCCGGCGTAGCTCTGGATTATGGTGTCCCCCAGGCTTACGGCGAACGGTTCGCCGTCGACGAAGTTCTGCCCCAGCATCACTGCGTCGGCCAGGCCGGTTGGCTCGGGCTGCCGCGTGTAGAATATCTGGGTCTCGGTCTTCTCCAGGAAGTTGATTTCGTCTATGGCTTCCTGGTTACCCTTGTTCCTCAGGGTGTCCTCCAGGAGGAGGTTGCGGTCGAAGTGATCCTCGATTGTCCTCTTCTGGGCACCCGTGACGATCAGGATCTGCCGTATCCCGGCGCCCACGGCCTCCTCCACGACATGCTGGATCACGGGCTTCCGCCCGACCGGGACCATCTCCTTGGGCTGGGACTTGGTGGCGGGGAGAAGCCTGGTCCCAAGGCCAGCAGCAGGGATGATGCACTTGGTTATCTTCATGCATCCTCCTTGCCCGAGCGCCTAATTAAGGATGGCCGCTCCATCCGGCAAGGATCGATCAGCGCGTTTGGACACGTTCGCATCCCGGCCAACTGAGACCCGGATGACGCCCCGGCAGACCTTCATCAGCTCGGCGGCCAGCTCCTCTATTCGGCCGGCGCTTGCAACCGCGACGATCGAACCCGATCCACCGGCTCCGGTCCACTTCGCCCCGAACGCCCCTCCTTCTCGAGCGGCCTGAAGGGCCCTGTACAACAGAGGGCTCCCAAGTTCGCTCTCGCAGAAAGGCCTCAGCCCCCTATCGTAGCAGGCCTGGTTCTCGTCCATCAGTTGGCCGAGACGCTCGAGACTGCACCGTCCCTCCATCTCGGCCCTGGCCTTCCTGACTATTCGGGGGATATCCGTGCCCAACGTCCTCACTATGAGGGGATCCTGCCTTTCGAAATAGTGCTGGTTCAGGGTGTTGAGGATCTTGCGGGTATCCCGTTCCCCTCCGACGTCGGCTATGATGATGGGGATCTCTCTGCGAAGGCTCACTCTCTGGTAGCTGAAATCCTTCGAGAAATCCATGAACAAGGGGTGGTCGAAGACGGACGCCGTTTGATCCATCATGCCGCAACCAATGCCCAGGATGCCCCTCTCCGCCCTGTAGGATATCCGCACCAGGTCGTCGGGAGTAAGCCCAAGACGGAAGAGATCTGACAGCGCACTGGTAACGGAGACGCACAGGGCTGCGGAGGAGGAGAGTCCCCTGCGCATCGGGACATCCGATGTGATCGAGAGCCGTGACCCCTTCAGATCCGGGAACCGCTCCAGGAGAGCGGCGTAGACCGCGTTCACGTACTTCAGGGACGAGCCGCGAAGGGGGATCTCGGTGGCGTGATCCACTTCAAACGAAGCGCTCTCCTTGAGGCCGTGGACGAGGTTGTCCGCCGAGACGTGGACCATATCGTCGTCTGAGCGCGTCGCAACCGTGGTGATCCTCCGGTCGATGGAGGACGCGATGACCTGTCTCCGGGCCCAGTCGCAGTGATCACCCCAGAGACAGACACGCGCAAATCCCACTCCGCGGCCTTGAACCGTCACCGGACCAGTCCTCTCCTATCCATCTCACGCTCGGCCTCGCCGAAGAGATCGGCTGAGGGCTGGGATCTGCTCCATTCGTAGAACTCCTTGATGGCTCTCTGGAAGTCCATTCTCGGCCTGTAGCCGTGGGAGGATATCCTCGAGATGTCAGCGAAGCAGTGCCTCACATCGCCGGCCCTGAACTTGCCAGGCACCTCGGGCTTCAAGGAAGCGCCGTGGAGGCCGATCAGCTCCTCGGCCACGCTGAGAACCGATGTGGGCTTTCCGGATCCCACGTTGAATACCTCATGATCCATGGAGCGCCTCCTCATTGCCAAGAGGTTGGCCTGTACAACGTCGTGAACCGAGACGAAGTCCCGCGTCTGCTTTCCGTCCTCGTAGATAACCGGGGGATTGCCCTCCCTGATCCTGGAGGAGAAGATGGCACAGATGCCTGTATAGGGATTGGCGAGGGACTGCCCCGGGCCCAGCACGTTGAAGTACCTAAGCGCCACAACGGGGATGCCGTAGGCCCTGCCCACCTGCAGGCACAGCTCCTCCTCATCCCGCTTGGTCACCGCATAGACCGTGGTTGGGTGCAGCGGCTTGGTCTCATCCGTGGGCAGCGGGGTCGCCACCGAGCCGCAACTGGGGCAGACCATCTCCCACCGCCTCCTCCGAAGGGCCGAGGCAGGCCGCACGGACGGGCTGAACGAACCGCATCGGCGGCAGAGATACCTGCCCTCGCCGTATACCGTGTTGGATGAAGCAACGATGAGCCGGGCCACATCGTTCTGCTCGTTGGCCAAGATGTCCAGAAGGTTGGCCGTGCCGCCCGAGTTCACCTCCACATACCTTCGGATCTGGAACATGCTCTGGGCAACCCCGACCGCCGCGGCCTGGTGAAAGACGATCTCCACGCCCTCCAAAGCCCTTCTGACGATGTCGGCGTCCCTGATGTCGCCCCGCACAATGGCGGCCCCCCTCGGACCAGCCTCACCCTGCCCATGGACCTGGGGCTCGAAGCTGTCCAGAACCCGGACTTCATGGCCCCTCACAACCAGCTCCCTGCAGAGGTGGGCTCCGATGAAGCCCGCTCCCCCCGTGACCAGCACGCTTCTGCTCGACATCGGTACTCCAGCCATGCACCGGACAAGTCCCTCAAAACTCTTACCGAGCGGCCTCAGGCCGCGTTGAGTAGTTCGCGGCGGGGCACGATCAGCCTGGAAAGGACGATGCCCAGAGAGAGCATGAGGGCAGGGATGAGCGGAAATGCGAGGGAACGATCAAGCCGGAATGGGTAGTAGAGGTCGGTGGCGGAGATTGCGGTCACCAGCAGTCCCCTGCCAATCCTCGGCAGCGTCTGTACCAGGATCCCCAAGAACAGACAGAAGGCCGGGAACCACCAAGGATTCCCGTCCCGGGACGCACGGAGTACGTCCACTGCAACGGTTCCTAGGCCGAGCAGGAGGATACACGTGACCCAGGGTTCAAGGGACATCGCCAGATCCCTCGGAATGGTTCCCATGTAGACTTTGCTGTGCACCATGGGTTCGCCCCGCCAGTGAGGTGAGGAAGCCAGGGTGGCGAGTCCGGCCGACAGGATCGAGATCGTCACGGCCAGGACCGCCGCTACTGCCAGGATCGAGCCAGCCTTTGTGCCTCCGGGCAGCCTCGATTTCGGGATCTTGGCCAGCAGGATGATGCTGGCCAGGGCAATGGCCGCGTAGACGACCAGTCTCTCGGCGTAGGCGAAAACGAACCAGAAGACAGGGACCTGGGTCTTGTCCACCAGATCGGGGATGGCGGCGAGCCAAAGCCGGATGGCCAAGTTCACCAAGGCGAAACCAACGGCAAAGGACGCCATGAAGATGAGGGGTGAGCGAAGATCCCGGTCGGCGCCCAGGAGGCGATCGATCCTCCTGAGAACCCAGATCACCCCGAGGAGGAGAAGGATGGTATAGACGAGGAATGCGGCCCGCAAAGGAACGGACAGCGAAAGCAGGGACTCCGAGGGCAGACCCGCAGCCCCGAGGAGATCATCTCCGTAGCAATCCACAGAGATGATCGCGAGAAGCAGGACCCATAACAGATCGGCTGTGCGCATAATACAAAGCCCCAGGTCGGACCTACAGCATCCGCGGGAGTACCTTTCGGAGTCTGGGACCGAGCTCCGGGTCACGCAGACACATGTCGATGAAGGCCAGCGCATATGAATACGGAGTACCAATGTCGTGGATGATGGTGCCGTGCGTCATGATTCGTCCCCAGACCGGTTTGCCCTCCCTCACCAGCACGCAGATGGCATCCGTGAGTTGCTTCTCGCCGCCAACGCCTGCCCCTATCGCCTTGATGGCGTTGAAGACTTCGGGGTTGAACACGTAACGACCCACGATGGCGAGGTTGCTCGGGGCCCCGCTTGGGGAGGGCTTCTCGACCAGGTCCATGATCCTCGCCTCATCACCCTCAAGCTGGGCCCTGACGATGCCGTAGCGTCCGACGTCCTCGGGGTCAACCCTCTCAAGGGCGAAGCTTGCGGCGGCCTGCTTCTCCATATGCATCTGGATCAGCGAGGACAAGAACAGCCCGCCGTTCGGGCTGACGACGATGTTGTCCCCCAGGGAGACGACGAATGGCTCGCCGTCCACGAAGACCTCAGCCAGCGAGACGGCATCCGCAAGGCCGGTTGGCTTGGCCTGGCGGGTGTAGAGAAGCTGGACATCCGCGCGGTCGTAGAGATTCGCATCCTTGCACGGCGAGTTGCCCCCCTTCCTGTCGAGTTCCTCCTCAAGCACGTGGTCGTAGTCGAAGTGGTCCTCGATGCTCCTCTTCTTCGAGCCCGTCACTATCAGGATCTCTCTGAGCCCGGCCTGGATCGCTTCCTCGACCACGTACTGGATGGCCGGCTTCCTCCCCACAGGCACCATCTCCTTGGGCTGTGACTTGGTGGCCGGAAGGAGCCTCGTCCCGAGGCCGGCGGCAGGTATGACGCACTTTCTGACCTTTGCCATCGGGGGATCGCTATCCGTTCAGGTGCCTCGGATATTAATCCTCTTGAGCCGTCGGGAGAACGCCGATCTGACGCCTTCCAAGCCGTCCCATCTGGGCCGGCTGCTCATAGAGATGCGATCTGCGACGGTCGGAGACCAGGTGCATCTGGCCAAGCAAGGCTATTTGAGGTCGGAGGCTGAACGGCTTTCAAGGTGAATTCGTGGCGACGTGCGTCATTGGTCTTGGATACGTTGGGCTAACCCTTTCACTGAAACTGGTCGATTCGGGAGAAGAGGTCTACGGCCTGGAGAGGAACCCTGAGATCGTACAGAGGCTGTTGCTCGGCAAGCTGCATATCAACGAACCCGGACTCAAACCCCTTCTGAGCAAGCATCTTGGCAAGGGTTTCGTGCCATCGACGGAGCCCCCTGCCCCCGGCCAGGCCTCAACGCATATCCTATGCGTAAATACCCCCGTCGGGAGGCGGGCCAGGCCCGATCTCATGCCCCTTAAGGAGGCAGCACGCCAGGTATCGACCTTCATCTCCAGAGGAGATCTTGTCGTAGTTCGATCCACGATTCCGCCCGGCTGCACTCGATCGGTTGTCCTGCCCCAGCTGGAAAGAAGCAAAATGAGGTGTGGGACGGACCTTTACCTCGCCGTGGCCCCGGAGAGAACTGTCGAGGGACAGGCCCTCGCCGAACTAGGCAAGTTGCCCCAGATCATCGGGGGCTTGGACCCGCGCAGCGCCCTGAAAGCCAAGAGGTTCTTCGCGAAGATAACGCCCAAGCTTCGAGTGGTCTCGTCCCTAGAGGCCGCAGAGATGACCAAGCTCCTGGACAACTCCTACAGGTACGCCACCTTCGCAATCGGCAATGAACTCGGCTTGGCCTGCGAGGCAATGGGACTGGATGGCGAGGAGGTGATAAAGGCCGCGAACTGGCAGTACCCCCGAAACAACATCAAGCTGCCCGGCGCCGGGGTCGGCGGTGGCTGTCTGCCCAAGGACAGCGCGATCCTGAGGCACGCTATGAGGCGGGCCGGGATCTCGCCCCGCATCTTGGAGGCTGCTAGGCAGGTCAATGAAGGCATGCCCTCCAAGGTCCTTCAGCATATCGACGGGTTCCACCAGGAGCACGGCATCAGGCCGCAGGATTCGAAGATCCTCGTGCTGGGCTTCGCCTTCAAGGGGCGGCCGAAGGTCAACGACACCAGACACTCGCCTGGAGGGGCCCTCTGCCGCATGCTTGTCGAGAAGGGGTACGGCGTGTGGGGCTACGACCCCGCCGTCGAGACCGAGAAGATCCGGGCCTTCGGCGCCGTCCCGTGCTCCACGGTTGAGGAGGGTTTCTCGAGAGCCACCTGCATCGTTGCGATGAACGACAATCCGATGTGGTCCAGACTGGATCTTGATGCCCTTTCACTGCTTCAGTCGAACTCGTCGCTGATCATGGATGGGTGGAGGGTGCTCAGGGAGCCCGGAACATCCAAGCCGGGGGTTCGCTTCAGACGGCTTGGAAACGGCAGAGGTGCGCCCACTCAATGAGGATCGGGTTCGTATCGCCCTACTACTACCCCGCCATGATAGGCGGCATAGAGTGGTATCTCCATCATGTGACCAGGACGCTTGCGTCGCGCGGACACCAAGTGGCGGTCTACACCACGCGCGGCGACGGGAAGGGGGGTAGGTTGCCGCCCGAGGAATCAGTACAAGGGGTGGCTGTTCGAAGGTTTTCCGCCCTGGTTGATTCAAGCTATAGGCTCAAGCTCTGGCCCCATCTCCTGCCCGCACTGTCACGCTCCGATGTGGAGGTGCTCCACGTCTTGGACTATGCACAGTTCCACAACCTCGCCGTCGCGCTGTCCCGGCCATCGGGCTCCTGGTCGTCGGTCGTGGCGGTGTACGACATCCATTCCGAGATACCGCGGTCACGCCTCAAGTCGGGGCCCATGAAGGCCTTCGACAGGTACGGGGCGAGGTGGGCCCTTCGCGGATACGACAAGATCCTGGTGAGAACACCCTTCCAGACTGATTTCCTCAGGGGGCTGGGGATCGATGACGGCCGGGTGCAGATCGCACCGCCGGGACTGGATCCCTTCAACTACGAAGACCCTTCCCGGGACCAGATCGACGACGCGCTCCGGAGATATGCCCCCAACGGCGAGAAGCTGATCCTTTACGTCGGCAGAATGCACCCGATCAAGGGCATAGACGTCCTTATCAAGGCCACGGCCATCGTTCGCAAGGCCGGGCTGGATGTGAGAACGCTGGTGGTCGGACCCGACCCCCACGGTTACCGGGATTCCTTGGCGATGCTCGCCAAGGAACTGGGCATAGCTGAGTGCGTCGTCTTCACAGGGTACCTGGACGAGATCCAGAAGTGGGTCCTGCAGTCGGTCTGCGACTTGGCGGTTCTGCCCAGCAGCTTCGAGGGCTTCGGCCAGTCCCTGATCCAGGCCATGGCAAGGGGAAAACCGGTCATCGGGACCAGGGTCGGCGGGATCCCGTGGGTGCTCGAGGACGGGGCTTGCGGGGTCCTGGTGGGATACGGAGACGAGCAGGAGCTTGCCCACGCAATGACTGAGATCCTTCAGGACGGTCAGCTCGCCCGCAAACTGTCAGATCGCGCGCGTCTGAGGGCGGCGGAGTTCTCCTATCCCAAGCTGGTCGACGATCTGGAGTCCATCTACAGCTCGCTGGGCAACAAGAGCAGAAGATAGACCAGCACGGAGCCTGCGGACAGCATCGCCTCCAGGAGCCAGATCCTGAACACCAGCTGCTTCTCGGAGGAGGGAAACCTCTTCATCATGAGGTGCACGAAGGCCGAGTAAGGCCCTGGGACAAGTTTTCCGTCCGGGCCGAGCCTCGAATGACCGGTCTGGGACTTGGGGGCGAACCGGTTCCTTACCTTGCAGAGCAGCTCTACCAAGTGGGGAGCCAGAATGATCGGCAGGACGACCTCCGCGCGGGCCAAGATGGCTGAAAGCCCTAGGAGGCCGCCCATCGTCAGCGTTCCGACGTCTCCCGGGAAGGCCCTTGCAGGATACCGGTTGTAGTACAGAAATGCCAGACATCCCCCCAGGAGGGCGGCGCTTGCGAAAGCCCCATCCGGGATCGACCCCAGAAGCGATATCGCGACAAGCCCCATCGCGGCGATGGCGGTGGTTCCCGACTCCAGACCGTTGAAGCCTGCAAGGATGTTGACCGCGTTGGCCGATACCGCGACTGCAAGCCCGAGGGCCGCAGGCAGTAGGATCGAGGGCAGAAGACGGGAGACGAGAGCGGAGGCCTCAGTTCGCAGCAGGTAGAAGACCGAGACGCATAGCACCAGTGTGAGGAGGAACTTCACCCTGCCCCTTATCTCCTTGAGGTCATCGCAGAGGCCGACGGCCGCCATAGCCATCACGATCAACACCACAATCCACGGCTCCCCCAGAGAGGCTGGCCGGATGACTGCCCCCGCGGCCACCATCAGCCCCGCGACCAGGCCGACCCCACCCATCTCCACAACCCTGACCTCGCCGGCCTTGTGCAGATCGATGCCCATCACCCCCCTACCGGCAAGGAAGGGCAGGGCAAGCCTGGTGGAAATCCAAGTCGCCCCAAAGGCAGCCGCAAAAGATAGGGCGATGATGGATGGCATCTCCATGATGGGTCCTCTCTCGGATCTACCAACGGAAGAGCTGGCGAAACACTCTTAACTTGTTCAGTATCATCATTGCCCCTGCGATCGTGGCGTTGCGCCTCGCTATGCACCACTCCATAAACTCCACGATCCATTCACTTTCCCCCACCGCCTTCACGACGAACCTCGTGACGGTCGGGATCGTGAGGATCAGCCTGACGCTCAGGGCAATCATAAAGGCGATCGAAAGCGACAACGCGATCAGTGAACTTGCCGCAGGACTGCTTCTCACCACATAGACTCCCCAAGATGTGCCCCTTGATCCCAGGATCGCAACTGCATTGGCAATCTGAAGAACCCAGACAACCAGAACCGCCAGGATGAAGCTGGTCACAACCGTCGAGATCGCATGGTCGACCCATGTCCATCCTCCTGCCAAGCGTCTGACGCCGCCCCGGTCACCGTGACTCCACCCACTCACCAGCGTCCCAAGCCCGTAGAACGCGAGAACCAGAACCACGATTCTGGAGAATAGTGATACATACGTCATCTGGTGGGCCTCCTGCCTAGGATCTCTTCCCACTTCCACGGATTCCTACAGGCCAAAGCGGCTATCAGCATCAGCAACCAGCCTACGATCACCTGCAGGAGTCTGTCTGATCCAATCGCCTGATACAGGATGTACGCCCCGGAGATCATCGGCAGGACGAAGAAGGCAACCATGGCCAGCCGGCTGTTCGCCTTGCTCTGGAGGCGGGAAGAGAAGCCTGAGACCAGTACGTCAAGGGACTTGATCGCCAGGACTATGATGGCGGCAAGAACGAGAGCCGTCGGAAGCGTCCACAGAGATTTGAGGATCTGCAGATCCCCTACCCGGGCAAAGAGTCTGGATATCACCAGAAAAAGGCCCGGCACGACGATCGCGTTGGCTCTTCCCGAACTGCGGGCAAGGACGAAGAAGGCACCGGCAAAGGCCAAGCTGGCGATCATGCCCCTGCTGAACCAGGTCTCGATGGTTTCATCCCCGGTTGCCGCCATCAGGATTCCTGCAACGGATTCGTGGAACTGATACTCCAGTGAGATGAGGAAGTTCACGCTCGCCCTAGAGAAGTAGTCTTTGGGCGGGGTATTCGGGGTTTCGCCCGATATGAACCTGAACAGCATGGGAGCCATGAGAGGGGTTGACACGAGCAGATATAGCGAAAGCAGGCTGAACAGGACCAATAGGGAGAACGAGACCCTGGCTCTTGATCGGGATACGAATAGCAGCAAGACCACTCCGAGCCCCAGCAGCGCAAAGGCTGCGCGGGGAAAGTTGCCGCCTCCGAAATAGGGACTCACCACGGATATCGCAGTTATTCCCTTGCCCAACGGTCCATGCCATCCCAGCGGCATCTTGAGGACGTAGCTAGTCAGAGTATACAGCACGACGCCCGAAACGAAGCAAGTGAAGAAGGAGAGAACGCAAAGAGCCAGTCTGTTCACCGAGCGAGAGACTCTGTCTCTCAGGTGGAAGGCCAGGTATGCTGCCGCCATTGCAGCAAAGAAGATCGCCAACAGCGATAGGCCCACGATGAATACCAGAATCGGGAGAAATGCCCCCCATCCGAGCCCAAAGAGGTTCTGCTTCTTCTTCGCGTCTGCAATCTCGAGGAAACGGAGGCTCAGAAACTCCAAGGCTCCGGACGCCGGCAGTTCCCCCAGACTGAGTCCTTCGAAGAAGACCTGGTTCATCGAAAGGGTGGTAGCATCCGTGTAGATTGGGACTCCCCTTTCCAGGGCAGATTCCAAAATCCTCTTCCACCTCGTATCGTCCTCCGCGAACCTGTAGTCCTGAATGAGTATGAAATCGGCAACGTTGAACTCAAGCATGAGTTCAAGCGCCCTTTCTGATCCATGAATGACTTTGACCGGGCCGCCGGAGAGATCAAAGACGTAGTTGCCTTGCGGACCGGTCACGGCGACGATGTTCACCCTGGGTGAGGGACCCACTATGTAGGATAGACCGACCGTGAAGACCAGAAGCAGGATGAAGCCGAGCAAGACCTGGGATAGACCAAAACTCTGTGCTCGCCGATCGACAAAGGCCAGAACGTACGACCTGATCCTCTGGGTGTAGCCCATTGAGCCAGCGATCAGAATGATGAGCATCACTGCAATGATCAGCCCCAGAAGCTCAAGGGTGGCATTTTCGGTCTCTAGGCTTTCGATGTAGATGAATCCTGAGTACGCCTGGAAAACGTACTGATTCTCGGCCACCTCTTCCGGACTGAGGGACGAATACCGGATCTTGGCCCCGGCTGGATAACTGATCGCAACACGTCCCGACACCGGGGC
>CAYVLA010000094.1:0-12317 GCA_964452145.1 Hadarchaeota archaeon (SeqCode)
GTTCCTGGTCTTGTTCTTGGTGGTTCTTCATCTGGATGGCAGCCAACCTTTCTACACAGGCATCACAAGGATCAAGGGTCTGATCAGAAGGCTTGGAGTCTTTCCGGGGAGTCGCAGACCAGGGTCTGCCGGAGGCGACGAGATCGGGGGGTCTGGAGGGCGAGCTCGCATGGTCGGGCATGAGGCTTACAAGGTCTGTCGGTGCGGTGCGCGGAATGCGGTTGAGGCACCGATGTGTGTGGAGTGTGGCAGGCAGCTCAGGATTCCTGCAAAGGAGGAAGCACCGGACCTATCGATCCGGGGGAGAATCTCTCGGCTCGGATTGGTCCTGGGTGTTGTGGGTTTGGGCATCTTCTGGGTTACACCGGTGATCTGGGGTGTCGAGCCCCATGGTCTCCTTGTCCCTGTACGAAGTATCTTCTCGGTTCTGTCTCCTGCGGTACCCTTCAGTCCATGGTCGTACGTGCCTTTCGTGCTCGTCTTCGTGGGGCTGTCTCTTATCTATCTGGAGAGCAGGGCCTTGCTTGGCGCCGGGGTCATTCTCCTATCTTCAGTTGCTACAGGCTGGCTGGTTGCTCGAGGCGAGTCGGTATCCCTGCTCCCCTTGGCGCTGGTCACAGTGTCTGGGGCCCTTGAGCTGGTGCAGAAAGCCCGACAGATGCAGCTCAGTCTTCTCTCCAGGGGTGGGCGTGTTTATCTGGCTGGTCTGGCGGTGCTTCTTTCTCTGGTAGTGGTGGCCTGTGTCTATCTGTACACGCCCAGGGTTGATGCCTTTCTTGGTGACTACGGGTACAGAGAGGCAGAGCGAGTCCTCGCCGAGGGTGTGGCCAATGTCACGCTCTTGGTGGGTAACAAGGGCATGGTGAAGGTGATCGGGCTTGAGGCGGTTGTGTGGGTGGATCCGCCCTGTATCCTTAAGATCCAGGACGCTACGAGGCTTGCGTCGGGAGAGTTCAGCTACAGATGTCAGGCACTTCCACCGGGAACCTTCGCCTCCCTGCTCTTGGAGGTTGAATGCCCAGACCCGACCATAGGATCTACCGTCATCCACGTGAACCTGCTACACCGGGGACTCAAGAAGCGCAAGCTCGTGCTGCGCCTGGAACGCTGAGACGTTGAGACCCAAGGGGGGGATCCGGTCTGCATCTAAGGATGCGAGCAGATTGATGCCTCCAGCAAAGGTGGCGATGTCGCGCTCAACGACAGCAGGGAGGATGCACGAGAGGATCACTAGCGCGCCTCGCAGTGCAAGGCCGGCAGCGGACACTGCGATTCGCAAACGATCCTGATTACCCTAGCGATGGTACTGCCTTCTTGCGTTTTGATTTCTAGCATCTTGTTACAGGAGAAATCTTGAGAAGGGTACTATGTGTGGCACAAGTAGCTGTCGAATGTGCTCCTGTATAGCATTGATCCCAAAGACCACACATTCTTAGTGCGATCTAACAACCTGCTTGCCCCATCTCGGTGAAACACAGAAAAATGTCTAAGGAGCTCTAGCTTGTCCTCTGAGACACACAGTTCCTGATAGCAGATATAAGGCACCAAGGTGGGCAGATGCGGGGATGGTGTGAAGGCATTTCTCGTCGTCACTGTCGTCACCGCCTTGCTGCTTCTGGCCCTACTGATTCTGGGAGTTGCCCCATCACAACGTCTGCTCTGGCAAGAAACGTATCGCATGGGGTATCGAGATGAGTCTTCCGCTATCACCAACTGCCCAGACGGCGGATTCATCGTCGTTGGCGACAGGCTCTCCGCCGACCGCGGAGATGATATACTCGCCTTCAAGGTGAACAGCAAAGGCAGGATTGTCTGGAACAGGACCTATGGCGGTGCGGGCAGGGACCAAGCCTGCGGTGTTCTGGAGTGTGACGAGGGCTACCTGATCGCGGGAACGACTACGTCCTTCGGACCACACGGTCAGATCTACCTGGTCAGAATCGATGAACACGGAACCATGCTCTGGAACAGGACCTACGAAGGAGGCTGGCATGGCTGTCGCGCTACCGCCATTGCACGCATCGAAAGCGGTTTCATAGTAGCTGGCGTGACATCCGGCGATATCTATCTGCTAAGGATAGATGCCGAAGCCAGCCCAGTCTGGAACAGAACGTATCGAGGCCCCGACCAAGAAATAGCCCATGATGTCCTGCCATGCACCGACGGCGGTTTCCTGGTCACCGGCGAAAGCCTGGGCCTGGGAGACATCTACGTCCTCAAACTGGACGCGCAAGGCAACAAGACCTGGGAGACAAGACCCGGAACCGGTTACTTCGATCGTGGATACTCGGCCGCGGAGGACCCAGATGGCGGATATCTCATCGTGGGGGAGACCCTCGTCTTGGGCGGGCTTCACTACGAGATGTATCTGGTCAAGATTGATCCTCTCGGCCAGGTGATCTGGAACAGAACCAAGAAAAGGGGCTGGGACTGCCGCGGGCACGACATTCTGCCGTGTCAAGACGGAGGCTTCTACGTAGCAGGCTCGGAAGGCCTTGACCTTGTTCTATACAGGGTGAATGAGAGGGGAGAAACTACGTGGCGGCGAAGATTCAGAGGCAAGTGCTGGTGTCCTCCTACTGCTGTCGGAACCGAGGAAGGCGGCCTTGCAGTGGCAAGCACGATGAAGCCGTATGGGTTTGGTTTCTGCATCCATCTGGTCAGAATGACCCGTGGGCGCGCCAGCTTCCTCTACCGTCTTCTCCCCCTCATACTGACCGTGGTGGCAATTCTCCCAGCAACCATCATTATCCATAGGAAGGGTTGGTTGGCTGGTGCCTTGTCTTGGGCAACAGCCCCGAAGCAGCCGATTCGCCCTGTACCACGGACGGCTGATGCAATGGTCGCGGTCCCCGAGTCTTCGGTGGCTAGGATCAAGGCGCTGTTTCTGGAGATCGTGGGTTTCTTCGTGCCGATCTTCCAGTTCATTCCAGCGGTCGGAATCTACGCGGGGATCATGAGCCTGCCGCTGATCGCCTACTTCCTCAGCTACAGTCTTCTTCCCGACCTATGGCGCCAGATACAGTTCATGTTTCTGGACTTCCGCTTCATGTTCTGGCAACCGGTATGGGAGGTACCTCTGCGAACCCTCCTCCCCATACTGTTGCGCAAGTCGCTTGTCTTGGGGGGACTGGCTTTCCTTTTGGTCTCAGTTGCCTACCGCCTCAGGCACAGAAGAGGATTGGTGACCACCGGGCCATACAGACTTGTCAGGCACCCCCAGTATCTCGGCATCATCGCCATGACCTTTGGCATGAACCTCTTCATCCTTGACACAAACCCAATATTCCCTATCGGGCCCAGCACAACTCTGGAGTTCGAAACCTCCTTCATCTTGTATGTCTGGGTTGCACAGGTCATCGCCTACCTCATACTCGGAAAGATAGAGGACTGGCACCTGACCAAGACGTTCGGACCCAGTCATCAGCAATACAAAGAATCGGTCCCGTTCATCATCCCCTTCCTAAGACTGCCAAACCCGCCGAGGTAGATCCCCGCGACGAAGGCTGGAATCCACACAGTTTTCGCTCTGACCCTCTCCGGGTTGCCAGCGCATGTGGCTTCCCCTTTGCACAGGTGCAAAGTGGGATCACCCCACAGACCCCAGAGGAGTAGCGTTAACTCATTCTAAGCATTGACCGGGAGCATTGGTCGGGAGGGATGATGAATCCACGCAAGCGTCAGTTCTCAGGCCCATCAGGAAGCACCCGGCCAGAAACCATCAACATAACTCACGCACAGATGATCTTACAGATGCGGTGGGCTTCCTAGGAGGAGATAGGCTATCATATGTACAGTCCGGAATCCGAGCTTCTCGTACACTCTTCTCGCAGCCAAGTTGTCACAGTCCACGCCAAGAGCCGCCTTTCCGGCCCCGAGCTCTCTGAGTCTTCCCAGCGACCATGATAGCATGTAGGTTCCAATGCCCTTTCCTCTCTCCTCAGGCATCACAGCGAACTCCGTGACATCTGCAGTCACCCTGTCCCTCTTCAGGCCGCACAGAATGACACCCACCGGGTGATCCCTGCTGTAGGCTGCATACCAGTTGTCAAAAGGATCTATGGCAAAGGATCTACGCATCTCGAGAAGTTCCTCCTCATAATCCTCGATTCCTGTCCTGCCCCTATCCTGTCTTTCGTGGCTAAGCCCGGTAACGGTGGACTGTCTATAGGACTCCATGTAGACCTGTGTGAACTGGCGCATTCCCAGGTCTCTTGCAGGCATCATCTTCACGGGTCTACCCCTCAATGAGCCGATCCGGGAGATGTCTGCTACCATCTCAAGCCTGGGATGCCCATGATCGAAGAAAAAGCCGTTCTTTCGGTAGAACTCGATGTAGGGCCTGATCTCCACCTCTCTCCCATGAAGCTTGGATACGATTCGTCTTACACGCCCTTCTCGGAGCTCTCTCACGCACCAAGAAAGGAGCGCGCTCCCCAGTCCCCTCCTCTGGCGGCTCCTCAGGACTCTGGGAAAGAATCCCTCAATGCACAGATCCTGTCCACGCCTCTTGACATGCATCCCTGCAACAAGGCCGTCCTCGTCGTCTGGTATGCCCAGGAAAACCTGGTCGGATTCCCTGATGGACCTGGCAATGTCCTCATGCTCTATCCATGGTCTAGGGCAGTGGTAGAGGCATTCGTCCATGGGCCCGTAGGTCGACATGAAGTCCTCGAGCCACTGCTTCCTCAGTCCCCCCCAACGAGGGACATCATCCATGCCAAGAGTCAGAACCTCTGTCTTCACGTCACACATCCTCTCCTCGACAACAGGCAGGGAGACAGAGATCAAGGGTCAAGGGTCAACACTGCGATCTGCACCTGGAGCCAAGCACACAGGAGGAGACGGAGGTATCATCCTGCAGGAGGCAACCGAGCGCCATGATCACTAATCCGGTCTCGGGAACCGAAGAAGCCTCCACGAACCAGACATCTGATGCATCTACCCATGATCTCGGTCACCTCCCACACGTTGACACCAGACACATGAAGACAGGTCCATAAATTGGTTACCCTCCCCAACTTACGACTCACCCATCTAGGCAACTCTCTCGCCCCCATCTAGGACCGGTGTTCCCCGTCATGCCCCTGTTTGCGGAAATCCAAGTGGTCAGATCTTTCAAGGCCTGGACAATGTCAGAGATAATGCCTGCAAGGCTACGATGACCAAAACGTGCGCGGGGGCCGCGCAAGCCACCTTTAACAGCAAATAAGGATCTCGATCCGATACGGAAAGGGGCATGAACCGAGTCCTACGTAGTGCGGCGGGCCCTCGCCTCGAACCATCGGCCCATAAGGTGAACGGAGGCCAAACCACACGACCACGCAGAACTCGTCGGGCTTGCGTCGCCAGTACCGTGCGATACTCAACTCGCTCTACGGGTCCCATGTGCCTCGAAGGCAGCAACCGACGCCTTGAGTTTCTCCATCTCCTCCTGCAGACATGAGTTCTCTTCGCGCAGACATGAGTTCTCTTCGCGCAGACGTGAATTCCCCTCTTTGAGTTCCCTTATCCTCTTCTTCATCCTGATGACATTAGCCACATGGGCTGCCATGCTCTCCTCTTCGTCTGCTTTTCCTGACATCTTGCCTCCTTCCAGACAGCAACCCCCGAGCGGCTGATCCTTAAGCATATTTCGGACTCGGTCGTGTACCCGCTCCATATCCTCATGAACTGCATTCCCCTGCGGCTGCAACTCGCCTCCTCTTGGCTGGTGGATCGCTCTCAACTCCAGTGATCCGGGGTGATCTCATCTACCTCGCTGTGTTTATGGCTGTCGCACTCCCTTTCGGGGCAGCCGGATTGGAGATCCGGATAGCGGGGCCATCTAGTCTTTCTGGGCTAGTAGTATGAAGTCGTTCTTCACATATCTCCGGTGAACAGGATGAAGACGGCACTCGAGTATGTTGAAGCCAATACTATGGAGCTGATCCTTAAGGTGGTCAAGGTTGACGAACAGGTCTGCTTCCTCTAGGAACTCTCCGAAGGCTCTTTCATCAAGTTGGGGCAGGTGTTCGGCAACATACTCTAGGGATTCCCGAGAGAGCCGCTCAGTCAGATACTTGATGATCTCGGAGACCCTGCTCGGAGGCACGTAGCCATCCTTATCAGTGTCGTGGAACGAAAGCTGGAACTTGCCATGTTTCTCTAGAACCCGATGAGCTTCGCACAGAACGTCTCCGATTCCGCAGATCTCTCCCAAACTGTGGTAGGTGGTTGTCAGGTCGAAGGATTCGTCCCTGAAGGGGAGCCGCCTGGCATCCCCACCTACAGTCTCGACTTGGAGACCGCGCTTGCTCTTGATAGTGGCAACATGGTCGGCCCGGTGCTGTATCTGCCAGAGAGGAGACACGGTCTTCTCCACAGCAACCGCCCTATCGATGCCCTCTATGTGGGCTAGGATGCGCGCGAAGGCAAAACCACCACCGCTAGCCAGATCCAACCAACGCCGGGGTTTAGCATTGATGACCCGTGCAGCAAACTCGTCGAGTATTGGTCTCCCCGCTTCGGGTATCGGAGCCAGCGGTTCTTCGAGCATCTTCTTCCTGATCTCTCCGGTGAATGCTTCTCCACTTCTTGTCCGCTCCGCTTTCTGTCGAAGTCTTTCCAAGGTTCTTATCCATTCCTCTCGGCTGTAGATCGTCCACGGACGAGATCTCCAACGCACCAGGGTCTTGAGCGACATCCCATTGCGACACTGTTCTCCCAGCCAAGCCATCGACTCGGTGTCACTTCGGGTAGGACCCTGCCAGCCAACTGCCTGATCTATAGATGAGTACCATTCCTCGACACCCCAGGGCACTAAGATGGGCCTGTCCAGAAAGATCGGGTACTCAGCCTCGCAGACAAAGCAGCGAAGCCATGAGTAGCCAGCGTTGTTGTGCTGAGGCCCCTCCCTCACAAGACCGCCATGACAGACAGGGCAGATCAGGACATCTAGGATCCAGTCTCTCATGCGAGAGGAGTCCTGGCTACCGCTGATAAGGATGGAGAGGACTTGATACCCGGTGTTTGGAGAAGTCGCGGGGGGATCGCTCCTTGTTCGAGAAGCAGATTTATCAGTAGAACACCTAATAGTACCGCGGAAGGGTGTTTGGGTGGGTCGTCAAGGCTGGGTTTCCCTCCACGATGTTTAGGATCCTTAGAGAGGTCGCTAGTCAGAAACTTGGGGGTACCTGCTCGAACGATCTGGCCAGAGCTATCCAGAGAAAAGATCATCCAAAGATACTCTCATTGGCCACGCTTCGTGAGGGCCGGGCATGGCGCGCCACCCTCTTTCAGACACCCTTATCTGGAGCTAACGATGAGGATCAGGTGTTGGGCTTTGGCTGAGATTCTCCCTTGAGGCCTCGAGGCAAACTGTCCGTAGGCGGCAAGCGGATCGAATCCTCCGGGCAAGTCAGATTGAGCGAGCCAGCCACTGAAGCACCTCCTTGAGCATCCTGAAGGCCTCTTCGTCCTCCACCTTCTTCTGGTACCATCGTTTCCACTCTCCCGACTTTCTCTTGGGTGCATGGGTCCTCATCCTGAGTTCGGCCGCTATCGTCTCTGGAAGGTCTGTGCAGTCGAAGAGGCAGGATCCGGATTCGGAGAACTGGATCGGCGTGGGCGCCCCGATACCCCTGCTTAACCAGTTCCTGACGTGAAACCCGACAGTGGCCTTCTTCCGAGCTTTGCCCGGGGCCATGATGAACTCATCAGACCCCTCGCATATCCCGATCAGTTCCTTGACCCAGCCGCACCTTTTCTCCCCCACGTTATCCTTCAGCTTGTGGAGGAACGCCTCCATGCTCCATTCTCCCGGTCCGCGGGGCCTTGATCCCTTCAGAACCAGGCTAAGCTTCTTCTCGTTCGCGATCCCCGAAAGCTCTAGCACCTCAATGGTCTTCTCGATCCCTGAGGCTTTCCCTCTCCCTTTGACCGTCAACGAGCTTTCGAGGTCGTTTTCCCAGGACACAATCATGTCGCACTTGGCGAGGCGGGGATCTCTGTCGTGTTTGTGGTCGAAGAAGTGGCTGCTCTTGGTTTCGAACTCGATCCCGATCGGCTTGCCGTTCCTGATCGCAGTACAATCTGGGAAATCACCGGTGAACGTATCGATCGTGAATCCTCGTCAAGGTATTGCAATAGCATTCCGAAGAGGACAATCACTTCGTTCTCGTATTCTGGGCTGTACAGTAAGCCTCTAAACCTCTCGGGTTTTCCTTCCTCGGTCAAATCGGTCACCCTACCGGCGTTCCCTCCTGGGATCCTCGCGCAATCTGGTTGGATCTCGGAACCAACAATCCCTTCTTGCATCACCCTTCATAAACAGATCGGAACATAGCATAGGCATCATTATGTCCATCTAAGACAGGTTCCCCTTCATTCAGAGCAACTGAAAAATCGACCATACGGTTGCCTGTATTGAACCGTGGGGACTTGGTTCAAGAATCCGCGGGTATTTATGAATCGAGGAAGGACTGTAGCATGTTGACATATGAATGCACGGCTGATCCAGATCATTAGGATGCTTGCAGGAGGACCCAAGCACCCAGAGGAGATTGCCGACAGATTGGGTCTAAGCCCGATCACGGCTCGACGACACATCCAGAGGCTTCGGAAGAAGGGGTACTCGATCGAGCTTGATGCTTCCGGTCGATACTACGTTCTCGGGAAGGACGGGTCGGGCAGGAAGGGGATGGTAGGAATGGAGTATGGTAAGCGGATTGGACATCTCCAAGAGGAGATGGAAAAGGCTGCCTACAGGTACGTTCTGGAGGGAGCTGTCTCAGGTATGATGGGCAGTCGGACAAAAGGAGAAATGGTACGAAGGTTCACACCCTCTGATGTAGCCGAGTTCCTTGGGGTGGATGAGGAGGTGGCTGAGAGCGTTCTCGGCCACCTCGAGGAGGCCGGATATCTGAGACGCTTCAAATCCGGCACAGGCCCTGTGTACTGTCCGAGTGAGGAGTTCGGAATCTTCCAAGCCTTTAGACGAGGATTGGTTGATTATACCGAGGAGGATTTTGCCAAGCTGATATCCAAGCAGCGGTTCGTACTCCCAAAAGGGGTTGCCCTCCAAATGATAGCCTCAAGGGAGGAGGAACTCCCCGAGGGTGGAACCAGATTCGAGATATACAGCAACACTGGTTTGAACCTGATTCAGGACCTTACCGAAGGTTTCCTCGGGCTGGCTCTCGATGCACAGGGCAGTGATTTTCGAAGGTCTATGCCTGAGATCCCTGACGATGAAATGGTGGGGATAGAGCCTGAATCCGACATGCTTTCCAGATTCCTGACGGAGTTCCGCCCCTTGAATCCATGGCCCTGGCTTTGGTTGATGGACCTTAGACAAGACATGCCGGAAGCAGAACTGAGAAGTGCTAGAACTTTGTTCTGGTCAAGAGCCATGCGTTTTCTGCTGATTCTTCTCAGACCCATCTACACCCCTCTCTGCGAGCTTGGAATCGATGGATGCACCAAGATGACCGAGGAGAGGATGGCAGAAGCCCCGGATCAGTCCAGATCCAAACCAGTTGGACGGGCTACTGATGCGCAGATCCTCAAGAAGAGCTTGGAGGTGATGGGCCCTGTCAGATTCTGGGAGCTGTCCAGAGCCCTTTGCCTCGAACTTCTCAGAAGCTGTCGGTCTGTATGCCGGACCTTGGGGATCTCTGATGAGGGAACGGCACAAGCAGCCTGCGTCATAGAGATGCTGGAGACCCAGCAAAAGACATCGCACCAGGAGCGACGTATGGACGCCCCCTAGCATGGGGTCTCATTGGACATCAGGGATCCGGTGAAGCGCTATTTCCTTGGCTTCTGACCGAGATCCATTCCGGTCTGAGCACTTCCGAGGCTGGCTTCGAGTCTCCTGAGGAAATCCTCCATGTCTTGGAGAAGATGTGTCGATACTCGTTTCCCGGGCTCTGTCGAGAGAGGCTTTGCCATGTTCCCTCTGACGATCTTCAAGGTCTGTGCAATGGTTTGTCCTTCATAGCCCCCTTTGGTGAAGGCCCGAGCCAGACCCACAACTCCCAGGGAATCAAGCCTGTTGGCATCCCAAAGTATTCTCTGCTCAACGGTCTTGGGCCCTCTTGAGCCATATTCGGCGATTGCCACGACTCCGTCACAGTCCTCACCCAGGATTCAGCGTCTCTGAGATCAATTCCCAGTCCTGGTCCCCGGTCCCAGCAAACCTTTATATGAATAGAGAGCATCGTAGTGAATGGCGTTGGTCCCTCACCGGGGGCTAACTCCGTCGTTACTGTTAATCTATTAGATTTGGCTTGCATCTAGGATCTTTATTCCGTAGAGATCTGCGAACAACTTTGCGGTTTCCTTTCCTTCATTGCCGACATAGATGAGCTGGTCTTCTGGTCTGAACAGCCTTTGATCTCCGTCGACATGCAGGAATTTGACTGCGCCTCCTATGTTCTGTGCATAGTCGACTATTCGCTGCATGGTTGTGTGTGTTTCAAGAATATCCTTGGTGCCCATTCCCTCCTCTCTGAGCAGAGCAGGGGTCCTGGGTCCTACCACGAAGAGTATCGGATGTTTGAGGTATCGGCGTGTGTCAGACATGCGCCTAGTAACAGGGGTGATCTTCGGAAGATACCTTTGCCCGAGGTACGATGCCTTCACCTCAAAAGGCTCGTCCCCAAATGCCCGTTCGATCTCGCTTGGGTAGAGCTTGGCATTCAGAAGCCTCATCTTGCTGTCTAGATAAGAGACGACTGTATCTGCGAGACGAATGTACGGATTACACAGGTCGCCAGAACACCATACTTGTAGCCTTGCAGGGTCACGGGTGGCAAGATCCTCCCAAGCCCAAGTGATCTTCGCTTCGAAATGGTCGAGCAAGAACATGGAGTGTTCCGCCTCTTCCGTGGGCATGTCCTGAGTGTCTTTCCATGCACAGCAATGGGTGTAGGTCGGACTCAGCCTTTCCAAGAACTCCAGAGTAGGCCAACGTTCATTCGGGCCCAGATCGCGGCCGTAGACCTGCACCTCAGGTATCCTATCTAGGTTCAGGTAGGTGTAATGGAAGTGGACTTCCTTGATGTGTTCGGAGACAGCATGAATCACGTCTCGCCCAAAAGAATGAGCGTCGCTTGGGCCTATGATTCTCTTGACATGCGCGGATTTCAGCGTTATGTCGTCGTGAGAGATGCCATATGTTCGGCGCGCGTCATCCCATGCTTGATTCATCTGGTCTCGGAACCTAGCATTCTCTTCCATTAACACGCTTGCGCCTATGCATGCATTGAACTTCCCAGTGAAACCCTCACGCATAAGGTCTTTTGCATCAATTGCGACTATCTGCAAATGACTCCTCCATTCGTTTTCCCTCCGACCAGTGAGCGATCCACACCCATATGTCTTTCTTCGAGCTTGGCAGGGATATGGCGGCGGATCAGTCGATCGCTCCACCAAGCCCGGAGGTGACGATCTGGCGTACACGACGACCATGCAGCCCTGTCGGACGGGACCTTATTCGCAGACCACAAGGCTCCCGGCAACGGCCCGTGGACACCAAGTGCCAGCGGCATCTCGCCGTTCTGGGAGGACGAATGTCGACCGGCACGCAGCAACGGAGGTGCCTGGCTCACCCTTCGCGTCCGCACCTCTGCTGGCGCTTGCTTCATTCCCGGCCTTCCTTTCCACGATGGGATGAGACGTAATCCCAGCCATATAGGATGACCGAGGAATCCGGTAACCTCGCCGAACGGAACCGATCCGACGGCACGAAGACAAGACCCGCGTCGAAGACCTCCCGCATCCGGCCGGCCTCCGTCTCGATGCTCTCCTTGTCGACCATGGCTGTGGCGACGATCCAAACCGGCAGTCGTGCAGTTCCACTGCCTGCGGTTCCCCGACAGCTGGAGGGATCCCACAGGACCGCCTTCACCGTATCCTCCATGCGAAGCTCCAGCACTATCCTTCTGACGAATGTCGTGAGGGCCTCCTCGACCTGCCTTCTTTTCACCCTCTCCTGAAGGACGTTCAGAACGGGCAGAAGGGAGTCAATCGTCCTATCGCTTGGGAAGTACACATACTGCCCCCTGTTCTCCTTGACCCATCTTCTGCTAAGCGAACCCTTCTGGTGAAGACGCGAAAGCAGGGTGCTTGCCTGTGCCAGAAGCCTACGATACTCTCCCGCAGACCCAATGCTTTCGGCCAGGGCCTTGACAACCTCGCTGCTTGTGATCTCCCCTCTCTCCAATGCCAGCTCAAGGATCCTCTGGGTCTTCATAGGTCTGTTATACAAATCGGCGGAGCTACGCCCAAGCCGGTCATGGCCGCGTCGGCCCGAGAACCTGGAGTCCAGAGCC
>CAYVLA010000095.1:0-12231 GCA_964452145.1 Hadarchaeota archaeon (SeqCode)
GTCAGGCTGGAAGGGTTCTTAAGCCACAGATACCTGGTATTCTTCAACACATCTCTAAGCGCAGTGTTCTGGGCCCTCTCCTGCCGCCTGACATCGTCAAGAGCCTTGTTCACCATCGCCATAACATGGTATCTGTCAAAGGTTATCTCGGCCCAGGGGAAGCTCTGAGTGATGCCTAGGACGTAGGCCGAAGACATATCTGAGCAGAACTCCTCAACCCGTCCAGGATCCACATCCTTTTTCTCTAACCAAACCAGTTCTTGAAGCGCCCGATTACCTTGGAGTCCTTACCCTCCTCTACATGGACAACACGGGACCTGTCAATATCGCAGAACACTGAGAGGTAGTTGTGTCCTTTTCTGATTGATGACTCATCTACATCCACCTTCCTAAGCCCGGTGAGGTCCTGCCGCTTTCGGGCTTGTTGGACGTGGTGGTGGAGTATTCGCCAGGCAGAGTCATCATGGATTCCTGTGATCATGGAAGCTGCAGAAACCGATGTCTCCCTGCAGAGTATGAGCAGGAACAGCTCGAAGACTGTTGTGGCCCTGCCTTTAGGCCTGGACCAAGGTGGTGTGGTTGTCTTGGTGCCGTGTTGTGGGCATTTGACTCTCGGCTGGTTGGCGTGGATGTAGGCGGGGTACTGGAAGAAGTTCAGGTGTCTCCACGTCCGTTCCCTGGTGTCGTGTATCTCGCATAACGCACGGCACTCGGGGCACGGGAATCTTGCACCGGTTCTGAAGGCCAGGTAGATGTCTACCTGTAGTTTGCGGGTGTCAAACACCACATTCTCGACATACCATGGCTCCTCTAGGTTGAGGGCCTTCCCGAAGAGATCCTCCTCCGTAGGCATGCCAACTCAAACCACCCACAAACACCTTAAAGCTTACCCACCATAAACTGTAGAGAACCAAAGTTCTTTGTACCCAACGGTTAATACTCAGGATCAGAGAATTGAGCTGGTGGTAGGAAATATGCCCTGTGTTAATAACCAAGGAGTTCGCATACACTATGAAGTCGAAGGGAAAGGGCCACCTCTTGTGCTTCTGCATGGTTTAGGCGGCAACTTGAAGATGTGGTATGATTCAGGCTATGAGAAGCTGGGCAAAGATCACCAGCTTATCTTGATGGACGTTCGTGGACATGGTGCCAGTGATAAGCCACACGATCCAGAATCCTACAAGTTGGAACTGCTGGTATCCGACGTCGTTGCCGTGTTAGATGATCTCAGCATCAACAAGGCCCACTTCTTCGGGTACTCAATGGGCGGGTGGATAGGCTTTGGCATTGCGAAGTACGCTCCTGAACGCTTCATGTCTCTGATCATAGGTGGCAAGAGCCCATATGAGGCAGACCCGGACAAACCTAACTACTTTCTTCAGGTTTACAGGAAAGGAATGGACGCTACACTTGCCATGGTAGAGAAGATGTTTGGACCGCGGTTGACACCCGAGCTAGAGGCCCAGTTTAGGGCAGCCGACCTTGAAGCCTTGATCGCCCTAGTATCGTCGAGGGACTGGCGGCTCGGCTTTGAAGATGTCTTGCCGACCATGACTATGCCATGTTTGCTCTTTGCAGGTGAGGCTGACTCTTCGCGTTCCGGTATGCGCAGGTGCGTTGAGAATATGCCTAATGCAACCTTTGTCTCCCTGCCAGGTCTCGACCATGTAGAAACACTTTACCGAAGCGACTTGGTGCTACCTCACATTATCGAATTCTTGGCAAATGCAGATCATATGTGAAGGCGCGAACTTGCCCTCGGTGCGATCTCATCCGAATGGCGCCGTGCGTTAAGGCCTACCGACGATCTTGACCCACCTGCTTGCTTAGGCCCAGCAGACCTTTGGCCGGTGCTTCAATGCTCCGAGTTGGCTGTGGAATGCTGAAAGGTGCGGAGGGCATCCGGGGCAGGGAAGAGGACTCGCAGAGCATCTTGCGCCAGCTGGCATATCATATTTCACACGGGATCCGGACCAGAAGTTGTGTTGAGAATCCGCTGGGTCCCTGCCTGCATAGTCATGGCGGGCCCGAGGTCACCGTGTGGCGTGGTGCTTGCCGCGGGTCTCCTTCTCAGCTTCTGCATCTCTACCATCCCGTCCGGGGCCGGGGCCTCGCTGGGGTTCCAGAAGGGCATGTCCTACACCGCCTGGTCCCACGACACCTACCTCTTTCCCCGGTCCGACGAGTCCCTGCTCCGCATGGCCGCGGCCAACGTGGAGTGGGTCGCCATCTGCTTCTGGTGGTTCCAGGACGACATCCTCTCCACCAGGATATACCCCCGCCCCGATCTCTACACAGCCTCCAACGAGTCGATCGTCCACGCCATAGAGACGGCCCATTCCCTGGGCCTGAAGGTGATGCTCAAGCCCATGGTGGACGCGGTCGGCCCGTCGTGGCGCGGGCTGATCCCGCCCTCGGCAGCGTGGTTCGAGAGCTACGGTAGGTTCATCAGCTCATTCGCCGAACTCGCCGAGGAGACGGGGGTCGAACTCTACTGCGTTGGCTGCGAGTTGGACGCGGTCGGCCCGTCGTGGCGCGGGCTGATCCCGCCCTCGGCAGCGGAGACGGGGGTCGAACTCTACTGCGTTGGCTGCGAGTTCGACTTCAACGACATCGCCGAATCCGACTGGCGGGGGATCGTCTCGGGGGTGAGGTCGCGCTACTCCGGCCCCCTTACCTACGCCGCCGGGCCCGCCAGAGTGGCGGCCATCCGGTGGTGGGACGCCCTGGATTACGTCGGGATCGACGCCTACTACCCCCTCTCAAACGGCACCGACCCGACCATGGACGAGCTGGTGAAGAGCTGGAACGCGGTCGCGGACGTCATCGAGGAATGGCAGGCCGGTGTGGGGAAGCCCGTGATCTTCACGGAGGTCGGGTACCGGAGCGGGGACGGGGCCAACAGGGCGCCGTGGAACTGGCACGTGGAGCTCCAGGTCGACCTTCAGGAGCAGGCTGACTGCTACGGGGCCGCCTTCTCGGTCCTGTGGAACAGGAGCTGGTTTCACGGGTCATACTGGTGGAACTGGGAGACGGAACCGCAGGCCGGGGGAGATAGGGACGACGGATACACGCCCCAGAACAAGCCCGCTCAGCAGGTGCTTGCCGACTGGTACGCCCTTGACTGGGATGGGAGGGTGTTCCCCGTCGCTTTCCCCTGCTCTGGCGCGGCCCTGTTGGTGGTTCTTGCCGTCTTGGTCAGGGGGCGGACCAGTAGAAAGGGCGATAGTGCGAGGTGCCAAGATCAGACAGGACCGGAAGAAGTCGTCAGTTATGGATACTTCCAGATCGTGTACCTTCAGAAGGGCGACAACATACCGGTCATTGCCGTCCTGCTCAGGTGATTGTATGAGCGGAAGAGTGCGGTGTCTTGTCTGCGGCAAGGGATTCCTCGAGCCCGCAAAGGTCGAGGAGAAGATGTACGGCATCAGCCTGGGCACTTTCGAGGGGGAGGTGTGTGAGAAGTGCGGCGAAACCTTCCTGAAGGATGATGAGATGGACAGGGCGGAGACGCGGGCCAGGGAGCTTGGTCTCTATGGGCTGGAGGGGAAGGTGAAGATAGGGAAGCCAGGAAAGTCCTGATAGTCCGGATCCTGGCCAGGATTGCGGATTTTCTGGATCAGGAACCCGGGCGGGAGGTACTCCTGTTGCCTAAGGGAAAGGATCGCCTGGTTCTTGAGCCCGAGAGCAGGTAGTGTGCTGTGATGCACTGAAGGCGGGAGCGCAATGGCAGGCCTTGCGCCCCATTGTTTTCCTTGGAGTCCTAGCTAATCTGGCGCAGTACTCATGGAATGCGGGAACGGCCGAACATTTCGGGGTCTTGATATGTGCATACCGATATGTGCATACCTGCTGTTGCGCTCCTCCAGCACGAACAGTTAAATGCATGTCATACAAGTATGATACTGGTGACCCAAGGTGAACATCACGATAAGGGATCTTGACGAGAGAGTCTACAGAAGATTCAAGGCCAAGGCCGTTGGAGAGGGCGTCAAGATCGGAGATGCCGTTACCCAGGCGATGACTCTCTGGATATCCGAGACCGGAGATCGGCCTCGATCGAGGCTCAGCGAAATCCCGTCCTTTGACTGGGGGAAGGGAACGGAGCGGAGCAGCGAGGAGATCGACGGGATTCTCTACGGAGGAAAGAGATGATACTGTTAGACTCCAGTCTCATCGTTGCCTACTCCAACAAGGCCGATCAGAATCACGGTGTCTCCTGCGATATAGTGCGCAGGATAGACGGAGGCGAGTTCGGCACGCCGGTCACAACCGACTACGTTTTCGATGAATCCGTCACCGTCATGCTGGCGAGAACGGGCAGCCTCTTGAGGTCCAGGCGCCTCGGCGAACTCCTACTGGCCTCAACCTACATGATCAGGATTGGCCCCGAGGCATTCGGCCTTGCTTGGAAGAGGTTCAGCAACCAGGGGCGCGGCAAGCTGAGCTTCACGGACTGCACGAGCATAGCCGTGTGCAAGCAGGGAGGCATACCGAACATAGGCACCTTTGATGAGGGATTCCGGTCAGTCGAGGGCCTCAATGTCGTTCGGGAGTAGCACATCCGCATAGCGCCACTGCGGGGAGCCCCAATCGCGGGGTCTTCGGTAGACGCAGCAAAGCGGCCATAGCATGCATCTGTTTCAGTGTATCTCACTGCATCAGGGAGGCTTCCCTGTCGGCGGGCCCGGCCATCCTCGAGTATCCGGCAAGGTAACCCTTTTGCCAATCTACCAGAGGGTCAATCCAAAACTTGGGTTACCATGACATGACTCTCCACTTCCTCTCTCGTAATCGAGGTGGGGGGAGCTTCCCCTTCTCCCATAGTCCGTAGCTGGTGCCGAAGGGGGCGCTAAGGGCCTCTGACTGGCCGATTCCACTTCTTGCCATCGAATTGGCGGCATAGGACAGGGGAGAAGAGGTCCGTCCCCACGAGCCCTAATCACAAGTTCGTTGCCCCGCCGTAGGCCTCGCCGAGGCCCAGTCTTCCCCGCTGCTCGGCCACTAGATCAGGGAGGCGCCCCTGTCGGCGGGGCCCGCCATCCTGGAGTACCTCCCAAGGTAGCCCCCGATCGGCCTTGCCCTCATCTCCTCGATCTTCGAGCGGGCCTTCTCCATCCGAAGACCGATCTCGTCGGCCCCAAGCACCACGTTCAGGCTGCGCTTCGGTACGTTGATGGAGACCATGTCTCCGTCCTCCACGGCGGCGATGGGGCCTGCGTCCATGGCCTCGGGGCTCACATGGCCGATGCACAGGCCCCTGGTCCCGCCCGAGAAGCGACCATCCGTGATGAGTCCTACCTTGTCAATCATGCCCATGCCGACAAGGGAGGCCGTCGGCGAGAGCATCTCCGGCATGCCGGGTGCGCCCCTCACCCCGACGTAGCGGATGACCACGACATCCCCGTCCCTTATCGAGCCCGACAGGATCGCCTCCATGGAATCCTGCTCCGTGTCGAAGACCCGGGCGGGCCCCCTGTGGACGAGCATGCTCCTGGGCACCCCGGGCATCTTGACCACCGAGCCCATCGGGGCCAGGTTGCCCTTCAGGACGCCGATCCCACCCTCGGGGTGGAAGGCATTCTCCCTGGTCCGGATCACCTCGTCGTTCATGACCTGCCCCGCCCTCGCGACATCGGCCATGCCCGTCCCGGAGACGGTCGGGGAGTCCCTGATATGCTCCTTCAGGCGGCTCAGTATGCCGGGAACCCCGCCCGCCTCGTGGAGATCCTCCATGAAGTAGGGCCCGAAGGGGCGTATCGAGCAGATGTTGGGCGTCTCCCTGGAGACCTCGTCGAAGCGCTCCATGGGTATCTCGATCCCCAGCTCCCGGGCGATCGCGGGGAGATGAAGGACCGTATTCGACGAGCCGCCTATGGCCATATCCATCCTGATGGCGTTCTCGAACGCTGCCTCCGTCATGATCTTGGAGGGCGTGAGGTTCTCCCTGATTAGCTTGACTATCCTTTGGCCGGACCGACGAGCCATCTCCATCCTCCTCGGATCATCCGCCAGCACGCTGGCAGAGCCAGCCAGGCACATGCCCAAGGCTTCCGTGATGTAGGCCATGGTATTCGCCGTGAAGAGTCCGGCACATGACCCAGCCCCGGGGCAACCCAGCTCCGCGACCTTCTCGGCCTCCTCCTCGCTCAGCTTGCCTGCCTTGACCCTCCCAACGGCCTCGAAGCAGGAGATCACATCCAGCCTCTCGTCCCCCAGCCGTCCGGCCCTCATGGGGCCCCCGGTCACGATGATCGCCGGGATGTCCAGCCTGCCGCAGGCCATGAGCATACCGGGGGTGATCTTGTCGCAGTTGGTCACACCTACCCAACCATCGTAGCTGTGGGACAGAACAACGGCCTCTATGGAATCGGCCACGAGTTCCCGGGATGGCAGGGAGTAGCGCATCTCAACGTTCATTGCTAACCCGTCACATACGGAGGGCACGCCGAAACCCAGCGGGACCCCGCCTGCGTCCCTGACGCCCCCGGCTATCTCCCTGGCAAGCTCCATCATGTGTATGTGACCCGGAACGGCTTCGTTCCAGGAGTTCGCTATGGCCACCAGGGGCTTGTCGAAGTCCTCTGCCCTAAGGCCGCAAGCCCTCAGGAGAGCCCTGTGCGGTATCCGCTCCACTCCCTTCTTCATCGCGTCGCTTCTCATAGTTTCACCTTGCCGACTTGAACTGCGTGACCGTTTCCTTGAGCCCGCTGCAGAGATCGTAGTCGGGCTCAAATCCGATCTCGCTGCGGATCATGGCCGTATCGGCCCAGCTGTGACGGATGTCCCCAGGCCTGGCCGAACGGTGATCAGCTCGGGCCACAATTCCCAGGTGGCCGCCCAGCAGGTCCAGCAGCCGGTTGATTGTGGTCGGCACCCCGCTGGCAACGTTGTATGCCTTGCCAGCGGCCTTCGACGACTCGGCGGCCATGCAGTTCGCCTTGGCTACATCGGCCACGTATATGAAGTCCCTTGTCTGGTTCCCGTCGCCGAATATCGTCGGCCGGCGGCCCGACAGCAGGCAGCTGATGAATCTCGGTATCACGGCCGCGTACTCAGATGAGGGGTCCTGTCTGGGCCCGTAGACGTTGAAGTATCGGAGGCTCACCGCATTGATCCCGTAGAGCTTGGCGAAGACTGTGCAGTAGTGCTCGGCGGCGAGCTTGGAGGCTCCGTACGGGGAAACCGGCCTCGGCCTTGTGTCCTCGGAGACAGGTGGGGTTGTGGAATCCCCATACACAGCTGATGACGACGCGCAGATGAGTGCTTCGACGTTGCCTTCGACGGCCGCCCTCAAGCAGGAAAGCGTCCCCTCTACATTCGCCCTGTTGGTGCGAAGCGGGTCCTGAAGAGATGGTTGGACCCCGGGTATTCCGGCCTGGTGGAGCACCAGATCAACGTCCTTCATGAGCCGGGACAATGCCTTCGTCTCGCATACGTCCATCTTGGCAAAGGAGCAGTTGGATCTTCGCTGGGCCCAGCCGAGGTTCGCAGGCTTACCGAGGGAGAGATCGTCCACGAGGACGACCGTGTTCGAGGAATCCGCGGATATCATCTCGCCCAAGTTGCTGCCGATGAACCCGGCTCCCCCCGTGATCATCACGGACCGGCTTTTCAGCAGACTGCGGCCAGAATCTCCCAACGGCTCCGCCTCGGAGATCGAGCAGCTTCCCAGAAGCATATCAATCTTTTGCGGCCCAGTCTCAGTTTCGCCCACCGTGCCGAATCGGCCCTCGCGGACCTTAGGGATTAAGGCGATTACTCGAGCGAAAATGCCGACTCCGGGTTAGAGGATCTTGCAGTCCCTTGCTAGGTCGTGGAGCCTCCCGGCTCTGGCCCTGCCACAGCGGCAACCGGTCCGCCACAGGCGGCTAACCAGCCTCCAACTCCTTGTACCTGACTCCCTCCCCCGTGAGCTGCTTGAGCCTTTCCACTGCATCGGAGGCCCTAGCGCCCAGTATCTTGAGCCTGATGATGCCCTTTGAAGGATAGGATCTTATCTCCACTGCGAGTTCCTCCATGACCTGGTTGAGGTGGGGGGCCAAGGTCGACTCTCCGATCCCCTCGACCAAAACCGATCGGAAGGCCCAGTGCGTGCCGCCGGCAAGGAGCGGAACGATCGAATCTGTGAAGATGGCTTTCAGCTCGTCGGGAACCCCGGGCAGGCATATAATCGTGCTCGCTCCCTCCCTGATCAAGACCCCCGGCGCCGTTCCGATGGGATTGTTTAGGGCTATGGCGCCTTGCGGCAGGATGCCCATCTTCTTCCTGGACTGCGTCATCATCTCGCCCTGCCGGGCATCCGGGAACATCCTCCTGTAGCGGCTTTCGATCATCCTCAGGGCTTCAGGGCTCTCCACGAGCTTTCTGCCCAGGCCCTTCGCTATCCCCTCCAGAGTCAGATCGTCTCTGGTCGGCCCAAGACCCCCGGAGACCAGGATCAATCCGGGCGATCGGCTGAGTACGTCCCTGAGGGTCTCGGCGATAATGTCGATCAGATCCTCAACGACCGTGATCCTCCTGAGGTTGTGACCGGTTCTCGAAAGGTGTTTGGCCATCCAGTTCGAGTTGGTATCAAGGACATCTCCGTCGAGGATCTCGTAGCCAACCACTATGATCTCTGCGTTCATCCGGTGGTCCCGATCGCCTCCCGGCGGCGAATTCAAATATCTCTCCGGATGCAGCGCCAGACAATCCACACACCGCCGTGCCGGGCGCGCGCCTGGCGAACGCGACCCCGATCTCCGATCCCCGGTCCCTAAACATTAATAAGATGTTCGACGGACGGGTGCGCGTCCCATCGGGGTGCTTGGATGCTTAACTTCCTCTTCTTTGGCCTATCCAAGAAGCGTAAGAAGAAGTGTGCTTTCTGCGACAACCTGACGATCAACGAATGCAAGAGATGCGGAAGGCCGATGTGCGACGACCATACCAAGAGACTGGAAGGCTCAGGTGGCCTGCGCTGGGAGGTCTGCCCCGACTGTTTCGTCAGCAGGCGCGGAAAGGTGAAGACCTCCCGAAGATGATGTCTGGGGCCATTACCCGGATCCTCAAGGGGTGACACCTCCCTTGCCTCATGATCTAGAGAAGGGTGACTTCACCGTAACGCCCTGGGAGGTCGAGGGCGAGATAGACTACGACCGCCTCATCGAGAGGTTCGGCGTTCAGAGGATCACGCCCGATCTGCTTGGACGTATGGGCGATGACCTCCACATATATCTTCGGCGAGGCTACTTCTTCTCCCACAGGGACCTGGAGGCCATCCTTGATGGCTACGACTCGGGCACCAAGTTCGCCCTAGCCACAGGCAGGGGCCCCTCCGGCGAGATGACCATAGCCCACTACGTCCCCATGGAGCTCACCCGGTGGCTGCAGGAGCGCTACGATGCCGACGTCTACATACAACTAACCACGGACGAGAAGTACTTCGTCAAGCCCAGGCTATCCTTCGAAAGGGCCGAGGAGTATGCGAAGAAGAACGCGCGGGACATAGCGGCGGTGGGGTTTGACCCGGACAAGACATTCATCTTCAGCAACCTGGAGTACACCAAGATCTACCGCCCCGCCGCGAGGATCGCCAAGTACGTCACCTTCAATACGGCCAGGGCGACCTTCGGGGACTCGGTATTCAAGAACATCGGCTTCAGTTTCTTCCCCGCGGTCCAGGCCTCCCACCTGCTCCTAGCGGATTTCGTTGATGGGCCGACGCCAGTCATCGTCCCGATGGGCATCGATCAGGATCCGTTTCTGAAGATCGCCCGCGATGTTGCTCCCAAGCTTGGATTCCCCAAGCCGGGCGCTATCCATTCGCGCCTACTCACCGGCCTGCTCAGCATAGGGGGAAAGATGTCCGCTTCCGAGCCCGAGACGGCCATCTTGTTGTCGGATTCCCCCGAGCAGGTCAAGAGCAAGATCTGGAATGCATTCACCGGAGGCGGCGCGAGCAAGAAAGAGCACAGGGAGAAGGGCGGCAACCCCGACAGGTGCGTGGTCTTCCAGTGGCTCTACACCCTTTTTCTGAACCAGGATTCTGAGATGCATCAGAGGGCAACCCAGTGCCGCGCCGGGGAGAACTACTGCGGCGTGTGCAAAGCCGAGCTGACCAAGTACATCGTCGACTTCCTGGCCCGCCACAGGAAGAAGAGAAAGGCGGCTCAGGATCTCCTGCCAAGGTACACCCATGATGGCAAGCTTGCCGCGAGGGCCTGGGAGAAGGTCTGAACACCCCAGCGACTGCCTTTCGAGTTAGAAACACTAATAAGGCCTCCCTTGGCGCGTACCGCAAGCCTAACGTGCTTGACGTGGCTGGTGAAGGAGTATGGTGGACTACTCAGGCAAGATCAAGAAACAGCTGATCGAGTTCGACATCGACGGCATCAAAGTCACGGTACAGAAGGCTCTAAGCGCCAAGGTTCCTGCAGCGAAGCTGGTGGACGCATTGGGCGACGCCATGAAGGTGGTCGGGGATAAGTACGAGAGCGGCGAGTTCTTCTTCTCCGAGCTGATCATGGCGGGGGAGACGATGAAGGAGGCCATGTCGGTTCTTAAGCCCGCCCTGGCATCGGGCGATGTGAAGAGCAAAGGCAAGGTCGTCGTCGGGACGGTCAAGGGCGACCTCCACGACATCGGCAAGGATCTGGTGGTGTCACTTCTCGTCGCCGCTGGGATCGACGTCATCGATCTGGGCGTGGATGTGCCGAAGGAGCAGTTCGTTGATGCCGTGAAGAAGGAGGGCGCAAAGGTGGTCGGACTTTCGGCCCTGCTTTCAACCACCATTGTCTACACAAAGGAGATCGTGGGTGCGTTCAAAGAGGCCGGTCTCCGGAAGAAGGTCAGGATAATCGTGGGCGGCGCGGCGGCGACGGACGAGCTAGCCAAGGAGATGGGCGCAGACGCATGCGCGCCGGATGCCGTATTGGGCGTCAGGATGATCGAGGGGTGGCTCGCCGCCTAGGCTGGTTTATACGATCCGCTGGGAGATAGCCGATCCGAGGATCTTCTTCCATCCTTCTACCTGCGCAGGGCAGGTTTGAACCGGAAGCCCTAGTACTCGAAGCGTTCCCCTTCGAACTTCTCTTCCTTCTCGGCGTGCTCCTTGCAGTAGGGCCCGCAGTTGGGACAGAGCAGCTTGTCACAGTAGGGATCGCCGCAGGCATGCCCCGTGTCCACCAGGAAAAGCCTCTCGCAATCCGGACACTGTCCGTGCTTGGAGCAGAACCTGCATTTGGGACAGAGGATCACCGTACAGCCCGGGTACTCGCATTCGTGGCCGTACTTCTCCTTGTTGAAGTGCATCCCGCAGCCATTGCATTCGGGCATCTCGGCTCTCAGAACGGCTGTGGCGCGAAAGAAGTCGGATATCTTGTTCTTGAACTTGCTCGACAAACCCTCACTCCCTGTACACTGCGGGCACTGCGCGCGATTAATATGTTTTGTGGGGGCCGGAGGAGGAGGATTCCCGGGCCCGGAGCTTCAACCCGTGACGACCGGCTGAACCCATTCCTGCACCAGAATTGTGCCGCCCCTTGTGTAGATCGACACGGTACGGTTAAGTGGCAGGTAGGTCTTCCACAGCCAACCTTCCAGGGTCACCATGATCGACTGGTTCTGGGATTCGTCCCAGAAGGTGAAGAAGTGCAGTCGAGCCGAGCTCTGGTGGGCGAGCAGGCGCCCCTGATGGGCAAGCGTCTTCGTGGCCCACAAGGGCCGGGTTTCGGCTAGAATGATGGCTAGAGCGGCACCGAACATCATCAAGACGATGGCGATCAATAATGCGTCCTGACTGTTCAAGGTAGTTGGCGCGGCGTGGCCAGGCTTAAATCTCTCACTCCCTGCCCGTGCCCGCGGCCCGCCGGCTTCCTGTCTTCAACAGGCATTTGGGGTTGTTCATCACCAAATTGCCCCCCTGACGGGTAAAATTCTACATATGGCGATGTACCCAAAACTCCTTTCCCCTCAAACTCAACGTTGATCCGTTAAGTTTTTAAGTAATGCACGAACTATATGGAATCCCTGCTTTGGTCTGCAGGGCAGATAGGAAGCGGACGTCAAGGAAAGAAGCCCTCGGCCCCCGGGTCGGGGACTGTTGACGTACACCCGCGTGTCTCCGGGCCCCAAGCCCGAGGATATGTTGGTGCAAGGGTCAAGGGAAGGATTCGTTGCGGTCGGTTTTTTCCCCGAGCGCAATGGAGCAAAAGACCTTCCGAAAGGATCTCGCCCCGTTGAGGCGTG
>CAYVLA010000096.1:0-12109 GCA_964452145.1 Hadarchaeota archaeon (SeqCode)
AGGAACTGGGTCCGGTTCACCTAGTTGACTTCGCTCCCACAGTACTATCCGTTTTCGGGATATCAGTTCCTTGGCTGCAGGGCAGGGTGCTTCGTGAGATGATCGGACCCGTCAACGATAGCGATCGGATGTGGGAACCCGGAACTCCTTCTCCCAAATTCGGTGATCACCAAGCCAAGGAGGACTGGATCAAGCCGACGTGAGGGGCAGGTTGAGGGCAGAACCGCCAAGACATCGGTCATTGTGAAAGAAGCGTCCCCGACATCCAGGTTCTCGGAACTCGGCCGGGATCCTCTTGCCTCCAAAGTCAGCATGCACGGGGATCGGCTGCAAGCAAGACATATCAGGGTCGAGCGTCATCGCCGAATGTGTGTGAGGTGTGAGGGACACGCTCTCAAGAGAAGTCGCAGCGTTTCTGGGCTTTCTCGTGTTCGCAGCCCTGACCATTGCCGTAATCTATGTGGTCGCTCGCCTCGCCTTTCTGAAGGAACCCCCCTCGTCCAGGCCATCCCAGGAGAGGCACGGCAAACTCACTAATAAGTAGGCGAAGCGAACCAGACACGCAGAACCTGTGACGTATCGAGATGGCTTTGGCCGCGTGCCGGCGCAGCGTCCTCCGGGTGGGAATCAGGGCTCGGAGAACTGGAATGCATATAGGCTTGCGAACTGCAGATGGAACCTGATCTTGGCCGGCTTTCCAGCGAGGGACGACAGGTCCGATCGTCCATGCCATGTTACCATGCGGGCCGAGCCGCCCTCCTTCAGGATGTCGCAGTCGTGGCGGCTGAACTCGGGGATCACATAGCCCTCCTCGTCGAGCAGCTCGACCGACACGCCTGCCGAGGGCCATATCGCGGGGTCGACCTGGACGGCCTCCATGTTGAGGAGAAGGCATGACCCTGAGAACCTCACCGGCCACGTCGTGACCACCCCGGGAAGATATCCAGACTGCAGCGATACGAATCCATCCAACGGCAGAGTTGCCAGTCCAATGCCCCCTCGGCTCCGGTAACCCTCGGTGGCCCTCCCAGCGTAGTGGCCGCAGTCCAAGCCGAGATAGTAGATGAGGACCTCATCGCCGTGCTGGACCGCGGGCACAAGGGGATAGATCTGCATCGAGTCCCATGCATGGCGATCCCCGTTGGGCAGGAAGGGTGCTCGTCCCCCGGCCAAGCGCCAGCGGACGTTCTCACGGCTTGACGCCAATCTGATGCTTACCTGATCGGTGGCGTGATCAAAGAAAGGCGTCATCATCAGGTAGGTGTTGTCCGCGTACCAGAAGGCACCGGAACCGTAGTAGTCGGACTCGGGAGGGTCCCACTCGTCCGGCCCGAAGGCTATGGCCTCAGGGCTGCTCCAGTGAACGAAGTCCCGGGATTCCGATCTTCCCACGTATCTGCGGGCGGTGGGTTCCGAGGGGAACCGCTTCTCTGGCGGGAGCCGTCGGAGAACCCGGCGTCTGACGTACGCTACATATCTCTCCAGGAATCCGTCCCAGAAGACGACGTTGTGGGCGTCGAAAGGCTTCTCGTCCGTGAATAGGGGCTGGGCAATCCTGGTCCAGCTGAGTCCGTCGGGGGAGGTTGCCGCCTGCAGACCGTATAGATAGCCATCGCCCCGCTTCCTAATGTAGTGAAAGACCATCTTGTACAGCCTTTCGTCATCCTGCTCGGCGGGGTCTTTGAACACGCAAACGGTGCCAAGGTTGTCCTCACCCTCAGCGCGCGTTAGGACGATGTTGTTGTCCCTAGATCCCTCCCAATCCACTAGGTTCAGGGCCGGCCTGACCCAGTTAATCCCATCCCTTGACGTGGCATAGGCAAAGCACTGTGTCTTCATGGTGAGGTCCAGACAGCCGTACCACATCTTCAGGATCCCTTCGTCGAACATGACCGAACCGGTATGGAAGCCGCCATCCTCCCAGGGCTTCTCGGGCGAAAGGACCGGGAAGCCATGCTTGATGGGCTGGTGCATGACCGCCCGCACCCTCACCGAGGTTTCCACAATGTAGTCATCATCCAGAAACAGCTGCTTTCTTGACCCGATGTTCAGACACTGCCCTCCGTGGGGGCCTGCCAATGCCAAGACATCACCATTCCGGGCCAGCCCGGGCCACAAATATATTTGACCCCGCATTTGGGGACCTCGGCAGGCTGAATGCTTCCGGAGGTCGGTTTGTTGGAGGATTCACGGAAACTTGCTCCGGCCCGCGTCAACCCGGTCGGATCACACCCCTTGGATCGAAGGCTCACGCTGGACGGATCCTGGGGCTTCCGCCTAGATCCCGAGGACGACGGACTGGGACTTGGCTGGTACCGGGACTGTGACGCACTTGACCGCAAGGTCGAGGTCCCGGGCTGTTGGCAGGGGCAGGGATTGGGACACGACGGCAAGGACGAGGTTTGGGACTTCAGGATCCAGACCAGGGCCTACCGTGCGACCTACACTGGTACCGGGTGGTACGGTAGGACCTTTCAGCCCCCGCCAAGCTGGGAAGGGAGGCACGTGTGGCTCGACATCGGCGGGGTCCACCCCTCGGCCGATCTATGGCTCAACCGATCATTCCTGGGCTCGCACTCGGGGCCATTTGTGCCTTTCGCGTTGGACATAACCGATCTCATCTCCTGGAAGGAGGACAACCTGCTTGTCATCAGGGTCCATGAGAAGGATCGCTGGATGGGAATGGCGTTCAACTGGCAAGGTAACTGGTCGGGACTCTATCGCAGCGTTGAACTCTCTGCCACGGGCGATGCGTGGTTCCGCCTCGTGACGTGTTGCGCGGATGTCGACCGCCAGGAGCTTCGCATCAGCGCCCCACTGGGGGGTTGTGCTGGAGGCATGCACCCAGTTGACTTGTCAGTCTGCGTGACGGCCCCGGACGGCGCTCAGGCGCAATCCAGAATGCGTCTGAACGCGGACCAAGCCGAGGTGACGGTTCCGGTTCGAGAGCCGATGCTTTGGAGCCCCGATTCCCCGGACCTATACCGCGTTGACGCTGTCCTGTCCAGGGGCGAAGAGGTGCTCGATGCGGTCTCGGAGAGAGCCGGCTTCCTCAAGCTGTCCACCAGGGGCAAGCACTTCCTGATCAACGGCCAGCCCTATTACATGAGGGGCAGCGGTGATTTCGCAGCCAACCCGGAGACCGGTTCGCCGGATACTGATAGAGAGCGCTGGCGCCGGAAGCTTCGCACGCTCAGGGAGTATGGGTACAACTACGTAAGATGCCAGTCCTATGCCCCCACAACCGAATATCTCGACGCTGCCGACGAGGTGGGCATGATTGTGCAGAGCGAGATGGGCATGCTGGGTGCATGGTCGGGCTCGAGCCCTTGGCACGTTTATGCTTGGCCGCCGCCCAGCGCCAAGCACTACGCAAAGCTGAAGTGGCAGTGGGATAGTACGGTGAGGCGCGACGTCAATCATCCGTCCGCGGCCATCTACTGCATGAGCAACGAACTCGGCAGCAGCACCCTGTACCCCCGGACGGCCTGGAGGTGCTATCACGATACCAAGGCGATCAAGCCTTGGGCCATGGTCATATGGACCGACGGCGGATGGAACCCAGAACTACCCGGCGATTTCGTCAACGCTGAGGCGAAAGTCGATTCCGAGTGCCCCAAGCCCGTGATTCAGCACGAGTTCCGCTGGTGGAGTGCCTACCCCGACGTGCGGGTGAAGGGCAAGTACTCCGGCGCGATCCGGCCCTACGCGATAGAGATGGCAGAAGAGATGGCGCGTCTCAACGGGGTTGAGCAACTGCTGCCAACAATGGCCCAGAACAGCCAGCGACTCCAGTACATCGAAGCGCGCGGAAAGCTGGAGGCGTGCCGGAGGGACCACCCCTCCCTGGCCGGGATCTGCCACTTCAATGCAATGGATATCGGGTTCTCGCCACAAGGCATACTTGACGAGTTCTGCGAGATGAAGTGCGTGGATGCGTCCACGTGGCTCAGAACCTGGGGGGACGTGGTGGTTCTCATCGACAGGGACTTCGATGACCGAGTGATCGCATCGGGCCGGAGACTGTCGCTCAGCCTCTTTGTCTCCGACTTCTCGCATCCCCCACTTAAGAATCCCGTGCTTGCGTGGAGACTGCTCAGAGGAAGAAGGGTTACCGCCCGCGGTGAACTCAGCTACCGGCACCGGCCCTTCAGGACCTGTCGCATCGGCAGGATCCAGATCGACACACCCACCGCGTCAAGACCATCCAAGCTCGTGCTGCAGGCCTCCATCAAGGAAGGCTCCAGAGCCTATCGCAATGAGTGGGACTTCCATCTCATGCCGAACAGTCACAAGCCTCCCACATCCTTCACAACCTACGGTCTTCGGGGCAGGACATGGTCTTCTCAGTTGAAGGGGTTGACCGGCCTGGCTGCCAAGTCCGCAGGATCGAGACCTTGTGCGGTCGTGGTCTCGGATGCTCTGGATCGTGCGCTGGTCGAGTACATGAAGGAAGGGGGAAGGCTGGTGCTGGCGGCTGGCGAGGGCCTTGTGCGTCCTTTTAACCCCAAGCTCGGCCTGGACAAAGGCAGGTACTTCTTCCTGCCTCCGGCCAACTATCCCCCATACGAGGACGGCAACAGCGGAACGATGCTGGATCATCATCCGATCCTGGACGATCTCCAGCACGAGGGCTTCGCCGATCTGTCTCTCTACCGCCCGATCGCGGATTCGCCGCCAATCGACCTGCTCCCATTCGGCGGGTGGAGCGTCCGGCCCGTGATCCGATCGCTGAACACTTACATGGTCTTCCATCCCCTAGCGTATCTGGCCGAGTTCAGGGTTGGAAAGGGAGGGATGATAGTCTCAGCGCTGGACCTGGATCAGCGATGGCCAGAGTCGCGATTCCTGCTGTCATCAATCCTCCGGCATGTCAGCGGTCGTTCTTTTGCCCCCGTGAACCAACTGACCGACGCCCAGTTGGAAAGGCTGATCGATCTGATTCGCTAGACCGATCAACGAAGGCATCGATGACGGATCCCGTAGGCAGATCGTTTGTCAGTGTCGCTGCAAAACCGACTCCCATCCAACAACACACCTCAACGATTTGGATGGAATCCTGCCGGCACCCAACACTAGATTGTGCGATGCTGGTCGGGATGTGCTGAGTGCCGCCAGCTACGATCTTGCCATCCCGCGAAGGTCCACCCACTTGACACCAATATCCCGGTAGATCGGATCGCTGGACAGGATCGGCAGGCCCACTCTGGCGGAGATGGCGGCATGCAGCGAATCGAAGAACGAAAGACGCCGTAGTTTGCGCCGCAGATTTGAGGCTTCTTGGACATCCGAGATGGTGACCCAGCTGTACCTTTCTAGGCGGTGTTTGCACATCATGACATTGAATAGTGAGAAAGCTTCCCCGATCCGCTCTTCAGCCAAACCTTGGGACGCCATGACTGCATTCGCCTCGATGGGCGAAGCCCCCGAGAGGATAAGACCAAGTTCCCCTTCGAAATTCCTCTGCAGGGCCCGCTTCACTGCGCGATTCAGTCCGTCACTCGGCCTTAGTCCGAAAAGAAAGTCCGTCTCGATCAAGTACTCGACCTTTTCAGCCACTCCCCCGCCCGCCTCCTTGCGGATCTGTCGAATTTCACATCCTTGAGCACAGCATCCAGCCTGGTCTCTTCCTGGTTTGTGGGCGACGAAAGGATGAGCTTGGAACCCTCTACTCGGAGTTCAAGCGGGTCCCCGTATTTGTAGCCGAGTTTGTCCCTTGCCCATCTCGGTATGGTGATCCTTCCCCGCCGATCGGACCTCAGCATTTCCACGAGAACCCTACCCACATCTGGGTCATTACCCATAGATAAATGTCTACCCACGACCACGATCCCTTACGCCCATAGATTCAGATGAACCATTGAGGTGTTCGCCTCACTAGCTGGTGACGAGTTACCAATGGACCGCGGTTAGCAGCGACGTTTCTATGGCAGTGCGCCAAGATGACGAATAGACACCAATCATGAAGGTTGGCGAGGGACTCCCTATGGAAGGCTTCGGGTCCTCCAGCTAATTCCAAGACATGCAAGCTGTCACTGGGCTTTTCAATCGTTTCCTGCACGCTGCACACAGAACATTTTTCATGACATGGACCGAAATCCCCGAGTGTTTTCCCGGCCCACGGCAATCTCCGCACTGGCCCTGCTAGTTGCCCTGCAGGCCGTCGCCGCCTCCGCCGCCACAAGACCCCATGTCCTAGACTTCCTCATGGTGGGAGATGTACAGGGCTGGGTCAACCACTTGGGTGACGATGAGCCGGCCATAGATGTAACCCTGGTTCCCGCCCGGGCCTTCGAAGCCGCGCTGCCCGATGAAGATATCTACCGCCTTAGCCGGATGTACTTCCCCAGGAATTGGGACAGCCTGCTGGAGTACGAAGTCCTCTTCTTCAACCATCCCCGGCTCAGCTTCTTCACCCTTCAGCAACAGGGGATGATGGTTCAGTTCGCAGCGACGCGAGAGAAGGTCTCCATAGCCTATCCTCTGAGCAACTACGCGGAGGTACAGGTCCCCTGGCTCGGTAGCCCCATCTCGCAGGCATTCCCCGTCGACTATGAGAGGTTCGTCTTCGAGTCAGCAAGAGGCACGATGGACGCATGGTGGGAAAACCGACCACTGAGGCTTGCACCCGGTCTCCCGCCAGTTTTCAGCGCGTTTGAGAGCACGGGGATCTTCGATGCTAGAATATACAGGACAAGTCGACCCTGCTACGCCAAGGAAGGAGCAACCATCTGGCTCTACATGATCGATGGACCTCCTCCCACAACCGAGGAGCCCGCCTTCATCTCGTGGCCCTATGGTTCAACGGACACCTGGGCGTTCGGCCTTAACACCGCTGAGGACCGACCACAATGGGAACTGGCCGGCCCGTGGTGGGAACTGATATTCCTCAACGTCTGTCTCTATTCTAGCGGCAGGGAAACCCTGTCCTTAGAGGAAGGGGTGTACAAGCAGACGGTGAAGTCCCAGTTCTCCCACTTCCGAGATTCCGCCTCCATGTTCCATGCCATCGTCGATTTCGTGTCCGGGCTGGCGGCCAACACCAACCAAGCGGAATCCATTCTTTCCGAGGGCTACCGGATCAAGGCCGATGCCGAGATGGACTACATGGAGCGTAGGTACGAGGAGGCCGGCCAGAAGATGGAGCACGCAATGCAATTGGCCAACCAGGCCATGGACGAGGCCAAGCGGGCAAAGAACAGGGCACTCATCTGGATCTACGTCTCCGAGTGGATGGCCACAACAGGGATGGCCCTCATGTCAGGAACGGCCCTCTGGTGGCTAATGGTCAGGAGGAGCCTCTACAGGGGCGTGGCCGTGACGCGTCTCCGTCAGAGATAGCTGACCGGACACCGCCAGAGCCACGGCTGCCACAACTCCACTGCCTTCAGCGAAGCTGTAGGCTGCCTCACGACGCGAACCACAATCGCAGGGTGAGGTCGCCATGAAGGGCCGAATCGTTTTCCCAGCCGGTTTCCCAGCTGCTACCATGGTGAGAACGGAAGCTTTGAAGACCCTGTGGGAGCGGCAGGGGCCCACGGGGCCTTCACACAGACCCGGGCTCGCCCCGCTTGCATGTCCTGATTGACAGAATGTGAATGGTGACCCTGATGGCAATGGTGATCAGGACTGCACGAACCCAGAGGATGCCGACCACATAGAAGACCGAGTAACCGATGGTGGCCCAGAGAACTGAGATTGTCAGAACCTTTACCCTGGCAGGGAGACCCCTTCCCTCCCTGTAGCTCCTCATGTATTCCCCCGGAATCTTGTCCAATAAAAGAACAGCACCAGATATTTAAGCGCGGTCGGGCGATCGGCATCTGAATGCTCACCTCCGCCTTCCCCAGGGCCATCATCCCACTCCTCATCCCACTGTCGCTGCAAACCTCCCTTGCCACAGCCGATCTGTCGGCCCGCGACCCCTTTGTGATCGACATACTCATGATCGACCGCGTTTTGTTCCAGGGAGGCCAGTACGACAGGATGCTATCGGCCGACCCCTCCATATCCGTTCTCGGCGTGCCCATGCCCGGCCACTACACCATAACGCTAGGAGGTGACCCCGACTACATGAACCGCGTCCTGAGGCTTTACATGCCCCGTACCTACCAGCATATGAGGAAGATCGCTGACATGATAGTCCTAAGGGAGGCATCCTGCGGCAGCTACGACTTCCCCCAGGTGATCTTCGACGCCAAATGGATGCTTTGGTTCGTGAAGGCGGTGCAGGAGGAGGGGGTCCCCTTGAGCATGTGGGGCGGGGACGCCTCCTGGGGCGGCCGCGGCGACGGCAACTACAAGTCCTGGGGGGAGACGGTCCTAGACGAGATACTTCCTTTCAATTCCCTGGGCGGCTACAACCCCCCGAGGCCGGCCCTCAACTCTCCCCGCTTCCTTGACCCCGGCAACGGCCTAGCGCGCCTCCCCTGGAGTGCGGCTGGCCACGTAGAGCTCCTGAACAAGGTGACTCCCAAAGTGGGCTCAACGCTGGTTGCCGAGGCCCTCGGGGCCGGCGTTTCTTACCCCTGGATCGCCTGGTGGGAATCCGGCAAGGGCAGGGTCGTGGGGGAAACACAGGTATTCGGAAGTGCTGGGGGAGCCTCTGCAACCTTGAGGATGTGCAACGAGTGGGCCTGGTACCAGGACTTCCTCATCTACCTTGTCTACTTTGGCGCCGGGAAACCCATCCCGGACAACCTAGAGCGGGCCCACCGAATCAGAGAGCAGATCAACATGCACCGCGACAGGAGCTCACTCCTTGTCAGCCTCTTCGAGTTCATTGAAAAGTTCGGCGCGAGCACCGTCAGACTCCAACGTGAGCTGGAGGAGATGGGCCGAATCGAACTCATGGCAGAGGAGCACTACCGGAACGACGACTACGACTCGGCCTCAGATCTCTTCGAAGAGGTCCATCGGGCCTGGACGGAGCTCAATGCCAAGGCCATCAGGGTCAAGGACAACGCCCTTCTCTGGGTTTACCTGATAGAATGGTTCACCGTGACGGCCGCCGCCATGGTCGCCGGCAGCGTCCTTTGGCTGGTGATGGTCAGGAGGAAGCTCTACAGGGAAATCGGCACGACAAGGATGGCCGATTCCGGGAGGTGAACCCGACCGGCCAAGGCACTCGATCAGGGCAGTCGATGAATGTCCCAGGGTTCTCCCAACCAGGGTCTGGTCCAGGCCTTCGCGTTGGCCAACCCGATGGGGCGGCGGGCAATCTACTTGATCGCGATGAGCATGTGGTCGCAGCCTTCATAGCGTTTGACGCCACCACACCCTTGGTCAGAGGCCCCCTGGCAACATCCTTCAGCAAACGCGCTGTCAAACAGAAAGCTTAATATTGCATTACGGCATGTATAACACAATGGTTGCCAATTCATCGACCCTCGCAATACGCATACCCCGGGAAACCATGGAGAAGATGAAGAAGCTGGACGTCAGATGGAGCGAGGAGGTCAGGGCATTCGTGGAGGAGACCATCAGACGACACGAGCTGCTACGCACGCTTGAAGAGATCGGATTCAGGGCCGATCGAAGAAGGGCAAGCGTCGATTCGACTCAACTCATAAGGGAGGACCGGGAGCGCTGAGCTGGGTTCTGGATTCCAGCATAGTTGTGAAGCTGGTCGTGGGCGAACCGGGCTCGGATGCAGCCCGGGCACGGGCAGGGGACCTGCTCAGGGCAGGCGAGGAGCTATGCACCGTGGATCTGGCACTCGCCGAAAGTCTGAATGCCATATGGAAACACGTCAGGATCCATGGCGACCTGACCCCAGATGATGGAGGTTCCGCGATCAAGGACCTGATTCTACTATGCCGGAAACTGACGGTCCTGTCTACCCCCGACCTCTCCCAAGAGGCCTTCGAACTGGCCCTGGGGGAGAACCTCTCTGCCTACGATTCGCTGCACATAGCCGGGGCCAAGGCGATCGGTGCCACCCTTTGGACCGCCGATGGGAAGCTGTACGAAGTTGCCAGGCGCATCGTGCCCGCTGAACTACTCGCCGTCCGGCCCGGGTGAAGGACGATCTGTGTTATGACTCCCTTGCCTTGACAACAAGGGACACCAACAGCGATATGCCCACGAACAAGGCGTAGAAAGCGGGTATGTTCAGCTGCGGGATCGGGTTCCACAGAAGGCAATCCGGGAAGTAGGCCGAGTACCAGGTCGGGGGGAAAGTCATGCATTAACGCAACTAGCCCACGGGCGGTGACCGACGTAGAAAGAAATCGAAAACAAAAGGATAGAAGGGGAGCCATCGATCAGGCTGGCTATCTGCTGCTGGGCCTCAGGATCCATGATAGGGAAGAGGCCGAAAAGCTGGAATCCTACTCCCAGAGCCAGGTAACCCAAGAACCAAACATGTCAGAAGGCTAGGTAGGGCACGGCCCTTCTTTTCTGGATCTCTACAACTTTGAGTGGGTAACATCGTGAAAATGACTCACCCGACCCTTCTCAACCCCCTCTTCCTTGCCTCGTCCGTTTCTCCCCCAAGGGAGAAACGGGGCAGAAATCAACCTCAACACGAATAGCCTTGCCAAAACGGAAGAGAACCAAAAAGCTTACCCACAGTAAACTGTATAGAACCTCTTTTCTCATGGCAAAGAGCACGGCAAGGAAGCGGGCGTCAGCCAGCATACACTTAACAAAACATCCATTCGGGCCTATCCCAGAGAGGCGAAGCCAATGCCCAGAAAGTGCATACTCGTCGGCATGGACGGCGTCAACCCCCACTTCGTGGAACGGCTCATCTCCCAGGGCAGATTGCCCAACTTCAGGAGAATGATGGAAGAGGGAACCTTTGCCCCGCACTGCCTGTCATCCGTGCCAACCTCAACCCCCGAGAACTGGACCACGATCGCCACGGGGGCGTGGAATGGGACCCATCAAGTGATGTCGTTTCAGGTCTTCCAGCCACCCGAGCTTCACGGCAGATGGATGGCTGGTTTCACTTCGAAGGAGAGCCAGGCTGAGTTCATCTGGGACGCAGTTGAGCGAGCGGGGAAGACGAGCATTCTCCTGAAGTACCCTGCTTCTCATCCCCCCACAATGAAGACGGGTGTCCATGTCTGTGGGTGCCACGTGCGTCCGTGTGCCCACCAGATCGACGGGGCCCACATGTTCTCGACCGTCGAGCCCAGAAATGCCACCCTGGATCTCCGGATATCACATACCGCGTCGGTCTCTTCCCACCCCCAGCTTCCTCCTCTGGCTGCAGACATTCTATTTCAGGCCAGGGGCATTGGGGGCGAGTCAATCGGGGCCGGCCTGGATGACAGAAGCGCCCTCTACGGAGTTCCCGATTCCGAGAAGGAAATCCCTGCCGGAATCAGTCTGAGTACACCGGTCTGCAAGCTCCTGCCTCCGGGGAAGACGCTTCACCTTCACCTGATCGCCACCGAAGCGAATGCGTACGACCGAGCCATCATCTCCAGAGACCTTGAGGGGCGCCGCAGGCTGGCCGATCTTAGAGTGGGTGAATGGTCCCCCTGGATATTGGAGTCCTTCGACACCATGGATGGCCGCAGAGAGGGCACCTTCCGTTTCAAGCTGGAGGCCCTTTCTCGAGATGCCACCGTCGTGAGACTCTATTCCACCCAGATCATGGATGTCGACCACTACACAATGCCCCAGGAAGTGGGGCGGGAGCTCCATGAAAACGTCGGTCCCTTCCTGACCGACATCGGATGGGAAGGCCTGGGCCACGACTGGAGGAAGGCATGGTTCCACGAATCGGTCATGGTGGATCTGGCGAACTACCAGCATGACTGGTTCGTCAGGGCCATCGACTACCTGAGCAAGACCCGGGACTGGAGCCTTTGCATGTTGCAGGCCCACTGCATTGACTGCGCAAGTCACCATGCCCTTTCCGTAGCCGATCCGGCCGCCAACCCACAAGACCGCGCAACCGGGGACCGCTATCTGGCCTTCATCGAAACGCTGTACGAGAGCCTTGACAAGATGCTGGGGCGCATCATCGACGGGGCCGATGATGACACCGTCATCTTCGCAGTCTCGGATCACGGAGGACTCCCCGGCCACATACGCATCAACACAAGGCAGGTTCTCGAGCAATCCGGGCTTCTCTCCACTGACTCGGACGGAA
>CAYVLA010000097.1:0-12107 GCA_964452145.1 Hadarchaeota archaeon (SeqCode)
ATTCAGGAAAGCATTAATAGACTTGTGAAGGACAACAACGCAAGGGAGAGTTGGCATTGTTCTGTCCTCGCTGCAGGGACCGAATATCCGAAACTTGGATTTTTTGCCCGCGATGCGGTGCTAGGCTGCCGTCGAGCGGCCAGCAGTCTCCGCCCGAGCCCCATTACAGCGCCTTTGCAGAGGTTTTCAAGGACATCGAAAGGCAGATGAAGGAGGCACTGGGATCGAATCTCTCCAAGGACGTGGAGTTCTTCGATCTTAGGCCTGAGTTCTTCAGCAAGCATCCATACTTCAGAACAGGCGGATTCCGTGTCAAGATAACCCGTGCAGGCGACGGGCCACCCAACATCGACATAAAGGCCTTTGGGGACATGGACGAGAAGCTGGCAGAGAAGATGAGGGAGAGCATCAAACCCCCGGCTGAGCCGCAGGTGGAGAAGAAGGTCACGGATGAGGAACCTTCTGAGCATGTGGTCGAGGAAAGCCAAGCACCCAGAGCCGTCTCGGAGTACTGCGAACCCAGCTGCGCTACTAAGTGGGCTGGCGACCACCTGCTTGTCGAGCTGGAGTTGCCCGGAGTCAAGAAGAGCGAGGACGTCGAGGTCAGGAAACTCAGTGAGAGCATAGAGATCAGGGCCTACGCGGGCAACAAGGGCTACTTCAAGATACTCGGAATCCCGGGGGAAGCGAAAGTGATAGGGAAGCGGTTCAGGGCAGGCAAGCTTTCGCTGAAGATCGGCTGATCTGGGCTCGAGCGGGCCTCCGGGGTCCATCGACATTCCTAGGCGAAGCGAGTTTGCCGAGTCCTCTCAAACACTCTGTTCCCAGTGCCAGCCTCGGGCCCAGATCCCGGGCCTCGAAACATTAAAGAGTTGCTCGGAGGCCCATATGCGCAGCGAGGTGGGGCAGCCAGGAGTGCCCGACGGGCTCATAACCCGTAGGTCAGTGGTTCAAATCCACTCCTCGCTACTTTTCGCACCGGTTGATGATCGACTAGGCATTTCTCATCGCGATTCCTACCTGCTTGCCATCCTCGGGTGCAGACAACTGGCTTTCATCGCACTCAGACTCCGGGCATCTTCCCGGCGATCCACCTCACAACGAAACCTAGGAACGTAAGGGTTTGTTCACGATGGACCGTTCCATCCACAGAAGGAGATCTACCTGAGCCCGGTTCGCACCAGATCATTGGGTTCCGTGACGGTGATGGACCTGGATCTTGAGAAGTCTGCCAACGCATGGGCGGGCAACGTCCCTAATTTCGAGGGATCGTCTGCGCCTATCTGTTTGGCTCCGCAGCGGGGGATGATACCAGACTCAGCGACATCGATCTGGCCGTGCTCCTCGAACCAGGCATGGAGGCAGACCTGATCAAGGCAACGGACGTTCCGTCAGGGATCTTCGGGAACAGGGCCGACATCAGCGATTTCAGGAGCCTTCCCCTGTCTGTTCAATTTCGCGCCATAAGAGACGGGGTGCTGGTGTACGCAGCCAACGGTCCTGCGAGGATAAGGTTCGAGTCGGAGGTCGTTGAGGAGCACCTCGACATCGAGCCTCACAGAAGGGAGCACATCGATGGGTGGATCAGAGATGTCTCATCCAGTGGATGCTGAACTCATCGCGGCGAAATCCGCACTGATAGTGCAGAACCTCGAACAGCCACGCAGACTGTCCAAGGTGCCGATAGGTAGATTCCGCGCCGACGCTGCCGAAAGACTCCTTCACGTATCGATCCAGGCTACCGTCGACATCCGTAGCCACTTGATATCGGCAGAACGGCTTAGCAAGCCCGGGCAATACGCCGAAATGCCCCTCATGCTGCGCGAGGCAGGCGTGGTATTTAAAGGACTGGCGGGTGCCCTCATCTCCATGATGTGCTTCAGGAACATGCTCGCCCACCTGTACGCAAAGGTGGATGCCGATAGAGTCCACCAGATGCTGCAAAGTAACCTGAACGACTTCGAAAGGTTCGAAGGCGAGATCGTGCGGCACCCACGGCAAGTGCCATGACTCCGCCGACTTGCTGACTCAGAGAGGCCCTCTCACCGTGAAACGTGGGAGACATGGTACGGGGAAATATCTAAAGCCTCTCAGTATCAGGTCAGGCGGAGACAAGTTGACTAGGAGGAAGCAGATGGTATGTCCCCTGAAGCAAGAGGTTGGGAAGCGGCCATCGAGGTCATCGATGAGGCCAAGCGAACCATTGGACCAGATGTCGAGATAGACAGGCGGGAGTATCGCCAGAGATGGGAGATGGTTCAGCAGGCAATGCGGGACAAAGGGATCGATCTGGCATATGCCTGCGGAAGCGAGCTGGACAGATCCGACGCGGCCTGGCTTGCCGGGGCCTTCGACCCAATCATCGAGCGCTATGGGGTCTTGGTCCCATCCGAGGGTACGCCCGCAATTCTGGCCGGGTCCGAGGGAGGCCACGTCATGGAAGAGGCGGCGGAGAGATCGGGGGCAAGGATCTTCCTGTTAAGGGAGTTCCAGATCTCGGACGAGGAGTACAGACACGCCCATTTCACCTCGCTGGAGGAGGTCCTGAATGCCTTGAACGCCCAAGGGGCCAAGAGGGTGGCCATGTTCTCCAGCGCTGAGTTCCTGCCGGTGTCACAATACCTGCTGTTCAAGAACCGGTTCGGCGACGGCGTGGTCTTCGACCAGCTCCTGCAGAGGCTCAAGTACGAAAAATCCCATGCCGAGCTTCGCATCTGCGGGCAGGCAAACATCATTGCTGACGCGGCCATGAGAGCCCTGCTAGCAGCCGTTCGCCCCGGTGCCTCCGAGCTTGAGGTGGCCGGTGTGGGCGACTTCGTCATGAAGGAGCTGGGAGCGGGAAGGACGGGCTTCCCCACCATCGTCACCGCGGGCGAGAGGAACTTCACCGTGATCGGCCCGGCCACGAAGAACCGCATCAAGGAGGGCGACTTCATATCCATGGGCGTCAGCCCCACCTTCAACGGCTACCACGGGGTCGTGAGGCGAACGATCAAGGTGGGTGCCCTGGCCAAAGGAGAGAGGGAGTTCATGGAGGCGGTGGAGCGACTCTACAGGGTCGTTATGGATGCCACCAGACAGGCCGCCGAGACGGACCTGCCATCCAACCACATCGACCGCGCTGGAAAGGATTACCTGTCCAAGCTGAAGCTGAGGACCGTGTCCGGTGCGATGGAGACGCCCATCGAGCCCTATACTTTCATCCACAACACCGGTTGCTCGGAGTGCCAGGAGGGCTACGGGGCTGTCACGCCGCACACAGATAGACCGCTCGGCCGAAAAGTGGCGCTGATGATCGACGTCGCCCTCCTAGGCTTCCGGGAAAGGGGACGGCCGATCTTCGAGGTGCCATACGGAGTGATAGAGGATGCCTTCTGGAAGATGGACTCCAGGGTCGGCGTGTACAACAGACTGCCGCTGAGTGTGCAGGACCTGGTCGGCAACCTTGATGGGTTCGAAGTCAACCCCTATCACTGCCCGGTGCCGACCGGGTGATCAGCCCAGCTCGTAGGCCCCGGGGCGCCTGTCCTTCACCATGTCGTTCAGGGGGGTCACCCTCTTGTCCCGTGCTAGTGAAGGGTCTACCTCCACGACCGCTTGTTCGACCTTGGAGCGACTGGCCGAGCTGAGAACCTGGCCAGAGGGCGAGACGATCTGTGACTTGCCGATGAATCGGAGTCCCCGTTCACATCCCACCCTGCTTGCGGTGACGATGAATACCCGGTTCTCGACAGCCCGCGTTATGGCGGCCCTCGGCCATAGTGGGAGGACCAGGTTGGCCGGGTGGGCGATGATTTCGGCCCCTTTGAGCATCAGCGTCCGACAGGACTCTGGGAAGAACCAATCGAAGCACACCATCAAGCCAATGCGAACGCCCTTGAAGCGATGGACGTCGAATCTGTCGCCCGACTGGAAGATCCTCTTCTCTTTTCCGAAAAGGTGAACCTTCCGGTGGACCTTCATCCCGGAAGGCGTGATCAGGGCGGCGGAGTTGTAGAACGAATCGCCCGATCTTTCGGCGAACCCGGCCACCAAAGCCATGCCCCTCTGCATGGCAAGATCCTCCAGCCTTCGGAGGGTGGGACCTCGAGGAACCTCCTCGGAGACCTTCTCCAGTTCCTGCTGGGTCAGGGCATACCCCGTGTTGAATAGTTCGGGAAGAACGATCAAGTCGGCATCCATGCCCTCAATCAGGTGCGTGGCATCCCGCACGTTCTCGGCTACGCGCATGATCCTAGGATTCGATTGAAGATACCCCACCTTCATTGCTGCCCACCTGTCCCTAATGAATCGGCCAACTGGAGAGCCTGCCAGGTTCCTTAAGTATCTGAGCCGACCCCAATCACGACCCCCCACAGCCAGATGCAGCACGGTTCACCAAGCCGATTCCGGCCCATGGACCGAAAGGAGTCCGATGACAATTCCGGATCTCTGCACATTTGAGTGGGCAACAAAGTGAAGATGACTTCCCGGCCCCTTCTGACCCCCTCTTCCTTGCCTCTTCCGTTTCTCCCCCAAGGGAGAAACGGGGCAGAATCAAGCCCTACACGAATAGCCTGGTCCATGTAGCTCAATGATCGAGCCGACCCACCCACACGAAGTTGAAGAGAACCAAATATGTTTTTATGTCGCATGGGACATATGTCTTTGGCTGGCCGAAAGGCTGCGGCCGCAGACGGGCTGGTAACAAGATCGGCGGGTTGGACCCGGGTATCCCGCCCTGATCGTTGTTGTTGAGCTTCTGCACACCGAAGCAAGCAACAAGCGAGCTGATAGATACATACCATGGATCGTTGTTTCCTGTCCTGTGAAGGGGATCTCGGTGGACATCTGTCGCCTGGTTGGGGTCTTCCTCCTGACACTCGTTCTTTCCTTCTCCATGCCAAGCGCCGAAGCCGGCACAATAGTGGTGCCCGACGACTTTGCCACCATTCAGTTGGCCATCGACTCATCGAGTCCCCGCGACACGATTCTCGTCAGGCCTGGCGTCTATCTGGAGAACCTGACCATTTCAAGGCCCATCCGGCTCATCGGAAGCGGCCCAGACATCACGGTTATCCGGAGTTCCACCGACTGGGGTCCCATTAGAATCCTGTCTGACGACGTCGAGGTCAGAGGATTGCGCATACGGGCAACCGGAACGGCATCCTACGCCATCTTCATGTTCGGTGCGAGGGACTGCAGGATAGAAGCAAACAAGATTGAGGGGAGACCTCTGTGGATTCAGGCATCAAGGAACATATCCATCTACGACAACGTCGTGACGAGTGGAGGTTGGGGAGTTCGCCTTGCTGGCTCCAGCCACTGCACGCTTCGGAACAACACAATCGCCAGCTCGCAGATGGGCGTCTCGGTGACTGGATACCCGCTTGAGAATTTCGTCCACGACATCGACGCCTCGAACACAGTTGATGGCAAACCGATCCGTTACCTTCTCAACAAGAAGGACCTGAAGATCGATGCCGACACCTTCGACGGGATCGGCTACCTCGGCATAGTCAATTCCACTCGCGTTTCGGCGCAAAGCATCGCTATGCGAAATCTGGGCGAAGGGCTTCTCCTTGCGCACTCGCGGGAGTGCACGATATCCGATGTCTTGCTGGTGAACAACAATGAAGGCCTAGCGATTCACTACAGCACAGACTGCCTAGTGACCGGAAGCGAAATTCGTACCAACGGCAATGGCATCAGGTTGCAGTATTCGGAGCGCATCAGGCTAGAGAGGAATAACATAGTGGACAACCGTGGCCATGGCATTGTCTGCCATGAAAGCTCTCACAACACGGTGTCCGAGAACAACTTTGTCAGGAACAAGGCCAATGCCCTATCAACTCCCGGCAATACCTGGGATGGCAACTACTGGAGTGACTACACCGGTCAAGATCTGGATCATGACGGCATCGGTGATGTGCCTTACTTGATCGGGCCAAGCGCTGTCGACAATCATCCTCTAATGATGGAAGATGGTTGGAGGGGGGTGGTCATAGACATCTCACTTGTCTCCAGCACCCGCTGCGATATCAACTCAAGCCAGACGATATCCTTCCATGCCGCGTGGATACTGAATCGCTCCAGCGCCGAAGGAATCACAGCCCTGATCGACGGTACGCCGTACTTGACCAACTCGACAGGCTGGATCTGCTTTTCACACAGGTCTTCGGAACTCGGGAAGCTCACCTGGCGAGTAACCGAAGTCTTAGTTGACAGTCCGGTTCCCTTCAGGCAGACGGTGCCAGATCCGAGCATCGTCTGGGACCTGGTCGAGATCACCATCATGCCAACGGCCGAAAGGGTTGACGTGGGTTCAGAAGGGGCAAAAGTGTCCGCCACATACGTCTACGATGGCGCTCGCTTCGAAGGACGAGTTGTACTGAACGACACTGCCACCAAGCCCGATGTCGGCCGCTACGGCTACAGGGTTGAAGGTATAGCTGACTCTAGGCACGGGCTGAAGGGGTTCACGGCCAACGATACCTCAGTTGTATTTGACAGGATAGCAATCAACCTATCGACACACGCTACGAGGATCGATGTCGGAGATATGGCCGACATCAACTGGGTTGGTTCATACGAGTACGACAACGCGCTGTTCAACGGAAGCATCGTACTGAACAACCCTCTCACTTCGGATCGCGTTGGACTTGTTCGGTATCAGGCATCGTCGATTGATGATCCTACGCATGGGATCAGCGTTGCCCGGAGCAACGAGGTACAGATCATCTTCGACAGGGTGAGAGTTGATGTCAGGTTGAACGACGACCGCATCAATGTGGGGGACCAAGTCGAGTGCGTCATCGCTGCGACCCACGAATACGATGGCTCACCTTACCGCGGATCGGTCTACCTTAACGACACTCAAAAAACCCTGAGCCAGCCCGGAAGACTGGCTTACACGACTATGTGGATATCCGATCCTATCCACAATCTTACCGCCTTCACCTCGAACACAGCCATCTGCATATGGGACAGGGTCCGGATAGCGTTGAGTCTCGAAAAACCCCGTATCGATGCGGGCGCGCCAGCAAAGGTAAGTGGAGACGCCACGTACGAGTACGACCAGACCCACTTCGTTGGGTACTTCCATCTCAACGACACGCTCACAAAGAGGGATGTCGGTCGGCATGCATGCACAGTATCTAACATAACCGACATCCTCCACGGACTATCCATCTTTTCGGCCAACATAGTTGAAGTGATCTTCGACACGGTAGTCGTAGACCTGTCCATCCTTGACGAACGAGTTGATGTGGGAACCTCGCCCATCGTCTTATGGTCGGCAAGATACGCATATGACCATGCCAAGCTCAAGGGAACCATCGTGCTCAACGACACCATGTCCCCGTGCTACTCGCCCTCCAAGCGTTGGTATGCAACAGAGTCGATTACGGACCTAGCCTACGGCCTCAAGAGCTTCCAATCGAACGCCGTAAGCTGCATATTCGACCGAGTCAATATCCGCCTAGACGCGCCCGAGCGCGTGGGAATCGGAACGAGGGTGAAAATCAAACCGACAGCACGCTATGAATACGACGACCAGCCTTTCCACGGACAGGTCATCCTGAACGACACGGCGACTTGCCTCCAGAACCCCTGCAAAAGGGCTTACACGACGGCGGAGATCTGGGACCCGCTTTACGGCCTCACCGGTTTCTCTTCAAACACCCTGACCGTCATATTCGATCTGGTCCAGGTTGCGCTTATGGTCGAAGATCGGAGAATTGACGTGCACGCAACGGCAAGTATCAAAGCCAGCGCAGTCTACGCGTATGACGGGGCGCCTTTCACCGGCTCAATCGTTCTCAACGACACACAATCATCCCATAACGGCGTGGGACAGACAGCATACACAACCAAAAGCATAGTCGATGAACAGCACGGCTTGAGGACATTCAGCTCCAACACGGTGTCCGTGATATTCGACCGGGTAGAGGCGGTTCTTTCTAGCCCCAGAGACAGGGTGGAAGTGGGTTCAAACGCAACGATCCGAGTAACGGCAAGATACGGCTACGATGGCGAGCCCTTCGAAGGCTTGATACTCATCAACCAGCCCACGTTGTCGGATTCACCCGGGCACCGTGCGTATAGCGTTGACGCAATCATTGACAGCCTTTACGGATTGACAGCTTTTGAAGCGAACCAGTTGGAGATAGTCTTCGATCGCATCGATGCCGAACAAAGAGTGCTCACAGCATGCCCGGGGAAGATGCGCGTGAGAACCGCTTTACGCTACGCAACCGACAACTCACCGGTTGAGGATGCTGTCGTCACGATAAACGGAATGGAAGCTGGGAGGCTGGGAGGCGGTGCCTTTGAAGTCAGCGCACCCAACTGGGCCCCGACCATTGTCGCCAAGACTACCGTGGCAAAAGGCGGATTCACAGCAATCTACATCGTAGAGAAGACCATAGCTGTGGGGAATCTAGCGATGATTGTCGGGCTCACAGTGTTCGCAGTGGTGACGTCCGCCGTTCTGATCAAAAGGCTTCCGTCTGGTCGACGGCCATGATGCTGGGCCCTGAAGGTAGCAGGCCTGAGACCAGGCGATGTGGACGTCAGGTTTCCTGAGCTCGGCACCGAGGGGAACCCATCCCCAACTTGGCGAGCATCAGACATCACTGGACACATCGAAATCTTCGCCTCTGATCCCGATCCCCTCTCTTTCAGAAGGAGACTTCTGTTCTCGGCTCTAGTCTCTGCTCTCGGCGGTACAGTTAAATGCTGGAAAAGAGGACCGTACCTAGGGTTCATTTGAAGCTGCACCCGTCTTTACTGCTCTTTGTCCTCTTGTTGTGCTTCTCCGCCGTGAGGGCGCAGCCACAACTCGTGTGGACGCTCTCGTACCGCTGGCACGAGAGCCTTTGGCCGACCAGTATTGTGAGTTCCGATGACGGAGGCTTCTTCATCGTCGGTTGTGGGGATCATGATGGCTACCTCTCAAGGATCGACAGACTCGGCAACTATATGTGGGCCGAGACCTATGGCGGCGACCAAGGTGAGATTTTCTGGTCCATCGTCCATGCGCCTGACGGAAACTTGATGCTGGTTGGGAACACCTGGTCTTTCGGGGCGGGGCGAAGCGATGCCTACGTTGTGAGGGTCAACACAAAAGGCGAGATGATCTGGCAACGAGCCTATGGCGGCACCGCTGATGACTATGGGTATGTGGCAGTCGACAGCGATGATGGAGGTTTCGTGCTTGCGGGCACGACTGAAGGCCCTCATGGGCGAACCGACATCCACCTGCTGAAGATAGACGGAAACGGGGAAAAGCTCTGGGAGAGGATCTACGGGGGCGATGGTTGGGACTTTGCTTACGGCATGGCCCAGACTCACGACGGGGGATTCATCATCGTAGGCAATACGACATCTTGGTACGGAGGACAATCGGCGGACGTCTACGTTCTCAGAGTTGACAGGAACGGCGAGAGGATCTGGGAGAAGGCCTACGGCGGACCGGATGCCGATACGGGACTGGAAGTGGTCCAGGCAGGTGATGGTGGATACATCGTGGCGGGTTACACCTACTCGCTCGGCCTGCGCGCCTACCTCCTCAAGATTAATGAGGGGGGCGACAAAATCTGGGAGACGACCTATCGGGGCAGCTCGGCACACTCCATAGTCCGCAGCTGGGATGGGGGATACGTCGTGGCTGGCGGGATAGCGGGAGCAGGCAGTCGGGGCATGTATGTCCTGAGAATCGACGAGCAGGGAGCGCAACTCTGGGACGAGACCTACGAAGGCGGATGTGCCGTGTCCCTCTGCCAGAGCTCAGACGGTGGCTTTGCCATTCTCGGGTATTCATTCCCTCGGGAGGTGCACATCGTGAAGATCTTTGATCCGATCCAATCCATCTCTTACCTTAGACAACGGGTCTCGAACATGCTCAAAGAGATAGACGAGACCATCTCCACCGCGTTTGAAGAGATGAACCAAACCATTTCTACACGACTCGAAGAAGTGAACGGAAGCCTCACAGCCCAAACAGCCCACATCTCCAACACGCTCAAAGCGATCAACCAAAGCCTCACAGCCCAAACATTGGAGCTGGACAAGGATCGCGAACGGGTACTCGCCCACCTCGGCTCGATTGAGGCGCTGACGGCGAAGGCGGGGAATCTCACAGCGACGATTCTTCACCAAGTCTCCCAAGAGATCGTCTTCTTAGAATCCTTCGTTGAGCGGGAGATCCCCGCACTCGAAGCCGTCCTAAGCGATCAGACGCAGAAGCAAACGGCCCAATTGTTGGTGAGCATTCTCGCACTCGAGCAGGCGGTCGAGCAGCAACTCCGATTGCTGAATGCGACCTCTCAAGCCCAGCATGAGGCAGTCACCGACCTTATCGACCACCTCCGAGCAGAAGAGGATGGCAAGTACAGGCGGTTGAGGAATCTCGCCTACCTCTCAATCCTACTGTGGGCAGGTGCTGCGGGCGCTGGGCTATTCTTCTTGGCTCGCCGTCGGCCAGCACGAGGGGTGTGAAGTCGCCCGAAAATTTTTTTCCAGGTCCGATCACCAAACCTACAACAATCGGCACGAAGGTAGGTGGTTGGACCACACTGCCTCCAGGGTCAGTGAGAAGGCGGCGGCAGTTGCCGATGGTCCACAGCCCGTGGGCCAGCGGTTCGGATCCACCTCGCGCCTTCTTGATCGAGGTTCAAGATTGCTCACACACCCGGGGAGACGACAGCCAGAATGGCATCATGTTCAGACCTGTAGCCCGTCTAGGCGCACCCACCTACCGATACTCCGCATAGACAGATCCTGGCCTTCCGCACCAACCTCTCATTCCACTTCGTGCTCTCAACACAAAGCTCTCTAAGAACCTCCACAGGGCTCAGGTCCCGATTCCACTCCTCATCAATCATCCAGATCCCCACCGATCGCAAGCTGTGAGGACTTGACTTATGTTCCTATTTTCCGGCCTACTTGGGCATTAGGTTGACGCTCTCTCCGAGGCCAGATTAGCCGCGTAAAAACGCCCTTTTCCGATCGGGATTCCACCAAGACTGACAGGAAGACAGGCAGGCACAGGCAGGCAGACACAAAGACCTATATGTTCATAATGCCCAATTAGAGGGGTACCATGTACAGAAGGGTGATCGCTGCAAGCTTCGTCATCATGACCTTGGGTCTCATGAGGCTTGCGATGGCGAACTACTACGCTGGGTATTTTTACAAAGCGTACAAGTGGTCTGCTCCGTGGGTGGCTACTGCGATATCTATACGATCGATCCTTCAGTTCCGCAATGGACGTTCATGTGCCAGTTCTTTATGCTGATCTTGGACTATGATCCACCCAACTGGATATCGATCGGATACGACCAAGAGGGGGGAGGGGACCCAAACTACTACTTCAAGGAAGCGTATTGGTCAAACGGGTCGTGGGGGCCGGGCCTCTATGAGGATGGCCCGAGCACCGGGACTTGGCACAACTATATGATTGTGCATGCTCAAGAGGCGGACATGAAGAAATGGAAGCTTTACATCGACAGTGAGAGCCGGGGCTACTTCCTCGTCTACCCTTATGAACCAAAGGGTTGGCAAGCCTTCGTGGAGACAAACAGCACCTCAATCAACATTGGCGGAAGCCACTACGAACATCTGCACTACTACACTGGTCGGGGTTGGTCAGACTGGGATGACCACCTAGAAGGTGAGGACTACCCATACGAGGTTCAGAAAGTAGATGACACAGAATTCACGGCTTGCGGGGGTGGCTAGATATGCACGGCAAGCTGGTCCCTGCGGTTGTTTGTTTGGTGGCAACAGTGGCGGTGTGTTCGGTGCTGGTGCTTAGTGACGAGATCGCGCCGGGATCACCCGCACCAAGGATAAGCAGAGTCCTTGAGGCCCCTCATCTGCCGGCGCCTTTCCCGATGGAATATGCTGAGAGACTTTCAGTAGATCAGCTAGCAGGGAAGGCCAAAGCGGTAGGAGAACTCGTTTTGCCGACATGGATGCCCGGTGGCATTCAGTTGAGGGAGATATACTTCAAAGGTGTGGCCATTCTCGTCTACAGCGACCAGGAAACGAAGGACTACCGGGAAGACAGCGTCACAGTAACCATATCGAAAGCAGCGTTCCGAATCAACCAAGAGGGAGGACAG
>CAYVLA010000098.1:0-12104 GCA_964452145.1 Hadarchaeota archaeon (SeqCode)
TGATGATGGCTGGATCAGCGCTGGACACGGCTCGTCCCGTCCCTATGAGCTCTGGATTCTCGATCAGTATCAGGTCGGGGCTCAAGCTCGCAATCCTGCGGCTGAGTTGAGAGCTGTCCGAGCAGACGCAAGACAGGAGCCCCACCTCCCTTGCCCGCTTGACGCACATCCGAATCTGGGGGAGCTCCAGCTTTTTTTCCGAATGGTTGATGAAGGTTCCCACGGCCCCGGCTTCCGCAACCGCCTCGGCTAGAACGTGCCCAGTATGGCTCCCGGGCTCAACCGGATCTATGTGCTGGGCGAAGATCGGCAGGTCGACCTGGCGAGCGATTGTTGGAATGTCTGTGAACTGGGGAACCAGAACGATGCTGATCCCGGTCCGTTGTGCGACCTTCCTGGCCATCGTGGAGAGCCTGATCGCCGTTTTCCCGGTTGCCTCCAGGTAGGTCTTGTAACCGACTATAAGAAAAGGCAGACGTATCTCCCTCTCCGGTCCCTTCATGAATGAACCTCCTCAGCCGATTTCCAGAACGATCCTTTTCTCTCTTTGCCTGTCGGAATGCAGGCTGCCGATCGATCTGAGCATTACCCGTTGCCCTGACGATGCTGGGGCTGTGCCGACCATGTGCCATCGGCCAGCATCACTTTTATTCCACCCATCCCGGGTGTGGCGGAGATCGTCCTTGGGCACCGCTTTGAGCTCCGAGAACCGCAAGCTCTTCGCCGCACTGTTGCTGAACTTCATCCTCTTCGGGGTGAGCCTGACCATCATCGGAGCCACGGTGCCGAAGGTGATCCGGGAGTTCGGCTGGAGCTACCTTGCCACGGGGATGGTACTCGCAGCCTCCGCGGTCGGTTACTTCGTTTCCTCCTTCTTTTCCGGGCTTCTCGTCTTCAGGTTCGGGCCAAGGATCGTGATACTGCTGGGCCTGGGGTTGCAGGCGGTTGGGCTCGGGTCTTTCGGGGCCGTCCCAGGCGTTCTGGCCAACCTGTGTGCGACGCTCCTCCTGGGCCTCGGGCAGGGCGGAACCGAGGTTGTCACCAACTTCTCGGTGGCCAGGATGGAGGCTGAGGGCCAGAGCAGGTTGATGAACCTCATGCATGCAGCCTTTCCCATGGGTGCGATACTGGGTCCCATCCTGATCGGAGTCCTCATCTCGGTCGGGCAGAGCTGGCAGGCCGTTTTTCGGGCGATGGCGCTCCTCAGCCTCGGGGTCGCCGGGCTCCTTTCGCTGCTTCCCTTCAGATTCTCGGACGAACGGGATGAGGGGATCTCGGAGAAGGCCGAGCTCTCCCGGTTGCTGCGAGACCCACTATTGATGTTCCTCTTCCTGACGATCTTCCTCTACGTGGGATGTGAGATTGGCATATCGTCGTGGGTTTCCGAGTACTACGTAGAGGTTTTCAAGACCCCGGCTGCGGTGGGTGCGTACATGGTCTCCGTATTCTGGGCCGGGGTCCTCGTGGGCAGGCTCTCCGTTTCCCTTGGCTACCGGGGCCATAGACAGGCTGAGGTGCTGGTCGCTCTCTCATGTCTGGCGGCCCTAGCCTTGATGATCTCCCTATCCATGAAAGGACCTCTGTCGGCAGGAGTGGGTTTCCTTCTCTGTGGGCTGGGATGTTCGGCCATATATCCGATCGACATGTCGCTGGTCGGGGCCAATTTCAAGAGGGGGCAAAGCGTAGCCATCGGCATCGTCTCCACGGGCGGCGGGATCGGGTCGTTTCTATTCCCCTTCGTCATGGCTGCCATAGCCAACAGCTATGGGATCGAGAATGGCTTCTGGTTCTACGTGACTACCGCCCTAGGAATGGCAGGCTCGGCGAGCATGGTCACCTGGCTGGTCAGGAGAAAGGGAAAGGGGCCGGATGGATGATGGCTGTCGGCGCATTTCTGGCTTGCTCTTCACTCTGTTCCGTCGCCTAGGCATTGAATGGATGCCGGAGTCGATCTGGGAAGCGAGCAGGGGACCTTTGTCAGATTTATAACCCCGCAAGCCCGTCTGCTCAGCAGTGTGAGAATGGAGATCGTCCTTTCCTATGGAAGGCGCACGATTAAGTTGGCCATCCCAAAGGACAATCTGGCCGGGCTCATTAAGCCCAGGGCTCCCTCAGGACGGGATGTTCGCCCTGGCCTGGAGAAGGCCTTGGATGAGCCTGCGGGAGAGCCCCTTGAGCAATTGGCGAAGGGCCGAAGGGTCTGCGTTCTGATCGAGGACGACACCCGGGCCGAGCCCCACCGCGACATCATCGAGTCCCTGGCAGGCAGGCTGGGTACCGCGGCAAGGGTGGATTTCATCCTCGCCACCGGCTCCCATGATCCCGCCACGCCCGGCAACGTCGGAATCCTGGACCTGATGCGGCGGGCCTCTTCGGACAACGGCCTCAAGCTTGGCAGCGTCCATGCGAATGACTGTTTTTCTCAAAACTTCGCGGATATGGGGAAAACATCAAGAGGCACGCCGGTTGTCGTTGATCCGGTTGCACTCGCCGCCGACCTCTACGTCGTCGGGGCCGACATGAAGAACCACTACTTCGCCGGCTACTCAAATGCACTGAAGGACTTCCTGCCGGGCATATGCGGCTACGCCACCATCGAGGCCAACCACGCTTGGGCACTTGATCCAAGATCCACCTTCGGCGTGCATCCCCTGCACCCGGATCATTCCAGGAGGAACAACCCGCTGTCTTCTGATATGCTGGAGGCCCAGCGCATGATCGCGGGAGGGAAACCAGTCTTCGCCCTGGCCATGGTGACCTCTCACGAGAAACTCCTCTGGTCGGCTGCGGGCGCAATGGAAGAAGTCACCCGTAGAGGCATAGCCAAGGTCGACGAGCTGACGGCCTTCGAGGTGAGGCAGGCACCCTATGTAATCGTCTCCCCCGGCGGGCATCCTGAGGACGAAAGCCTCTACGGTGCGCAGAGGGCCTTGGAGTTGACCAAGAACGCGGTTCAGGACGGGGGTGAGGTCCTCTTGCTGGCAGAATGCGTAAACGGGATAGCCCCCAACCAGAAAGCCAAGGAGAACTTCTACGACCGCCTGACCAAGCCCTTGAACGAGGTGCTGGGCTCCATCAAAGCCAGATACGAGCTGTACAGCCACAAGGCATACAAATTCGCCGAGATGATGAGCAGGCTGGATTCCATCGGTATCTACACATCCCTGGAGAGAGATGTGGTGGAGAGAGCCCACTTCCGCAAGATCGTGGACCCGCAGGCCGTGGTGGACGGATGGCTCGTGCGCAGGCCAGATGCCAAGATCCTGGCCTTCGACGACGCCAACAAGATCGCGGTCTACGCTGCCTAAGGCCGGCCCAGTCTTCGGGAACCTGCAACCTCCAAAGCGACATGAGGATGGTTGGTGATTATGGCGTCAACGCCTGACTTGGCCAACCTGATCATCGCTTCCCGGTCGTTGACCGTGTAGACGAAGACTTGTAGGCCCATCTCGTGGGCCCGACCCACAAGGGACTCATCGAATGAGGAAAGGGCCGTACCTATGGCGGTGCACCAGCTCGAATCGATTCCAGAGAGGTTGTTCTGCGAGACCCCTAGGGCAAGCGTCCGAAGGGATCGCTCGATGCGTCTTGCCCGCCTGAGGCGGGCATGATCGAAGTCGAAGATGATGGTCTCGTGAAGGCATCCCAACTCTCTTGCCTTGTCCAGAACACGGGCAGGCTCGGCCTGCTTGATCTCGATGCACAGGCGGGCCTTACCTCTCACCACGCTCAAGGCCTCTTCCAGCGTCGGCACCCGCTCGCCCGAGAACTGTGGTGCGAACCAAGAGCCCGCATCCAGGATGCGTATCCGGGAAAGATCAAGCTCGGAGATGAGGCCTTTCCCGTCCGTGGTCCTGGAGACGTCCTTGTCGTGCATCACGACGATCTCACCATCCCTTGAGGTGTGAACATCGATTTCGACCATCTTCGAGCCCACTTCGAGCGCCTTACGTATGGAGGAGAGCGTGTTCTCAGGCGCAAGGGCCGAGGCTCCCCGATGGGCCACCACCTCCGGTACCTTGTTCCGAGCCAGGGCGTGATCCCCCGCAGACAGATCTATGGCTGGGCCGAAGGGGCCCGTCTACCATACTCGGGATATGTAATGTAGAGTTCCGGCCTCAGAGAACGGGGCACGAAGTATGAGTTGCGCCGCCTCTCGGCAATCTTGGCCGGATCCAGTTCGGCCACCGCCATGGCCTCGCCGTTCCCCCTGTCCCTAGTGAAGGCCACCACCTTGCCGTGGGGATCGAAGACGCCGGCCCAGCCCGGAAACTTGATCTTGCTGCCCTCCTGCTTGGTCTTCCTGCGGCTTCCCGCGTTGTTGGCTACGATACCGTAGGCACCGTTGATGTAGCAGTGGACCCTGTAGGTCAACCCGGTCGGATCCTCCTCGGGGAAGGTGGCCCTCGGCCCTGTGTTGTAGGCAAAGGGCATGACGAAGATCTCGGCCCCCTTGAAGAACAGCGTCCGGGCCATCTCGCTGAACAGAGAATCGTAGCAGATCGTAATCCCGATCCGGGCTTTTCCGATGTCGATTGTGTCTATGCTGAATCCACCGCGCCAGTACATGTACTCCACCCCCGGCATGTGGATCTTTCTCTGCCTGCCAAGGATCCCCTTGCCGCTGACGACAACCTGGGTGTTGTAGACGATATCGGCCTCCTTCTCGAGGATCCCAAAACACAGTATCGCCCCGACGTCCCCCGCCACGTCGATGAGGCGTTCCACCGACGGTCCCGGAACGGGTTCTGCGACCTTCCAGCAGTCTGTGGAGTGGAAGTATCCGTTGACGCCAAGCTCCGGGTAGACGATGAACTCAGCTCCCTGGGCGACTGCTTTCTTGGCCCATCTCGCCATGTTCCTTATGCTTCGCTCTTGCTCGCCGATCCAGTTCCGGGTGGAGACGGCGGCTACCTTGATCCTCTCCATGCGGCTATCCCTTCCTTTCTGCTGCCACTCCCTGCAAAGAAGAGTATATATGGTTCTTCGAAGCTCCGGATTCGAAATTCGGTCCCCGAATCGCCCAATCCCTGAAGGGAACCCGAACCTGACGGGGAAGCAGTAAAGAGCGCTCAACACAAGCCAGAGACCCGATGGACAGTCGAAGACGACTGCTGGAATGCCTCCTCTTCGGCAACCCCGACAGGGTCACGCTGACGACGCACTTCGGCCCCCGGCAGTCCACTCTCGAGAGATGGCGCAGGGAGGGACTCCCCGAGGATGACTCGTATGTGCGAATCCACGGGCTTGAGCACACAGAGGGTCTATCGATCAACCTCGGGCCGCTGCCCGCCTACGAGGAGAAGGTCATCAGGGAATCCGGCGACCACAAGATCGTCCGGGACGGCATGGGCGCCATCGTGGAGTATGGGAAATCCCCCGCAACCCCCGGCTTTGTGACCAGGAAGTGGCACGAGTTCCCGGTGAAGACTAGGGACGACTTCGAGGAGATGAAGTGGCGCTACAATCCGAAGAGTCCGGCTCGCTATCCTGACTTCTGGGAGGACAGGGCCAGGGGATACAGGAACAGGACCTACCCCGTCCACCTCACCATCCCGTCGCTGTTCTGGAGAATCAGAGACTGGACCGGGCTCAAGAACCTTTCCGTGATGTTCTACCGTGACCCCGAGCTGGTTCACGACATGATGGATTTCTGGACCGGATTCGTCATAGCCGCAACCGAGAGGATCCTGACCGACGTAGAAGTGGACTACATCATCCTGAACGAAGACATGGCCCTCAAGGGGAAGGCGATGATCGGGCCCGACATGATGAGGGACTTCATGCTCCCGGGCTATAGGAAGTGGGTCAAGCACTTCAGAAGCCACGGAGTGCCTGTGACAATGTGCGACTGTGACGGGTACATACACGAGATCGCCCCGGTGTGGCTGGAGGCCGGCATGAACTCCACAACCCCGATAGAGATCATCGCGGGCAACGACATCCTGAGGCTTCGCGACGAGCTGGGCCACGAGATGTCGTTCCTAGGGGGCATAGACAAGACCAGGATCGCGCGTGGCGCCGCTGTGCTGGAGAAGGAGTTCGAGTCAAAAGTTCCCAAACTCATCGAAGACGGGGGCTACATCCCTTGTTGTGACCATGGCATTCCGCCCGACGTGAGTTATCGGAACTACTGCGACTTCATCTCGCTGCTCAAGAAGTACTGCGGATGGGAATCCTAGGCGCTCTGCAGACCGGACGGAGCTCGCCCCTTTAGGCATCCCACTGCACGCCCTGAGGAAGGCTCGGGAAGGGCTCTGCACATCCGGATTCCGAGTCAAAGGCCAAAATGGTGGTGTCTCGTCCAGAGGATTTGACCTGGGGAAGGTTACCTTTTGGCGGTGCGTTCCATCTCGTTCCGACCGTTTCGCCCAACATAGAAGTATCGTTTCAGATAGTTCACTAGCGAGGTGTGCGATTGAAAGCAAAGCTCGCTGCCTTGGCGGTGATCGTGCTGGCGGTGCTCAGCACCGCGGCCGTCGCCTTTGGAGAGAACGAGGATAGGACCGAGATCGAGCAAGCGGCAAGAGGAATCTGGGTGTTCTTCGTCGGGAAGGCCACACCCAGAGGCACTGCTTCCACAGATGACGCCCAGTGTCGGCCCTTGAGGGTGACCCTGAGAGCCTACGTTGTGGGCGACAGGGCGAAGGGCAAGATGAACATCGCGGGAACCATCTACGATCTGGTGGCCAGTAGGAACAGCGGCGGGGTGTGGACCGGCGTTCTGACCCTGGGTGGAGAGGAGGTCGGAAGCCTGAAGGGCAAGTACTTCCACAAGAAGGGCCTCTTCGTCGGGGTCCTGAAGCTAGACGGCCGCGTGTACAAGCTGGAGCTGAGGAGAGTCCGACTGGCAACCGCCGAGCGGCTTCCGGAGACCGAGTAGAAGAGATCAGCCTCGGATCGCTACTCTCTTCCCTTCTTTTTTTCTCTCTTCTCTTTTTCCGTCTCCTGTTCACTCTTTGGATTGGGTCTTGCTGCCCGCTGTGGCTGTCCGAAGGACGGCGTCAGATTTGCAGGCGTCCCATCCTGTGGAGGGCTTTCATCGCGTTGAATGTGACCCATTTGCTGGACGTGCCCCTTCTCTCGAGGCTGACCCCCCCATGTTGCCGTAGGTTCGGTCGAGCACCCACTTTCTTTCTGGCGTTCTTCTTGACATCAACAGACGTATCGCCGGGAGGAGCCTGGGGTCGTTGAGATGGCCACGCTGGAGCACCGCGAGCAGTCCGCGTAGGATGTCGTAGTTGACGAAGTACGGGAAGCCAAGTTGGGTCCACTCATGCCTGATGACAGTCCAGCCATGGTGGTCGGAGAGATAGAGCCTGTGCATCAAGAGGAACTCGCAAGCCCGTTCCGCCGCCTCCCTGGCGGCGTTCCAGTCGTGGTGGGGGAGCAGGGCGTTGATGGCCTCGAGGGCCGTGATGGATCCCATGAAGCAGGAATGCGTATTCCGAGCATGGGCCTTCCATGAGCGACAGAGCCATCCGCCGTCGTTCTCCTGTATGGCGATGAGCCAGCACAGTCCTTTGGCCACCCGCTCGTCCCTCGCGTATCCCAACCGGGCCAGCGCGGTGAGGACGTTCCCGTTGAGACAACCGGCAGCCGAGGCCCATGACTTCTCCATCCCGTCCCCGACGCGATCCGCGAAAGCTCCCGATGGAAGCTGGAAGCGGAAGGCGTACTCACACGCTTTCCTGATCCTCTCGTCCCTGCGGTCGACACCCAACTGGCCGAGCAGCAGCAGGCGCCATGAGCTTGCCCTATACTTTGGATGATACCAGCTCGGCCCCTCGTCCCATCCGCCGTCCTCTTTCTGCGATCCAAGCATCCGGGCCACGAGCCGGGATCTCATCACATTCGCCTGGGCCTCTCTCACTTGGTTCTCCCCTTCTTCTCTGCCGAGAAGCTCGGTCAGAGTCCTGTAGCGAACACATGGATTGGAGGGCTCCAGGAGCCATTCGAGGGTCTTCCGCATCTGACAACGCCTTCGGAGGATCGCTAGGTGAAGAGAGTAGTGAGGTGGTAGACAGGGACAATCTCTTGCCGGGCGTGCTGGTAGAGGATATTCCCGTACTGGGTCACGCACGGTGAAGCTCTTTTCCTTTTGATTAACAGTCAGGGTATCCAGGCCGTTGCCGCCGTCCACGTAGGCATTGTGCTGGCCAGAACAAACATCGTATGTGATAGTGTCCGCGCTAGGTCCTCCCCCAATTCCGACGACGTCGTCACCATGGCCGGCATCAGTGAAAGCAACCTGCTCGAGCAGGACGCCTTCAAGATCGGCGAGTTGGTGAAGAAAGGCGTGGCCAAAAGATACAGTGAGATTGAGGGGGGCCACGGCTTGAGACTCGTTGTGGACACGAACGTCCGCCTCAAAGCCCTTATCGGGGATTCAAAGGTTCGTGCGATCCTCCTGAGCCCCAGCCATCAATTCGCTGTTCCAGAGTATGCGATCGAAGAGGTTGAGGGTCACCTCTCGCTGATCGTGGAGAGGTCAGGTCTCTGGGAAGGAGAGGTCAGACTGGTTTTGAGCGTGTTTCTAACCAACATCCAAGTCATGCCGAAGGAGGATGTTATGGCCAAGTGGAGCGAAGCCGAGGAGATCATGGGGTCGATCGACAGAGGCGACACTCCCTGCATAGCTTCTTCAATGGGCGCAGCATGCGATGGAAACTGGAGCGACGCGCGCGTGGACATGATGTTTTTATATTTTGGTTACCAAATAGGTAACTATGTCTGAGCCGATTCCAGGCTACGCACAGCGCGCCTATGCGATCTTGTACAATCGGTTCGCGGGGCGCCCCTTCGGCCCAGAACATCTGTCCTGGTTTTTGTCCGATGGCATGGTCAAGAAGACCCTGCATGTTTTGGAGAAGGGGAACTGGGTAAGAAGGGTGAGGAAGGGCAGCTATGTCTGCATCAGCCCGGAAGATGTGTTCAGGGACATGGTCCAACTTAAGGTGCCGAGGCTGTTGGAAGAGGCCAAGAAGAGATACGCATATACGCGTGCGAGCGCGGTCGAGGTCTGGACGGACTACAGCTACATCCAGAGGAGCTGGGAGCACTCGCCCTACTTCGTTAAGGTGCTAAGGGACGATGTGGAGTTCTGGGTGCGGTATCTCAGAAGACACAAGATAGACGTGTTCGTGGAGGATGCGGAGCCCGCCATCGGAGAGTTCGTGGTCTTGTTCCCCCAAGGGCAGTTGGTGCACGGAGTGCACAACGGGGAGCCCGTGGAAGATCTGAACGATGTGTCGCGGTTTTGTGAAGAGAATATCGAGGTCTTCGAGTATCCCCTGGCGTATCTAAAGAGCAAGTTTGGGGTCGAGACTACAGGGAAGATCGACGAGCGGGTCCTGGATGAGGTGGCGAAGGTGGTTTAGTGCTGGAGTCGAGGGAGGCCGTGATATTCGAGGCCCTGAGGGAAATGACCGGGGGAGTTGTTCTGATAGGGGGATACGCCGTCAACGCCTACGTGCCCCCTAGATTCTCCATCGACTGCGACCTGGTTGTTCTAGATCAGCTTGACCGGATAAAGGGGGTGCTGATCGAGAAGGGATTTGATGAGATCGAAAGGGGGGAGGTGCCGAAAGGTGAGTACGTCAGGTTCCTACGAAGAAGGGAGAAGGTGACCTTCGACCTGCTGATCAACTCGGTATTCGACAGGGAAACGGGGATAGCCTTCGAGGGCGCCCTTTTCAGTAAGTATTCAAAGGAGAGGGTCACCGTCGGCAGAGTCAGTCCAGTAGGAATAAGCATGAGAATCGCCGACCCCGAACTGCTGTTCGCGATGAAATTCGTATCCGCTAGAAGACAGGATGTCCGTGATGTATTCATGCTCTCTGGAATCGAATTGGACTGGGGTCTGATCAGGGAAATCATTAAGACAAAATGTGGAAGAGAGCTGATAGAGAGAAGGATTGGAATCATAAGATCTATCGTAATGAGCATGAGTTATAGGAACAGTCTACAGGGGTCATACGGGAAGATCCCTGACAAAACATTCAACAACTGCATCCAAAACCTGGTGAAGTTCCTAGATGGATTGATGTAGAGAGGGAGAAGAAGAAGGGGTGCGAGTTCTCGCATCATGCACGGCTCACGGCCAGGTTGGCGCGGAGGGGGGATGGGATCATCTCCAGGGATGCCTGTCCAGGGGCCTTTGAGAGAATGGTGGAGCAGGGGTTCCGGGTCAGCCCGGAGGTGGCATGCATCTTCTACAGGAGACTCGAGGAGATGGCCTCGCCTGTAGGCCTTGCCTGCACCATCGCCGAGGCGCCCAGCGCGGGCTGGAACCTTACCGAGATCTTCTGCGATGGTTCGGGCAACTGGACAATGGACCTTGCCCAGGCAAGGGTTACCGTCACTCTCGCATCTTCCCAGGATTTCGTTTACTGCAGGTTCACCAATCGTAGGGTGGAGCAGCCCGTGGGTGAGGGGGGTCTTCTGGGTTTGTGTTGGGCCGGGTTGGTTCTGGCTGTAGTTGTCATGGCAGCTTTCCAGCCCAGATCTGGCGGGAAGGCAACGGCAAGACCATAACTTTCGTGGGTTGAACCTAGAGAAGGTTCGGTGTCTGCGGCACTCATGCGACTAACCATGGTTGTCTGCGGCGGATTCCGGGGGTGGTGAGCATCGGCAATAGCTCAGGAAACCCAACTCGGGCAAGATCGACAGCCGCGTTCCGCTGATGTTGAATCATAGGTGTGGCCATTGAGCGCCTCCGCAAGGAGATCGTCCGGCTTCGGAGAGAGGTGGAGTTGATCAGGCACATCTTGGAAGAGGACTACGATCTGGACGAGAAGACGAGGAGAGCATTGGAGGAAGCTAGGAAGATGCCTGAGTCGGAGTATGTGGATATCGATGAGGTATGGGTCAGGCTGCACTCCAGATTCGTCTTAAGTCGCCCACCGATACATTCCATACATCATCGCCGATGTTGAGGTTGCGCCGAGTTGCTGGAACGGTAGGTGTCCAGGGGGGGTCAGGGTGATTGGGTCTGGCCCAAGGTTGGGTTGGCCCGATTATGGCTTGGACCACCGGAAGGCCACCTCCCAGCTGCCATCGGGGTATGTCTTGATGACCGTGATGTGCTCGATGTCCGCCACCGTGATGGTTGTGAGTCCGCCGTCCCCATGCGTATAGATGGACCTGCCTTCCCTGTCGAGCATGGTGAAGTTGATGTCTCCCGCATAGACTGTCAGGTTGTCCTCCCCGCTGCCGCCATCTATGTACCCAATGTCCAGGCCGCCGCCCCAAGTATCGTACGTGATGGTGTCCATTCCAGGTCCCGCCTCGATTCTGACGACGTCATCACCATCGCCAGCAGCAACCTTCAGCCTGTCATCTCCATCTCCGCCCCTTTGGGTGATGCGGTCACTTCCCCAGGCACCATCTGCGGTTAGATGGTCGTTGCCCTTGCCCCCGTTCTGGGTGATAGCATCGTTGCCGTCATCACCGTATGAACCGGAGGTCGGCTGACGCGTACCTGATCAGGTGGGTGTTGCTTCCGAAGTACAATCCTGTCCGGTTGAGGGCGAATCCGGCCGTGATCGGTCCGGGATATGCGTCCAGAAGCACAACCTCCCAGGCGAGGGGATCGAGTCTGAAGACCCGGGACCCGGCTATCCCGTAGACCGATTGCCCTTGAGACTGAAGGGACAGATCCGGCACCCGTGCGGGGAGGGGTTGCATCACCGTGAGACGATCCGCATCTACATCAAACCTGAGCAGCCTGTTGGATGGAGTGGAGACCGCGATCACCGAGTTCCCGAAGATGGTCATGGCGACCACCGCGGAGTCGCCTTGAACGGGAACCATGTCGAGAGCCTTCTCCTTGCGTTTCGGATCCCACGCGAAGAGGTGTGCGTCCCTCCCCACGGGCCTGGTCCCGCCGCCCCCGGCGATCGAGCTTCCCCCGAAGACCAAGCCGCTCTTCGGTTCATACGCAAGGCTGACTATGCTTTGACTGGCAATGATATTGCGGTAGTTCTCGCGAAAAGCATCCAGCGCAGGATCGTATACGGCCATTGCCCCGCCGTGCTCTCCGTAGGGTGGGTGGCTCCCGATGTAGAGGCAGTCATCGGGCCCCACGACCATGGCTCTGGGCC
>CAYVLA010000099.1:0-12075 GCA_964452145.1 Hadarchaeota archaeon (SeqCode)
ATGGTGTAGCGCGGGTCTTCATCGGGTCCCGGGTCGGGAAACTTCCGATGCGTTTCCGCAAAACCCACCGAAGCGAAGAAGGGTTGATGCGGCTCGGTCTGGAAGTGCTTCGCCGCTGCAGGGGCAACCTCTGCAACCCGCTTGCCCCCCGCTTCCACTATTTCATCATAGCCTATGGTTTTGGGGTCCTTGGCGATGTGCTGGATGCCGATCAGGGTCGAGTAGTATCCTGCCCTGCGAAGGGTGTGGATGATGTGTTGGCCGTAGTCTTTGAGCCTGAAGCCGCGGTGGGCTAGGCCCAGCATTCCGCAGCTGTGGGCGGATTGGCCCGTCGCTAGGCAGGCCCTACTGGGGGAGCAGGTCGGAGCTGCGCAGAACGCTTGGCGGAACAGGACCCCCTGCTCGGCGAGGCGTTGGAGGCTTGGCGTGGGCACCGCATGGCCGTATGGCTGGACATACCTCCCCGTGTCGTGCGAGTGTAGGTAGAGGATGTTGGGTCGAGGGGCGGGCATGGCTATCTTCATCCCGTAGACAGCGTACTCATCCTGTATCGAGGGTTGAGGCCGTGCAGGCGAAACCACCGGATAGGGGACTTTAAACTATTCCCTACAGGCCCACAGGCGGGGTCTGAGGCTGAGGTGAATGCGCAGAGCGCGAGCGTGGCCTGGCTCCTGGTGTCATGTGCTTGGATCGGCCACCTAGACACTGGACACCGGACACCCATTATTTTATCAATGCAGGATTCCTAGGGAGTACGGTTCATCTGCCATGTGGGCGAGATATGCCCTCTGCGCGTTGGCAATTACCTGCGCCGGAATGCCTACCTGCCTCTGCCAAGCAAAGGTCGATCCGCAGACCGGGCAGATCCGTCTACTGTTCATGGGGGATGCCCTCATGCAGGCCGGCTTCGTGACGCCGATCATGGCCCAGGATCCCATGATCAACATGAACCCTATACCGGTTGAATTCCTGACCGGGACCTACTCAAGTATCGAGGATGCTGCCAGGGGGCTCAGGGCGTACTTCCCCAGGGTGCAGAAGCAGATCGCGGACGGCTACGATGTGATCATAATCGCAGATGCCCGGGAGCCGTTCTTCCCACCCAAGATCCAGAACTGGGTCAAGGAGGCGGTACTGGATAGCGGCCTGGGATTCCTCATGGCTGGCGGCCCCCAATCGTTCGGGGGTTATGAGGCCTGGGGGCATCCCAGTTGGGACGGCTCACCCGTGGCAGACATCCTGCCCGTCATATGCCTGAGGGATTGGAGCTACGAGTCCAGGATCTATCATCTGATTCCCGCCCCGGGATACGAGGATCACCCGCTGGTCAGAAACATACCTTGGAAGCCGATCCCTCTATTCTGCCGCAACAGGGTTCTGGCCAAGGAGGGATCGGAGGTGGTCGGCGTGGCAGACAACTATCCCCCGGGCAGTCCCATCCTCACCTACATGGATGTAGGAAAGGGAATGAGCGAGGCATTCGTCTTCGACTGGGGAGGCAACGGGCCCCAGGAGTTCCACAGGTGGTCCTACGCCCCGGTAGTTCTGAGCAACATGATCTACTACATAGCTCGGGTCGAGATACCCGAGGACACCGCCATGTTCTTGCGCCTTAGGACCCAGATCGCCAAGTATCTCTCCCTCAGAACATACACACTCAGTGTGATGGACTTTGCGGAGAAGTTCGGTGCTAACATGTACAAGTCAGAGAAGGCCCTGGCGGAGGCGGATGCCGATAGAAAGAAGGTCTTTTCCCTCTACATCGAGGGATACTACGATGAGAGCTTGGAGAGGCTGGAAAGCGCCTTGGAGACCCTGAATGAGGTCACCCGGCTGGCGATAGAGTCAAAGGACCAAGCCCTAGTCTGGGTCTACGTCATTGAATGGTTCACGGTCTCAGGCACCTCTATGGCAAGCGGCGTGGTCATATGGACCTTCATGGTTAGGCGGGCTGCCTACAGGGAGGTCGGCGTGACCAGATTCGATAATCGATGAGACCCAACCCTCGGCCTTCTCGGGTGAGAGAGACGCGTTCAGCCTGAACGTTCCTTGAAGGGATTGGGAGATTCACGCTTCCAGGCTCGATCCACGTGTGACGGTGACCTCCCGGTACAGCCTCCTCCTGATCATCAGGGCATAGAGGAGGTAGCCTGTGATCATGCAGGTGCCTGCAACGGCGGTCCACTCGATGATGTATACCCACATCAGGGCCTCGTCTTTCAGCTTCATTGCCATCGTCTCCATTTCTCCCAGGGCGCCGTGGGCGGCTTCGGACTGGTCCAGGGCGTCTGCATATAGGCCGTCGAGATAGAGGTTCTTGGCGTGGTCCATCATCGCGTCGATCTCCGCTTTTCTCTCGTTTGCCCTTCTCAGGTCGGCTCCAAAGCTTTCCACGAAGTCAAGAAACGAGGAGATCGTCGAGGTGCGCTTGGAGTACCTTTCAAAATCCTGTCTGATGGCGTTCACCATCACAATGTCTTGGGGGAGGCTTCTGCCCAGTGAATGCAGGACTACGTTCATCAATATGTCCAATCCGTACTTCTGCTGACTGGGATAGTAGGTGTCTCCCCACCAAGGGCAGTCGAGATCGTCCGCCACCGACCATGTCGTGGCTTTTTCGTATTTCCATGATACCATCCAGGCCGGGGGTTCGGTGGAATAGGCGGGGTAGGCGCCTCTGGCTCTAGCCCATACCGTGGCACCTTCTTGAGGCACTATCAACACGATCGTCCACCACCCGGGGACCTGTTCTATGCCGAGCGGTATGAACATTTGGAGAACTAGGGGTAGTTTTGGGTCGCGGTTGACTATCACTTTGTAGGGCTGGTTGCCGGTTGATTTGTGCTGTTCCCAGACTGGGTAGGCGTCCGGATCGTTTGGGAATATCGGGGCAAGGGCGGACTGTATCCAGGGCCAGTTAACGTTGGTCCAGTCAATGGTGATGCCGCCCAGTGTCTGGAATGCGCCGGATCCCTGCTCCACCATTGCGAAACGCATGTTGTCTATCTGAGCGGGTGTTAAGGGTTCGAAGTAGGGATTGATGAACATGAAGAAGTCCTGGGCGGCCATCTCGTCGCGGTTCCGGGGAAGATAGATCCTTACGAAGCGCTGGGCCTCCGCGAAACTCATGACTTGGTAGTACTTGGTCGGGACAAGCGAGTACGCCACCATGGGCTCGTAGTCAAACCAGATCGGGGCCGGGCAGTGCTCGGGGGTGACCTGCCCCACCAGAAGGACCCGTATCCGCTCTGCTCCCGTGCAGCTCTGAAGCAGTGCCACCAGGAAACATGTGATCAGACCCCAGGTCCAGCGTGATCTGTTCATGGGTCCTCCCAAGGTTGGCAGACAAATATATGCTGCGTACCGGACCGGTGTTTCAGGCGTCCCTGAGCACGGGGATTCGTCCTCCGAAGCAGGCTGAAACAGACGAGAAATGGGACCGAGGCGATCAGCCACCTTTCGGGAACTGCGATCATCATGGAGCCCAGAAAGAAAGTCCCCGATCCAACGACGGCCAGATTCAGCGACTCCAGGCGTGATCCGAATCGCCAGCCTAGGTCCTGAACCGGTATCTCGAAGCTGGTCCAGGTCCCGGGCTCGAGGACGATTCCGGGAATCTTGGTGAGGGAGATCGACCCGGTGCTCCCCGATCCGCTCTTGCCTACAACGACGTCCCTGAGTGTTGCGTTCCCCGGGTTGAGCGAGATCTTCAGATAGCCGTACTTCCACAGCGTGATGTTCCAGGGATCGGGCGGCTGATACTTCAAGGTGCAGAGCCTGTCCAAGGTGACGCTCTGACAGACCCCGCTCGGCGCGCACTCTGGGAATGCCAGATCGACGTTCGCTCCAGAGGCATTGAGCGACCACCCCGGCCCCAGGCCGTCAAGGTAGATCACAAGATCCTGCGTCGGCTCCTCAAATCCCGGCAGGTTGTCAAGTACGTAGAGATCGGGCCCTACCCCGAAGTAGATCCGTCCATCATGGTCCAGGGCCATGGTCCGACCCCCTCGATGGAGGGTCTCGAAGCCTATGGTTTCTCCTGGCTCGGCCTGGGGTTCGAACCGGAAGATGTAGCTTTGACTTATGCAGTATATGAGGCCATCCGCTCCCTCCACCATGCGCCAGATCTCGCCGGGTGCTCCCTGTTTGTGGACGATCTGGCCTGATTCCCCATCAAAGATGAACAGCGTTGATCCAGCGCAGCCGTAGACTCTGCCATCGGGTGCCGTGACAAGGGATTTTATGTCGGTCGTGCCGCCAGTCCAGACGATGTCCACCGTCAACTTCTCCTGTCTCACGTCCCATGCAAAGAAGTGGGGATATCTCTCCACGGGCTGGGTTCCCTCACCACCGCTTATGCTGGTCCCGCCGTACACAGTGAAACCATCGGCCCCCGTTGTCAGGGAGACGATGCTTTGGTTTGACACGATGTTCCTGTACACGACCTTGCGATCGGTCGCCGGATCGTAGACGCAGAGGGCTCCCCCCATCTTGCCGTAACTGGGTACGGTGCCGACGTAGATCTTACCGTCGGCTGCGGAGGTGATGGCAAGGGGCCGATTCTGTTCATGGCCGAAGGATCCTATGGTGCGGGGATTGGACTCAGGCGAGGTGCCCGTGGACCACGGCTTGGTAGGATCGTAGACGGTGAGGTAGGCGTCCGAGTACGAGGCCATGTACAGTTTGCCGTCGCATGTGTGGAAGCTGTAGAACTCACCTCCCTGCCCCACAACCGGGAAGCCCATATCCTCAAGCACGCTCGTGTACGGATCATATCTGAAGAGCTTCAGGAGGCTGACGACCCCACCGTAGATGCGCCCATCGGGGCCCGTTCCAAGGCTGAAGACATCCATTCCGTCGCCTTCATTGCTGATATCCACCTCGCTGAGGAGCTCGCCCGAGGTGAGGTTGTATGCCTGGAAAATCTGGCGACCGCCCGCCTTGTTGTAGGCGATGCCAGTCTGGCCGTCATAGGCCGAGTACTTCGGAGTGAAGTACGGCTCCAACTGGAGCGTGGTCCGGTTAAAGCGACAGTTGCCGCCCGGCAACCCGTGGATAATGATGGGTCCCCCTGAGATCTGGGTGTGTGTGCCGATGCCGCCTCCTGGGGGTGCCGTGACTTCCATGAGGATCTCCAAGGTATCTGCATCATAGATGAGAAGCACGATGCTGTCAACGCTCGCATAGGCCAGGTTTCCTTCGACGCTCACATCACAGAACGAACGGTCCTTATACCGGTCGGGCAAGATGCTCTTCTTCTCACCCGTCTGCCTGTCATACACGACAAGATCGGCGTGGGTGCCAATTCCGGCGAAGACCCTTCCGTTGTCAGCCACCCCAACGTCCGAGCAGTACTGCTCGGTGGGGTGCATGCGCCCTAGGCTGGTGATCGTGTCCCGGACAGGATCGTAAAACACGACCTTGGCTCCCGGGAAAGTGCATCCGTATACGCAGCCGTCGGGGCCGAGCCGCATCTCGAAGACGTACTCCTCGCCGTCCGCGCTGCCATGATCGGCAACCGTTTTCGTGTAGGGATCAAAGCTGAATATTCTGGCAGGGTAGATCGTGCCCAGGTAGATCTTTCCGTCAAGGCCCTCACATAAGCCATAGACCCCCTTCGTGCCTAACAGGGGAAGTACTCCACCCTGTCGGTCGCATAGTCGAAACGGATGAGCCGTGCCGTCCCCGAGCTGGTGAACATGCCTGAGTAGAAGGTGGGCCTGCCTGTTACCGGGTCACGCACAAGCAGAGATCCTCTAATGGACATGGCCCTGATCGGTGTGCCGAGATTGGTAGCAATCGGCGCGCACTGGACGAGGTCCAAGCATGCAACGAGCAGGACAGGGATCAGTCCGACCGCAAGCCTTCGCCCACTGACAACATACCGGAGGGCTTGGAGGCGGTTTGCCGCGGCTCCCATGAAGGTGGGGTCGCGCTGATGCTGATATGTCTTGCCTGAGGGGCTGGGGTTGAGGGGGCGATCAGTGCGATATATCAAGCAGCCGCCTGCCGGCTCGGCACATGCGCGAGACTAGGGGAGTCTGGATACATGATTCGACCTGCAGGACGGTGGGAGGGGCCAAGGTAGCCGATGTCTGCCACGGATTGGGCCTGAACATGCTGCTCCCCAAGGTTCCCTGGCTTACCGGCCCCAAGGCCGATCCTGGCTACTGGAGAGAGGTCATGGATCCGATGATTCGCAGGGCCCACCAGCTGGATATGGAGGTCCACGCATGGATCTTCTTCTTGGACAGCGCAAGCATAGACGAGGATCAATCCCTGATGCAGGTGTTGGAATCGGGGAAGGTCGAGAAGCTGGGATGCCCGGCAAACCCCGAGACTGTGAAGAGGAATCTGGACAAGATAGGTCCCGTCTTGGAGGAGCATGATCTGGATGGGTTCAGCCTGGAGGACTGCTTCGTCTATCACAGGTGGCCGAAGGATCCGCTGATCTGCTTCTGTGACTACTGCAAGGATAGGGCTCCTTCGGAGCGCGAAGAGAGAATGCGGTGGAACAAGGAGCAGCTGACCAAGATGCTAGCTGCGATAGTGAAGGAATCAGGGAAGCACTCATCGCGCCTGAGGATCTCGGCGGCGGCGAGGGTACCTTACGAGTCCCACTCGCTCCCCATGTCGGCGGATTGGAGGGAGTGGTGCGAGATGGGGCTGCTGGACTTCTTAGCCCCGATGATCTACGAGCGATCCGAGGACAAACTAGAGGGGATCGCTGTTGAGACACTGGAACTTGTTGGAGCTAGCCGAGTGCCGGTGTACGTCGGTTTGGGTGCGTACATCCTGGATCGGGAGCTGACGGGACACGACGTGCCTCAGCAGCTAGCCCGGCAGATCTCCATCGTGCGCCGGCTCAGTGCGCCCGGCCACATCCTGTATCACCTGGGGGCTCTCACCGTGGATCAGTCCGCCTGCATGGCTTCCGCCTATGGCCTGGGACAAGCCACCGCGTAAGCCTGTTCGTCCAGACGGGAACCATGAAAGGGAAGTGGGCAGGGGATGTTGCCGCGGGGTGGCAAGGCGGGGAGGCCGGATCCAGGGCTGGGCGGATCCCGCATCTGTATGCCTCCTCCGAATCACGTCGCACTTGTTGCCGGCTCACGGGCCACGATGATGGCCATGGTGGCCCTTATGACCTGTGCTTTTCCGGTGGTTGCTGCATCCGGACTGCTGACGCGAACCCACCTCGCAGATCTGTACCAAGGTCTGTCCGAGTCCAATCTCAGCATCGTCTACCCGATCCTCGGGCTGCCCGGCTTTGCGAGTCCAGGGACCGATCTGCAGGTCAGAGTGGTTGCCCGTGAAGAAGCGGGCGGGGCGTGGGGTGCGAGCATATCCACGTTCGGCCATGCGCGCACATTGGCTGTGGTCAACTCCACGTTCGAAGATCCTTGGTGGCTCCTGAGTCTCGCGGTGCCCTCCGACACTCCTTGCGGGCTCTACGACCTGCAGGTCGGGAGGGGAGACACGTTCGATGTTGAGAGACACGCCCTTGCCGTTGACTGGCCCAAGGAGCGGATCAGGATCGTCCACCTCACTGACATACACGCGGACCGCTATCTCAAGGCTTCACCCAGGCAGCGCGGCCTCATACTCCACACGGTAGACGTGGTCAATCTCATCAGGCCCGACCTGGTCGTCATCACGGGCGATTTTCAGGACCCCGGAGGCGAGGAGGAGATGTTGTTGTTCGCCCGGGAGATACTTCTGAATCTGCAAGTTCCGGCCTGTCTAACGCCGGGGAATCATGAGTTCAAGCAGGACAACGTTAGCTACTTCAGATTCCTCAACCCCTACCCCGACTACGCGTTCGATCTTGGTCCTGTCCGCATAGTATCGCTGGATCAGTACCAATCCAGGGCGCCCTCAAATGGCCAGCCGCCGCCGGGAAATCTGATAAAGGCTCAGTTGGAGTTCCTAGACGATATTCTTGCAGACAATCCGCTGAACATCAGCCTCATCCTCTTCCACGAGCCGGGGACCCCGGTCTTCCGACGCCCTGGTCCCATCCTTGGCCTCTGCGGTCACACCCACGATGCCGACGCTATGGAACTGCCCGGAGGGGGATTGCAGCTGGTGACGAGCATGGCAAGCCTTGGGATCAGGGTCATAGAATTCGCCCAGAATGTCATCATAACCTCGACCTACGATCCCGACGGACTGAGGACCGACCTCCAGGTCGCGGACCTGGGCATCCGGATCCTGCAGTCATGCAGACCAATCGGCACATACCAGAGCCTCACTATCCATAACGATCTGGGCGTCGGATTGGCCAACGTCTCCTGGGTCTTCAACCTGTCATCTCCAGCCGCAGGCTGGCTGACGTCGATACTGGGAGCGTCGCTGATCGGGAGTTCTTCTTCGACCGATCATACGGCCTACCTTGTCTGTTTTGACGTGCCGGATGAATCGGAGATTCGGGTGGAGTGCATCTCCATTGATCCGGACGCCCAGGATGGGATGGATCTGGTGAGGTCGGCGGTTGAATCAGGGAGGCACGACCTGGATGCGATGGGTCTAATCATCCAAGGAGCGGGCGGTGACCCTGACGCGGTTCTTCGGACGAGTAAGAGAGGCTTGGACGACGCCCTTCGAGGGTTGGAGTCCGGAAACTTCGCCCTTGCTGCCCTGGGGCTACTCCGATCAGATGCCGCGAGGGCTCCCCTGGGCGACGTCGTCTCTGCGCTGGAGGACGCTCACACCGAACTCGATGAGCGCAGAAGAGCCGGGCTCGACGTGGCGGTTGTGGAGCCCTGGCTGATAAGGGCGCTTGATGCGTTGCAAGGAGGTGATATCCTGCTGGCAGAGGAACACCTTGCCCGGATCACATCCCTCCAGGAGGATGAGTGGATCCTCGCAAACGAGATAGGCGAGGCGCAGACACTCATGGCGAAGGCCTCCGAATCCGGTCTGGATATGACCCAGCCGGGCTACCGACTTACCGCGATAACTAGGTACTACGATGAGGGCAGCTTCGCAAGGGCCAGGGATCAGCTTGACCGTCTTCGTGCCGCTTGGCCCGATGTCTTCAAGGTCGCCGACTCATGGTTCATCGGTGCCCTGTGTGCGTTGGTCGGCCTAGTTGCATGGATCGGTAGGGCTAACCGTCAGGGCCCGATCGTAGCTCGCGCCTTGGGCGCAGGGCAACCATCCGGGTGAAGTCCGTGAACTGCTTCCTCGCCTCCTCCGATCCGTCGTACTTGGTGCCCATGAGCCTCATAAGGATGCGGGTGAGCCGCGGGTTCTTACGCTCATAGTCGAGGAACACCAAGTACCTCTCCTCGGGGGACAGGAACCTCTGCTCGGGGACGTAGCATTTGTGGGTGGTGCGAACCTCCAGGGCCGGTCTGGCAACAAGGTCACGGTACCAGCTTGCGTTCTCACCATAGGCAGATACAACGATGCTCTCCTGGGTGGACGGATCATAGCTGGCGATCTCAAGAACCGTGTGGCGGATCCTGTCCGTCCTACGCCCTCTGTGGGTGAGCAGGAGGAACCTATGCCCAAGGAGCCATCCCAGACGGAGGCGGTACAAGTGGAGCGGAAGTCGGTAAAGAAGGAGGCGAAGCCCCTCGGGTTTGGGCGGCTGTGACCATGGCTGGAGCGTCAAGCGAACCTTCCGAATGATACGGATGGATCTTCCATATATAGCTGGGGGTCCCTCCAATCAAGAGGGTCGGTGCAGTGACGGTCACAAGGGCCGAGAGGATGGGCATCGTGCTGCCGCCCACCCCAGGTGGATGGGACGGGAAGAGCACAGCTGGCCCCATTGTCTGGAAAGAGGAAGAGCGGTACCGGATGCTTTACCAGGGATGGCAGGACGGCGGGGGACCGAGGCTCCTGGGGCTGGCCTCAAGCCGAGATGGGCTGGAGTGGGAGAAGCTGGACTGTAACCCCGTGATGACGCCGACCGCAGGGTCGTGGGACCAGAACGGGTTTGAGTGCGGGTCCCTGCTTAAGCTCGATGGGGAATACTGGCTGTATTACAGCGGGAAGGGGCCGGATGGCAGGTTGAGGGTGGGTCTGGCTTTCTCGGAGGATCTGGTGAAATGGTGCAAGTACGAGGGCAACCCGATCCTGGGCATCGACCCGGCGAACCCTTGGGAATCAGGCGGGGTGGCCTTCCCTGCCGTGCTGAAAGGCAAGTCGGCATTCAGAATGATCTATGGGGGATACGGCCCCTCCTCCATGCAGCTGGGGCTGGCGAGCTCGGAGAATGGAACGACCTGGATAAGGGAACCCTGCAACCCGGTATTCCGTCAGCGGGGATGGTTCGCCGATCCGAACTGTGATCACTGGGATGCCGGGGTGGAGGTCCATCAGGTCTTCATCTTGGGCGATTTCTTCGTGATGTTCTATGAAGGACTCGGCAATCATCCCCACAGGTACAACATCGGGGCGGCTTACTCCCCGGATTGTAGAGCTTGGGCTCGAAGCCCCGAGAATCCCCTCTACCCTCTGACCTCTCCAAACGTCAAGCAGGACATGAGCACCGTTCATCCATGGCTGCTGGTGGACGATATGGTTCTTTACTACGCGGAGGTGTTGGGCACCAGCACCCATTCCCCGCATCGGATATGCGCGGCCCGCGTCGACCCAGGCATCATCAACCCCTCGGACCAGAAGGCCCTCAGCTATGCTCTTTGGGCAGAGAGGCGCATCGATCCGCCTGGAGATGTCACAGCCGCCGTGCCCTGCCAGCCCTTCCACAAGAAGACCTTCCACCTATTGAGCGATCAGGATGGACTGGTTCAGATCGAGATCGATCCGGCCGGACTGAATCGCTGGCAATGTCTCCACCAAGCCAGAACCCATGCACACAAGGCTTGGGCTTTCTCGCCAACACAGGCCTTCCAACGTGCCCGCCTGAGATACATCACGAATCGGACATCCACCGTGTCTGCATGCCTAGCACTCGAAGGGATCTAGGCCCCGGTTGAGATGCCTGGGATTTCCCCGGCTAGGATTCCGTTCTGACGCCTTTCACATCGTCCATGCCCTTCCTGGCGTAGATGCATCCCAGCGTCTTGTGATAGATCGGGCAGAGATCGGGGTGGTGTTGCTCGACATGGCCGCATGTGCAGGAGTAGCTGTTATCCGTCCGATTGTACCTCATCTGGATCTCGCCGCACGCGCGACACTTCGCCTTCTTCAAACTGTCACCTCGCCGATCGGTTCGGCGGCGTCTGCCGCATCATCAGGCTGGCCAGGCTGATACCCCACCTTTTCAAGGTTCAGCATAGTTCCAGCCGGGTCGCCCCCGCTATTAGCTCTTACCACACAATCGAATAGCTCCTGCAGGACGAAGCGCGTCGACTCGTCCTCGACAGCCGACGGGTTGAAGACGAACAGCGCGGTACACTTGTTCCTTCTGAGCAGATGGATCATGTCGAGAATGGATGGGCAGACCTTGTCCACAGGCGAGGTCATCATGTAGGCCGAAAGAACGTCGACAAGTGCCCTCTTCTTTGGCGATCTCATGGACTCCAACGACCTTGAGACCGCGACGTTCACTACCGATAGGTCCACCGGGGAAACTATGATGTCTTCCCTCTCCTCCAAAACCGGAACCTCCCGAAGACGTGACGTGTAACAGTCGACGAATCTAAGTTCCACCGGGGCCTGGGCCAGATCCAAGCCTCTCCGGATTTCCTGGGGGGACCGGGTCGCTGAGACGACTAGGCAGCCGTCGCCCTGAGAGAGGCCCGCTGTGAGAAAGGCCCGGCCCATCTCTTCCCTCTCCCTGCTGGAGCCCATCAGCACCAGAGCCGCCACGCCCTCCTGCAGTCCCCCCTCCAGCATCTTGTCGAAGTCCTTCCTGCCCGTTGACACCTTGTTGGCAAGTCGCCCTCCTGCGAGATTGTGGTAGATGCCCTCCTCTATCAGGAAATCCAGGTAGTCTGACACGGTCTTACTGCACTTCGTGCGGATGACCTTGGTCAGCTCTGAATCGTCAGCAATGTTCCCCGTCTTCGCAAGATGCATTATGAGTCCATCCAGAAGTGATGTCAGGGCATTGGCATCGATCTTGGATTCGCCGAGCCTGATGAGCGCCTCCTGGTC
>CAYVLA010000100.1:0-12034 GCA_964452145.1 Hadarchaeota archaeon (SeqCode)
GCTAAATACGTGCCTTCATGACCCGGCCGGTGGAGAGAGAAGAAGTAGAGAAGATGCTCAAATGCCGGGACTACACCCAGGGGCACACAACCTACGAATGCCCCCAGTGCGGGCACACCACAATCATACCCTTCACCTGTAAGAGCCGCCTATGCACCGTGTGTGGGAAGAAACACACCGATGTATGGGCGGACAAGGTCAGCAAAGAACTACTGGAAGTCACCCACAGACACATGGTCTTCACCATGCCGGACAAGCTATGGCCCTACATGGAGCAGCACAGACACCTGCTCAAAGACGTGATGGACACCGTTAAGACAACCCTGGAGGCCGTCGTGAACCACAGGTGGAAAACCCTCCAGGTAACGCCAGGGATAATCACGGTCCTCTACGCCTATGGCAAGGACCTCAAGTTCAACCCCCACATCCACGCCATAGTGACAGAGGGAGGACTCAGAGAAAAAGAGAGGGATCCCTACAACAGGGATAGATGGGTGGATGTCAGCTTCTTCCCCTACGAGAAGCTTAGAAAGGTGTGGCAGTACCAGCTACTTACAAAGATCAGGGAGAAGCTCCCCTACCACAAGGAGCTCCACAGACTCACAGACCAGCTCTACCGGGAGAAGGAGAACGGGTTCTACGTCTATGCCAAGAGACGGATTCAGGGAAAACAGAAGGAGTTCATCTGTAGATACGTGGCAAGATACGTCCGGCACCCAGCCATAGCTGAAACCCGCATAGACAGCTACGATCCGGACACCAGGATGGTGGAGTTCTGGTATAGACACGACGATGACACAGAGATAGTGAGCATGCATGTCTACGAGTTCATAGGCAAGCTCGTATCACACATACCGCCCAGGCAGTGACCAGGCCGATGTCAACATAAGGACAGCCTTATCCACAACCATCGAGTTCCGGAAGAGCAGCATAGATCTTGCCCGGACGAATCTCTTGGAGTCAAGGGTGACCCTGAGGTGCCATTGTCGGGGCGGGATGAGCTCGATAAACTCCAACCTGCAGACGGTAGCCTACGACAAGTTTGCCCAGACCGGTGTGAAGCTGGCCAAGCTGAGCCAGCCGGACCCAGACTTCGTCTCGATCCCCAGGGACCAGAAACCGGCCAAATCCGTTGTCGGCATGTTTGACAGGAAGGTTGTATCGCTGGGTGTCGACGAGCTGGTCCAGTACGCCATCGACGCCATAGATACGGCTTCCCTCTCCCCGGACCATGTCATCGAAGGGGGGATAAACCATTCCGTCTCGGGACTCTTCTATATGTCCTGCTTTGGGGCACAGTTCACAGATAGGTACACCTCCGTATCGGGCGGCGTTGGCGCCAGGGTTGAGCGATCGGGTGATGTGGCAACCTACTACGAGTTTGATGTTGATAGAAGGCTGAAGGATTTCGACATCGTATCCGCTGCCCGGAAGGCTGGGGAAAGGGTCCAGGATTACCTGGGCTCAAGGAAGGTGAAAACGGCCGATCTGCCCGTTATCCTCGATCCTAGATCAGCCTACGGTACCCTGCCGGGGATACTGGTGATGGGGGCCATTGCGGAGGGTGTTCAGAGGAATCGATCATACTTCTGCGACAAGTTAGGGCAGCAGGTGGCTGTTGAGGAGATAACCATGACGGACGATGCCCGGATACCGTGGGGGCTGGGATCCAGTCCCTGTGACGGTGAAGGCACTCCTCACAAGCGCCTCACGGTGGTCGACAAGGGGGTTCTGAGATCGTATTTGCACAACTCGTATACGGCAAACAAGGCAGGGGTCGAGACCACTGGACACGCCGCCCTGGGATATGCGAGGGGCATCTCCCCCACCAACATAGAGGTTGAGAAAGGCGACTGGGCGTTGGGGGAGATGATAAGAGACTGTGGCGAGGGTATATATGTGGAGCTAGGGGGATTCTTCGCGGACCCCGTCACAGGCGACTCGTCGACCACCTTGGACTTCGCTTTCAAGATAGAGAAGGGTGAGTTGGCCTATCCTGTCAAGAACACGATGATAGGGATAAACGTTCTGGAAGGGCTCAGAAACATTGACGCCGTCTCCAAAGAGACTAGGGAGGAGCCCGGGAGAAGCGTCCCGGGCATAAGGATATCCAAAGCCAAGATTTCTGGCGGGGCCTAGAAAGGGTTGTGGTCTTTCCCGACCGGTATGCACCGCGTGGATGCTCACCTTTTTCGGTTCTTGATCCACAATAGGCTGCGAATCTGCATAGACTGTCGTCATAGTCGCTTTTACGCAGAATTCTAGCGAGATGATGGCTCCGCCTCTTGTGCGGACTGAGAGCTGTCTCATTATCGACTCAATGAGTCCATAGTCCTTCTCGTCGAGCCAGGAATCCCTCCTCGAACCCTTCACGCGTAGCGATCCCATCTCGCCGCTGCGCTGGACATGCAAAACCACAAGAACCCTTGCAGAAGAACTACGCAGCCAGATGCACGAGATCAGCCACACCGAGGTCTGCCGTCTGCTGCACGATATGGGATACACCCTCCAAGCCAACAAGAAGACCAAAGAGGGCCCCAGCCACCCGGACAGGAACGCACAGTCTGAGTACATAAACGATTCGGCCAAATAAGAGCTGGCCGCGGGGCAGCCGGTGATATCGGTAGAATCGAAGAAGAATGAACTGGTTGGTGATTTCAAGAACCCGGGACGCGAATGGCGTCCCAAGGGACAGCCGAGGGAAGTGAACCTCCACGATTTCGCTACAATAGAGCTCGGCAAGGTTTCCCCCCCATGGAATATACGTGCTGAACCGCAACAAGGGATGGGTTACCGTTGGGATAGATCACGACACCGCAGAGTTCGCCGTGACAAGCATCACCTAGTGGTGGCAGAGAAAAGGATCCAAGGCATATCCGGATGCTAGAAAGCTAACGATCACGGCCGACAGCGGTGGAAGCAACGGCTACAGGAACAGGGTGTGGAAGTACGAGTTGCAGGAGTTCGCGAACAGAACCGGTCTGGTGGTGCAGGTCCGCCACTCCCCACTGGGAACGAGCAAATGGAACAAGATGGAGCACCAGTTGTTTTCGTTTGTCAGCATGAACTGGCGGGGAAGACCGCTCCTCAGCCATGCAACGATCGTCAACCTGATCGCGTCCACCCGAACGAAAACTGGGCTGGAGGTCGACTGCGTCCTGGACACCAACAGATACCCAACCGGCAAGAAAGTCTCCGACCAGGATTTCGACAAGATCAACCTAAAACCCGACGAGTTCCACGGCGAATGGAACTATACACAATCTCGCCACAGAAGGCAGAAACCTAATGACTTGACTTATTTCATTACACGCCCTAACCGAGAACAGCAACGACCTCGTCTTTCAGGACCTTGAGAGCTTTGGACAAGGGGAACTCTCTCTTAGAGACAACCTCTTCTCTCACTCCACCAGAATCAAAGACTGCCATGATCCTTCACTCATCCGGCCATCCGCGTGTCCCGCTCATAAGGTTTTTTGGGGAAGCCACCCTGGACATGTCTGGGTGGGCCTCGAACAGTCTGTGGAAGCTGTGGAGCGCTATCGGATTGTTGCTGATAATGGCGAGCGGAAACCTATAGCGATGTCCTGAGGCATCGTCATGAGGGAATAAGGCTTAAGCGGCAATCTTCGAGTTGTGTGCCAAGCGATGCAAGAGCGCAGGCTACGCCCGAAGGCTTGGAGCCAGCACAAGGAGGCCGAAGCTCTGGATATTTAGTGCAGGAGTTCGGAAAAGAACATCCTCGTCTGCTCCGCATACTGCAGAGGCTTCCTAGGACGGATCTCCAGAACCCAGGCGCCATCGAAACGTATCTTTTCCAGACTATCGAAGAGATACCGCCAATCCTCGACGGGGATGATCCCACTCCCAGGGACGTAGTGATCGGTGCTGCCGAGCGTATCCTGAATGTGTAGGTGACATATGTCCTGCTTCAGTGAATCGAGGCAAGCCTTCATTGGTTCGGGGTGGTGGTACACGTGACCTGTGTCCAGACAAATCCTCAGTCCTTGGAGGTTCTCGAGCGCTCTCACGAGCACAGGAAGGGGGCCATTCTCCAACGCCACGGTAACGCCCCTGTCATGAGCCAGATCGACGACTTTCTGGGCGAATCCGAAGTCAGGCTCTTCTCCGCCCAGCTTCATATGATCGATGTGCACCACGATGACATCGCTCTCGGTATCGGCTGCAGTATCGATCTGAAGCAGATGGCGCTCCAGGGTATCCGGTCCGCCGCCATGCAAGCTTGAAGGCATGTCGGCTGTGAGCATCTTCAGCCTCTTCCTGTTGATCGAGTCATACAGGTTCTCCTCATCGAACCATCTGGGAAACAGCTCCACGCCGTAACCAGCGTCCCGTATGCCGCTGACCACCTTCTCCAGGCTTCCTGGTTGATGGTAGAAAAGGTAGTCCCACAGGCTTATTCGATAGTGGATCTCCACGATTTCAGCCCAAAGCGAGCATCTCTTTAATGTTGTCCAAGGCCAAGGCACCAAGGCACCAAGGCGAGGTATCACGGCGTGGCACGCCTGATTCTACAGCCGCCTCGCTGCGAGGGGTGAACTGTTAGGCTCTCTGTTAGGGTTTCGGGGTCACAGATCCAATTCCACCAAAGTCCACCAAGGGCGTGAGTGTCTGGAAAGTTCGTCTCGGATTTTGTTGATATCGATGGTTTTAAGAGAGCCAACGAATAGAAAGAAACCCGTGTTCCGGGTGGAATCGCGCAACATCCGGCGCGTACTTCAACGCCGAGTTAGAAAAGGGATCAGCAAGCTAAGAGGGCTGGAGATCGGGGACGAGCTAGGGGTCGAGATTCTATCTCGCTTGGTCGACGGCAGATGGACTGCGTCCGAGATCGTTGAACTGGTCTACGGCCTCGGCAACGGCGAAGAGGGCTACAAGTCGTGCCATGGTAAGATCAGCAGGGAACTCAGGAAGCTTGAATCCAAGGGACTGGTCTCAAGGTCGCCTTTCGGGAGGGAGAAGCCCTACCGGCTCACAGAGCTGGCCGTCATCAACCTTGCAAGGATCGGTGGGGAGCACGACCAGCTTCCCGTGATCCCGCGCATAGATCTCGCTGCCTACTCAGTGACTGGGGCGTTGTCCGTTCTTGAAGCCTCGCAGGCCATGGGCTGGCTCCATCTATCCGAGTCAGGCACCATCGGCCTCCTGGTGGCTCTGTCATTCTGCCTGGGCATCTCCTTCGTCGAGGTGTTGAGGACGATCAGGAGGGTGTTCTAGTTGGTTGCGGCCCGGAGCGACGTGGAGAGGGAGAGGGATAAGGACCCGCATAGGTTGGTGTTGAGCATGAGGACAAAGGTGTCTATCGGAGGACTGTGCTTCCTTCTGGTTGTGGGATTGACTATGTATGGGAATCTGCCGCAGGCCACGGAGGCCTTTCGGAGCGTGGCAGCGCAAGGTGAGCCTCCGGGGCAGAACGAAGGCGACCCGGCACCAGGCGGATTTGCACAATCTGCACAGTATCCGTTTCAGTACATATGGAGGAGCGAGGCCAAGTACCCCTTACACACCGTGTATTTCGGATATGCTGACGGGGACCCCACCGTAGCGGACCTGAACCAAGATGGCTACCCAGATGTGGTGATTGCAAAGGGATCCCAAACCAAGGATCTTTGTTATGTCTCAGCCATTTCTGGAAAGGATGGAAAACGGCTCTGGGAGTTCGGCCCGATTGGCGGGAACGAGATGGGAGCCGTCATGATAGACGACGTGACCGGGGACGGACTCCTGGAGGTCATCTTCGCAGACGACAAGGGCACCCTCTACTGCCTGAGTGGGCCCTTCGGGTCAGTGTTGTGGAGCAAGGAGGGGTACAGGCTGAGGCAATCAGTCGCCCTCTTCGACGTGAACAAGGACGGTCGGAAAGACATCATAATCGCCGCAAGGGACCCGACGGGACCTACCAAGAACGTGACGGCGCTCGATGGGCTAGCGGGAGAGGTGATATGGGCATCCCCGGCTCTGAGTTGGTACAAGTACTCCCCAAAGATCTGTGACATCGACGGCGACGGAGATTTCGAGGTCGTGACCTGGGATGGGGAGGCACCTACGATGATATATGTGATGAACGCTGCGGACGGCACCCTGAAGTGGATCATGACAGCGCTTCCGGGGGGACCTCAAATGCAGGGCGATGGTCTGATCGTCGACATTAACTCGGACGGGGTCTTGGACTTCATCAGTATCGCTGCGAACGCGACGGGCTCGTGGGCATATGCCTACACACCGGATCTTGAGGCCTTGGCCAAGGACAAGACGGCTCCAGTAAGGTATCTCTGGGTAAGACCAGGCGCCGATACGGCGGGGGGCAACAATGAAATGGCCATGGGAGATCTCAACGGAGATGGAGTCTATGAGTTTGTGCACGTCCAGGAGGTCGTCCCAGGGGCGATGTACAATATCCTCTGCCGACGCCTGACAGATGGAGAGGTCCTCTGGAATGCGACAGCGCCTGGGATGTACCCCAAGCACTCAAATTTCGCCTTGGCCGATTGCGACAACGACGGATTGCCTGACGTTGTCATAACCTCAGGGTACAAATCGGTGGCGCCCACCCTCAATGTTTTTCGCGGCACTGATGGCAGCCTGCTTTTTTCCGCGCCAATTAGCAGTATGTCAGGCCCCGCAGTAGCGGATGTTAACAATGATGGGTTACTGGACATCATTGTCAGCGGCGTGGCCATGATCGGGACGGCCCCTGATGACTGGTCCTACGTCTGGGCCCTTCCAACGACTACCAAGTGTGACAAGGGCGAGATCGTCTGGGGCATGCATCTTCGCGACCACGTGAACAGCGGCGTGCTGCCTATCCCAGAAGGCGCAGCAGTTCTGATGGCCATGCTGGTGCTCGGGATCTCTGTCAAGCGGCGAGCAATCTTCCGTAGACCAGGACAACCGTACCGGATTCGGAGCGCTTCCACCCGTTAGGCAAAGGTAGAGATGTGACAGATCGACCGAAAAGGGGGCCGGGAGCATGCCGGATCTGAACAATGTCGTTGGGCTCTTGTTGGCTCTCTTCATGATGTCGGCCGACTGTGTTCTAGGGTCAGGCGAGGTTAAGGCAACGATACTGGTCTACGCCGGAAAGTTACCCAACTTCCGGGACGCCATAGTAGAAGAGCTACGAAAGGACACAAGGATAACCGAAGAAGTAGTCCCCGTCGACTCCGCCGAACTCCTCCGAACCGCTCTCCGTCTGCCGAACACCAAGGCCGTGGTCATGGCTGGAGGAGACATACCCACGTTCATGGCCCTCGAGAGCTCGATAATCCAGTTCTTCAACGAGGGAGGCGGCCTGGTCGCCTTCCACGACTTCGGCCACACGGCGTTGGCCGGGACAATGGCTGAGACGGTCTTCCCATTGATGGCGAACTCAACCAAGATGGGGAGGATGAAGGAAGGAAGGATGCAGCATGAACTGGTCCGCCAAGATGTGATGGAGATAAACCGGGAGACCCCGCCCAGTCTTGTCTTATTTGATCACGAGATAAACCTTGCCTGGAACACTGTGAACGGATCTTGTGCCTACCGTCCTCCTCCGGAAGGGGAGCATTGGACCCTGTACAGAGACTCCGAGTACGGAGCGCCCATCGTTGTAGCATACAAGAAGGAGGGATTGTCGGTCATCTTTGCCAACGGTGATGTGTCTGACTCGGCTGATGACAGGTTCAGGTATTTCGGCAACTTCTTCTTCAGCGATGACTTCCTAGCCCTGTTCCTCAACAGCGTCGTCTGGGTGAAGAATGGCGAGACGCGAACGGAAGCCCTTGAGCCGAGACTCGCAGCCATGGAAGCGGAGGAAAAGGAAGTTCAAGACTTTCTGCTGAGGACTGATCGCATAGAAAGAGCGAGGAGGGCAAGAGCCCTAGCTCTCAGGATCATTCTTACCCTAGCAGGGCTGGTCGGGATAGTGCTGAGTTACCTCTTCCTGATAAGGCATCCCGGCGAAGAGGGCATGGCAGGGGGCCGCAGCCGAGAATGATCACCGTACCAGACATCCATTCACGGGTCCCCAGAACTCGTGCCTGCGAGACCTTCGGCCCGGCGCTGCTCCTTGTCGGAGTGTTGTTGATAGCCTGCTCGGCTGAAGAGATCTGGGGCATCGATGATCCCTACATAGATCTGATGCTTTTCGGCAGAGGAATCATTTACCGCCACGCGCAGTTTGTGCTGGATGATCCCCTGATCAAGGTTGTCCTCGTTCCGATCGTCGGAGAGTTGGAGGATCGGCAAAGCATGGCAAGGGCAATGAGGGTCTACTATCCGAGAACCTACGAAAGCTTGGTTCGGAATGATGTTGTGATCTTTGAGGAGGCTCCTCTCGGCTGGGGTGGATTCACAAACTTCTACCCCGACATTCTTGGCTGGTTCAAGAAGATGGTGATAGAGGGGGGGAAGGCCGTCTGCATGTTTGGAGGAGATGCCTCCTTCGGAAGTGAGGTGGAGTCGCCCTATCCCTCATGGGAGGACACACCGGTGGCGCAGATCCTGCCCGTCGACATAATCCCGGGGGGGAACAGGGCTGCACCTAGCTGGCCGAGCCCGTGGAGGCTCGTTCCCATCCAGATAAGATTCATCGACGATGTCATGGGCCTTTCCAGGCTTCCATGGGACACGGCCCCTGTGCCGAATCTCCTCCTACCTCTGAATGCGGTGAACTTCAGGCTTGGCGCAACCAGGGTTGCCGTCGGCGCCTACAAGGACGACGAGTGGCCGCTGATCGCCTTCTGGAAGATCGGTGATGGGAGAAGCGTGGCGTACACAGCCGTCTACGGGTCGGGGGGCACCAGGGATCTCCATGACAAGTGGAAGTGGCACTATGACTTCGTATCGTACATGATTTATGCTGCAGCTGGGGTCCCGCCCCCCGAGGACATCAACGTGCCCCATGTCTTCAGGGAGAAGATGCGCACCTTCAGAAGCTTGAGGGACCTAGCGTACAGGTCCCTGGATTTCGTTGACAGGATGGGTGGGAACACTGCCAAGCTTGAGCGAAGAATAGCGGAGATCAGCCTTAAGAAAGACGATCTGTCGCTTGCGTACCTGGGTGGAGACTACGAGGTAGTGATCGAGGGAAGTGACGGGATACTCCGCGAGATGACGGAGATCCTGGAAGACATAGGTGCGCTGGGGAGGAGAACCATGTTCTGGATCTACCTAACGGAGTGGTGCGTTGTGAGCGGAACGATGGTGTTGTGCGGTTGGGTTCTCCACTTCTTGATGATCAGGAGGGGCCTGTACAGAGAGGTTGAAACCACCAGACTGGTGTGACAAGGGAGTGGACGTGTGCAGGAGGAAAGACCTCGGCATGTGCTGATTGGGATCGCGATCATCGGAATGCTCTTGGGTTCCATCGTCTTGACGCACGTTCCGCGCAGACACGCCGAGTCGGTGACCGTCCAAGAGAACCAGTTTCCCAGGCACATCCGGGCTGAACCCGGGACGGTTGGGGCGGTGACCCATCACCGGTTCAGTCTTGGGCTGTTCGCAGGCAGGTATCTCGACCGGGTTGAACTGAGATACTCTTACCTGACTCTAGACGCTTCCGTGAACTTGACCGAACTCAACCAGCATCTACAGAGAAGCGGGAATCTATCCGATGCTATTCACCAGATAGCTCGTCTCCTGAGCCTTACAGAAGACTATCCGGTTAAGCCCGAGATCTTGGACACACACATAACGCTTGAAGGACAGAACTATGCTGTAAGGGTCTACGATTTCACCAGGTTCTTCTCATCCCCTCCCTCATCTTCCCCGCATGCTTCCAGTTCACAAGTGGCGAAAGAGGCTCTCACAGCCCACCTTGTCATATTCGCCAATAACGGTAGCGTTATCCGCTACTACAAGGGAGTGTCCGATTTCGTCAGCGAACAGGGAACAGGGCTGAACCTTGCTTCCGTCACTACTCTTCGTGGAGCAGACAAGGAGATGTACTATGCTGGGGGCTACACGGAGGAGGAGAACGTCAAACCGATCGAGGAAAGACCTGCCATGGGGGTTGTCCGCTTCGACGATGTCAAGACAGGATCCACGCTGGGAGTCATATGTAACGCTGAATACAGATACGGGAGGGCAGAGTGTCTACAGCTGGTACGGATTTACGTCAATGGAAGGATCGAGCAAGTGGTGGCAAACCCTGTCACGGTATCCGGCTAAGCCAGAAACGCGCTTCGGCAGGAAGTAAGCAGCAGGCATAGCGCCTCTCGAAGGGGAGGGAAGAATGGATAGAGAACTCTTGTTTCGAAGGAAGACGGCCATCTCGTACAAGACGGAAGAGAAAACCGTCATGCGAGGATATGATCTGAGCCAGCTGGCGGAGGAAGGCTACTCCTTCTGCGACGCTCTGTTCGTACTGTTCCAGAACAGGATTCCGACCCTGAATGAAGAGAAGATGCTTAGGTACGAGATGGGTGAGTTCATGGAGCATTCCATGTCGCCCTCGGCCGCGGCGGCCATCAGTGTCGTCGCTGGCCGGCCGGATCTCCCCTGCGCGGTCGCCACATCCGTTACCACCTTCGGCGCCGTCCACGGACCGGGCGCCGCCCATGGATACATGATGAACAAGTACATTGAACGGGCACGGATTGAGGGGAAATCCATTGCCGAGATGGCGAAGATACTGGTTGATGAGTACTTGGATGCTAAGAAGCCGGTCATGGGGATGGGGCACCCCCAACACATCGACAGCGACCCGAGGGCGGAGCCGACTCACGTCAAACAGGAAGAGCTGAAGGTCGACGGCGTATACCTCGAGTTTCAGAGAGCTGTCGAGGGACACCTCAACGCCAGGCGCGAAAGGGAAGGCCGGTCCCGTGTGGGCGTTAACATTGTGGGTGCGGGCAATGCGGCCCTGTGTGACATCGGCTTTTCCCCTAACGCGGCCTGGTGCATTGGGAGCGTGTGTCGTGGATACAGTTGTGCAGCCCATGCTTTGTATAGCCTAAGAAAGGGACATGCTTGGGCGGCCTCCAAGAGGGAGGCGATGGTCCAGATGCTTGATCTGAGCATGATTGAATACATCGGTCCCGAGGACAGGAAAGTGCCAAGCCAGGAAGAACGACAGGAGTACGCCGCGAAGCAGAAAGAACAAGGAGAGTACAAGAAATGGGCAATCTAGACGATCCCAGAATGCCGTACGACTACGGCAAGAGAGAGTACGGCACGGTCGCCTCGGATACCGAGAGGAAGCCGTTTCGATGGGTTTCGGAGGTTGCTTACAAGAATGTTCACCGCATCGTCGCGAGAGGATATGACACAACGGAGCTGGTGGAGGCAGGTTATGGACTGGTCGACATGCTGTTCATAGACTTCCAGGCCAGAATACCGCTGGTCGAGGAAGAGCAGATGTTGAACTATGTCATGATTCTGGCGCTGGAGGATGGGCTGTCCGTGCCGGCTGCCCTGTCGAGGATTGTCGCACGGTCCAAGACTCTCCTAACACAGGCCTGCGGGGCATCCATTCTGGCGTTTGGCCATGCTTACGGAGCTTTTTCAGCGTTCTGCAAGATGCTGGAGCAGTATTTTGCCAAGGCCGAAGAAGAAGGAAGGACCACAGAAGAGCTGGCCGAGGAGTTGGTCAGAGACAATATGGATAGCGAGGCGCTGGGCGTCTCCAACCTGATGCTGAAGGATCCGGCAGCCAAGCGGATGTTCGCGCGAGCGCAAGAGCTCGGGGTGGCAGGGAGATACATTGCCTTCACAAAGGAGATCGTCAAAGCGGCTCAAAGGATGAGCAGGGAGACCGTTGACTTGGACATGCTCGGTGCAATAGGAGCAACCATGATGGACCTGGGCTTCTCGCCCGATGCGACCTGGGCCATCATCGCCGTTACGCGCGCCTTCGCAGCAGGTGCCCACTATATCGAAGAGGTCGAGAGAGGAGGGTATGTGCGGTGGGGCCAGACCCTGACACCTGAAGAGTATTACGATGGTCCCGCTGATCGACCCGTTCCCCCGTTGAAGGACCGGGACAAGATTGCCAAACCCGCGCAAGTCCATACTCTGGACGAATGGAAGA
>CAYVLA010000101.1:0-11993 GCA_964452145.1 Hadarchaeota archaeon (SeqCode)
TGTATCGGTTCTGAAGCTGTTGTCAGACCCTCAGAAGATCGGCATCCTCAAGGAGCTCGGCAAGGCCAAGAACGGTCTGGCATACTCCGAGATAATGCAGCTCACAGGCCTGCAGTCAGGCAGGCTTGGATACCAGCTCCGGAAGCTTGGGGTTCTTGTGAACAAGAGAGAGGAGAAGAAGTACGAACAGACCTCCCAGGGCATACAGGCTTTGGGCCTCCTTCGCATGGCTCAGGCTCTCTTCCCGACGGCCTACTCTGAGTACAGGCTGACAGATGGGTCAACCCTTATTGCAAGGCCAACCATGGCGGAGGACTCTGAAGATCTGTTCGAGATCGAAAAATCGAGGCAGAAGATGTGGGTCAAGTCCGCTATGGGAGAGATCCACCAGGCAAGATACGAAGACCTGACCCCCGAGGAGGTATCTGCCCAATGCGGGACTGAGCCAAGCCAGCTGAGAGAGGAGATAAGGAGGGATCAGGAGCAAGGAGCAATCAGGTTCACGGGACTCATCCACGGCAGACCCCGAGCCTCCCTACGCCTGGTCTCCGTGGTGGAACCCGATCCCTGGGGAAAGGCTGCACATGTGAAGATAGATGTCCACAAGAAGTATGACGATCTTGCAGCATCCGTCAAGCTCCTGGAGTTAGCCATCGACACGGCCAAGAAGATGGGGCACAACAAGCTAGACGTCTGGATCTATTACCCGCTGGCCGAGCTGGAGAAACATCTGGACAAGAGGTACCCGGAACATAAGACCGAGTATGCCCATATGCGTATCGAGACACCCAAACTGCTGGAAAGAATACCCTCCTCAGGCACGTGCGTAGAGGTGAGGAACGCGGAGGACGACCCTCCGATCTTCAGGAAACTGAGGATGAACAGATCCTTAACCTGGGCCAACCAGGCATCGGACTGTGCTACAGGTGAGTGTCGAATCGATCAAAGCAAACCCTCCAGAGATAGACTTCTCTGCCGTGATGGCAATGTCGCGGCCCTTTCCTTCTACCACCGCAAGTTTACCAATTCAACTGTTCCAGAGATCTATCTACCGTTTCAAGACCTGGACGACGAGAACCTCATCAAAGAACTGATCCTTTCATCCGCACAGATCGGAGAAGAGCTCTCCTACCAGATGCTAGAAGTCCTTGTGGAGTCCAGATTCCGCGACCTCTTCTCATCGCTGGGCTTCAGAACCATGAAACCGGAGACACCGCCCGAGAGTCTCCTCGGCCAGGAATGGGTAAGCGGGAAAGGACCGGGCTACGTCATAGACCTTAACGCGCGACAACCCGCCACTCCTTGACGCCCGCAGACTGACCACAGATTCCGCGGTGAAAACAAAGGCTCCCGATAGCAGTCATCCTGTCGTCTTCTTGACAGGGAATGTCCTCTCAAAGGCCGAGTTCTTCGGGTCTCTCGGAGGATCGGTTGGGCCCTGATTGATAGACCGGGACTGGGCGCAATGCGCTTCGGCCTGTCCGTACAGGCGGGTCCGTATGGATCGCCTCAACATTGCTTCCTCCCTCGTGTCCGTGTCCATTTGGGTCATGTGCGGAGCAAGGGGTCCTCGGAGAGTTTGTCGTGGAGTCTGTTCCCGCATTTGCTGCAGATCGATTCGAATCTGTGATTGTGCTTTGTCACCTTGATTTCGATCTTACAGTAGGGACATATGGGCCGGAGCATGTGAGGGACCCCCTCTTCAATCGCGTATCTTGAGCCGCATTCCGATACCAGTTCCCATCCTTCGAGCCTGATGGGTTCTGGTGCCGGGGTTTCACTCCCAGTGATTTCCGTTGAGCCGGGTGCAGGGGTGGAATCGGACACGCTCCCATCCCCCTGAAAGGCTGCGGAGCACAAACCTAGGTCTGATAGTCGCTGCCCTTTTCCCTACAGGCTCTCGATTGCGTCCATCAAGGCCGAGTAGACATCCGCCCTGAGATAGAGCCCGGAAGACACAAGGTCCCTTAGCAGCTGATGGGCGTCCTTCCTGCTGAGCAAGCCTCGCCTCACGGCCATCAGTACGAGGGTCGTCGTCCAGATGACGCGAACCCCCACTGCCCTGGCCACCTTGACGAGCCACCCTCGCCATCATGATGAGGTGGGTGTCGTCGGCTGTGCCCCTGGATAGGTTATCCTCTTCTTTCGGACTCCTCCTCTTCGCTCCACGAATCTCAGCCTAAGCATGACCTCCTTATTCCTCACCAACGTCCTGGTGAACACCGACCTCTGCACGAGCACCATCATCGCCAGGCCGGCACCGAACACTCCCGCCCCCGCAGACATCAGGCCCCAGTCAAGCCGGGGTGGGCTCACCGTTTGGGGGTAGCCGGTGATGAGGAATAGCTTACGGTTCTCTGTGAGCGCCAACATCGCCAGGCCTATCAGCGTTCCACCCATGGCGACGAGCAAGGCACCTGCAACAAGCCCGGAGCAAGCTGCCAGAACATACCGGGTCCTCATTCACCACCACCCGGAATTGCTCTTCTCTTCTTCCTTCTGTGGTAGAGGAGGATGGCGAAGGCCGCGATCGCCACTCCGAGCATGTCTATCGGGGTGACGTTCCACCCTCCCTCGCCAAACACCAACTCGAACTGGGCTCTTTCAGGCATGCCGGATGTCATGTGCCAGATGATGCCCAGTCTCCCATCGGCTCGCCATGTCTTGGCGGAATCCGTTCTGGGCGACCAGTCCTTGGGGCTCTGATCCACGGGCGGGTAGATCCGTACGATGAGCTCGGCCACCTCCGCCTCGAAGAGCGGTGTTCTGAACCTTATCACCGTGTTTGTGCCCTCCCTACCGAAGAGACGGTCGCCAAACGTAGCTCCCCCACTGCTCCCGATGTCCCTCAGGGTGTACTTGGCCACGATGGTCTGTTCCTCACCGGGGTAGAGTCTCTGGGGCAGGATCGTGCTGATCACGGTGAGGTTGCCTGGGTGATCGACTCGCCACCCCATCTCCGTCGCGTCACCCGTCTGGACCGTGAGGGTGGTCTCCAGGCCCAGGGCCTGTCTCCGGTCGTATGGAAGGGTGACGTTGATCGTGTCCACCCAGCCTTGAAAGCAGTACAGAGTGGCCGACTGGGCCACGAAAACAGAGCCACCACCCTCGTAGACGGAGCAGTCGAAGGACTGAGTCGTGTAGTAGTAGCCCGGCCCAGCCCCGCACACCACGGGCTGCAACGCGATGACGAATGCCGCCGCGAAGGCAAGCGCGGCAGATGCCCCACGATGTCGTGCCATACACCGTTCCCCCGCCGATCATTCATATGTACGACCGACCTGCCCTTAAATGAATCATAGGGTATAGGGTATCACCCGAGGAGATCGGTAACGTAGACATCGCCGCGATTCGTGAAGACCAGATTCTCACCTACTCGGTTTCGTGCCGGCTTAGTGTCTGACAGCATAGCTTCCGGGTCTCAGGACCCGACACAAGAGCGCTGACCGGATGCCACTGACAATCGGCCTGCCGGTCCGGGAAGCAAGCCTGGACGTTCTCGAAGCATAGCATTTTTGTATCCATATGGATACAAAAGTGTACGGAGATCAAATGCCCCTTCATCGGTATCTTGAGTTGCTGCTTGGCTCTAAGGTTAAGATAAACGTGCTCAGAGCTTTGTGGAAGCATCGTAATAAGGAGTTCACGATAAGGGAGCTCGCGAGCTACCTTGGTTTGTCGCACGCGGGCGTCAGAAAGGCTTTGGACGATCTTGAGAAAGCCAATGCCGTCTCCCTCAGGACCATTGGGAAGTCTCATGCCGTCAGCATCAGGGCCGACAGCTACGCTGGGCGGATCATCGAGGATATCTTCACGCTTGAGTCAGGGACTCTTGGGGACTTGAAGGGGATGCTCAAAGAAGCGCTCGAGGTGCCTGAGGTGATCTCGGCGGCCCTGTTTGGCAGCGTCGTGGGCGAGGAAGAGAAGCCCCTCAGCGATATCGACCTATTCGTCGTCGCCGACCAGAGAGGCCGAGCGGAGGAGATCATTGTTGACCTTCAGAACAAAGTTGTAGCGCGCTTTGGGAACGCGCTCTCGCCTTACTATCTGTCCGAGAAAGAGTATGAACAAAAGAGGGAGACTCCTTTGATCAGGGGGATTCTGAGGAATCACATCTGGATATGCGGAAGAGAGCTTGGATGATGGGATGCCTGTCAAGACCAGACATGTCGATCGATCGCTATTTGGGAACTACCTCAAGAAAGCCCACGAGAACTTCGAGGCCGTCAGAGACGGCATTGACAACGGAAGGTGGAACGCGGCTGTGATGAACGCCGTTCATTGCGGGGTCAACGCCTGTGATGCGGTGACTGTGTTCACGATCGGTCTAAGACACGCCGGCGAAAGGCACGAGGAAGCCATCGCTCTACTCCAGTCTCTGAACCTGGACAAAGAAGTGGTAGTCAGCAAGACAAGACAACTGAGCCGCTTGCTCGGCGTCAAGAACGCGGCGGAATATGAAGAGAGGCTGATGAGCAAAAGAGATGCGCAGGAGGCCGCGATCAATGCCGAAAGACTCCTACGTTGGGCGGAGGAGTTGCTCATAAGCTGAGAAACCCCAAGTTTCGGTCTGCCATGAGACAAGGCCTGTCTGCATCATGCCCATCCTCGATATCGCCAGCGGTTTTTCAACTGTTGCGGTGGGGCGATGATCATCTGGATGAAGCATCCCACCCTGGAATGGTCCCACGACCCCGCAGACCCCACAGACGAGACTGTGTCTGAGTAAGCGGATTGACCCCCATGATGAGAAAGAATAAGTTGACACATACATATACATCTGTCGACCGCTTCGCCTTCCACGCGCCTGTTTCCGATACGATCAGGCCCATACATCTATGAATTGTGTCAGCTTCATTGTTTGAGATGGGTCCGGAGAGCTTCCGAGGATACTGTCGCAGTAGGAACAAGGGTCTGCTCTTCGGGAGTAGTAGCAGCACATAGGCGCATCAGATTCCGAATCTCGACTTCCCTTTGGTCAGGTCCGAGCCTGCCATCCAACTCAAGAATGAACCGATAGACTTACCCCCAAGACGCCGCTCCTGATAGGAAACAGTTATCTCGATCTAGACCCGGGTCGAAGCGGGGTCGCTCATGTGGAAAGGGGAATCGCTTGATCGGGTCCTCGATGTGTGTCGAAGCGGCGTGAATAAGGAGATCCTGAGAATACTGGCCAACAGCGACAGGGGAGCGTATCCGTCCCAGTTGGCCAGGCGTCTGGGCAAGGACCGAACCCTGGTCAACAGAAGACTCCGCCGTCTGCACGATCTGGGTCTGGTTCGCAGGAGATATGAAGTGAGGGAGGGCAAGGGGGTCATGATCTACAGGGCCAATCAGAGCAGCATCACCATCGCTATCGATTTCAAGGCCGGAGAGACCGCTGCGTTTGTGGGCGAAGACGGCCAGCGGGCGTTCGGGGCCAGGATCATCGGGGCGCTGTTCCGCATATTCCCACCGATCGTGCCCCCCAGTGCCACCGCATGGGGTGTGACCGACCCGGTCACACGGGAACCCTAATATATGGTCCAGGCTACTGCTATTATTGGTGGCAAGGCGGACCTACGAGATTGAAGGCGTGGCCTGCGGGAGCTGCGAGGTCTGCGTATTGGGGAATGCTGCTCTGAGCAGGAGGATTGCCGAGCATTTCCCCGACTGGAAGCCGGCCAGGGTTACCCAGATAGCCTTGTCGGGGGGGATTGGCCAGACCAGGGTCAGCGTTGAATGCACATACTCGCCCACTAGGAGGGTGTGCAGGAAGGAGATCGTCGTGACCGGAAGGGAGGAGGGACTCGTTCTCAGCAGGATCATCTCAATCCTTGACTCGCTTTCCGAGGCAAGAAGGGGGAGAAGAAGGTGTTCGGGAGATCAATAGGCCCTGGCAAGGAGACCGCAACTGGAGATGAACGCCACAGGGGTTGGGTGGTCGCGATTGCCTGCGTTGTCTGCCTCCTGTGCGCTGTCGAACCTTGCTCATCCATTGGGGCGGGCGTGAATCCCGGCGATTGGGCGACATGGTCGGTGGAAACCCGCTGGTCGCCCGGCCCGTTGCCCCAAGAGGAAGCCCCGATCGTGGCTGAGTATGGCCTGAACCTAACGACAGTGCGAGCCTATGTCCTTTGGGTCCGATCGCCGATCGTGGTCTACGACCTGACGGCAAGGTGGCTGGATGGCTCGGCCCGCACCGTTCAGCCCCGCGTGAATCTATCCTCGGGAGATCTGGGAGGGAGCATTTCCGACCTGTCTCTGCAAGGGTTTCCGGGTCTTGCTCTTTACCTGATTGGATCCAGCCTGGATGCTGGGGACTCCGTCCGCATCTGGTGGCGGGGCGAGCCGAGGCGGTTGATTGTTGAAAGCCTGGACAGTGGGAGATACGGTGGAGCCACAAGGCAGGTGCTAACAGCCCAATACAACGGCTCTTCCGGAAACGTCACCGAGTTGCTCTCCGGCAAGTGGGACCAATCCACGGGGATGCTATGCGAGGCCACCTTGGTGCTTGAGGGCCCAGACTGGTCGCTCCAGACATCCATACTCCTATCCGGCACAAGCCGGTGGGGAATCGTGAGAAGGTCCAACTGGCCCGTCCTGGCCCTTGTCGTGATTGTTGTCGCTGTCACATCCGCTCTGGTCGTGCGGAGCCAGCTCTCTGCAAAGAGAAAGCAAGGGGCGAACCAGGCTCCCACAACCCACGACTCGTCGCACCCGACCACGCGGGAGGGCAACCAGGATCCAACCCGGTAGCTTGGAGGCACGGTAGATATGGCGATCCATAGTTACGTCCGCCCGCATGACTACAACCTGAGGCGGGCAACGAAGGCATGGCTCGCCCGGCTGTCGCATCAGGAAAGGCAGTTCAGGATCTGGTTCTACGTTGACGAGCTTCCAGCCAGAGAGGTGGATAGCCTCATCAAGAGGATCGTGGAGGAGGCGGGAGGGGCCGATCAGAGCGACGCGAGATACCTCGTCGCGTTGTCGCGCCAGAGCTGGAGGGATATAGGCATGGACCGCAGCTTAGGGTTTGCCCCCAGCAGCGGGACTCTCATCGTCTGTCAGGGTAGGTCTGCGTTCATAGACAGGGTCTCCGGGATGCTCAGGGAGGAGAGGGAGAGGAGGAGACAACCCGGCAAGAGGAGGACGACTCTGGTCACTGGATTGGGCGGCAAGATGTGGCAGAGGGGGGCCTAGGTGGGAAAGCGGCCGATGGCAACCCTTCCAGCGTAGTCTTTGAAGCGCTCGGACTGCAGGCTTACGAGGATCCGCGTATCCGAGTGGGCATCCCACCCGAGCCTACTTGTCCTGATCCAATTGCCCGTACTCGGCGAGTGATCACTCTTCTGGACCTCGATACTCGGCAACCCTTGGGTAACCCCGATTCATGCCGCTCCCTGATCGTGAATATGCTGGTGATCGGATCCGGGCTTCAAGTCGGGCGTGGAGTGCGAGCGTGGAGTGCGAGCGTGGAGTGTGAGCGTGGAGTGTGCAGTGCGATGCGGTGCGGTGGCGGGTCAAATTTTTAAGGCCTAGGCCCACTCACTCTTCGGGGCTGGATTTGGCCGCCTTTGGCCTCTGAATCCGTGAACCCTCGCCCGGACCCGAGGCCGAGGGTGATGACGGGTCTGACGGGTAACATGGCGCAGTCGTAGACCTGTTACTCGTCAATGACTCTCCAGGCTGAACGGCGACCGCTGAGTTTCTCTCAAGACGCTCTTGCCCTCCGCTGGCCTTCCGTCTCTGCCCTCCGCCTCTTCTGGGCTTCTGGCTGTGATTGTGTGTCTGGAAGCTCGTTGACTAGGAGAACGACCAACGACTCCTTCGCGGAGACCGGTTCAATGCACTTGGCTGGCTTTTCGACCCGCCAGCTTCTCAAGTCTAGGAAGAAGGAGTGCCTAGTCCGGCTTTCGGGAGTCTCCAAAACCTATGGAGGCACTCTGTTCGAAAACACCGATCTGAGCATCGAGACCGGTGACCGCATCGGGCTGATAGGTCCGAACGGATCCGGCAAGACAACCCTGCTCAAAATCATCGCAGGCCATGTTGAGCCGGACTCGGGAACCGTTACGGCCAAACAGGATCTGGTCTGCTCGGAGGTAGTCCAGAACCCAAGACTGGAGGATCCCCCTTGCGTCTTGGAGACCGTCATCCAGGGCATGCCCAAGTTGCGCATGCTCAGATCCGATATGCACGCCTTGCTGGAGAGGATGTCGGACCCGGAGCTTGACCCGGATCGGGTCGAGGACTTGGTTTTGGCCTACTCGAATCTGGATGCGGAGTATCGCCTGATCGGTGGATACGAGGTGGAGAACCGTGCCAGAATGATACTGGGCGGCCTAGGCCTGAAAGAGGATATGCTTGAACGTGAGGTTGGGACCCTCAGCGGAGGCGAGAAGACGAGGGCGATGATGGCTAGGGCGCTGTTGTCCGAACCCGAGCTCCTGCTTCTGGACGAGCCGACAAACCATCTCGACATCCAGTGCATGGAGTGGCTCGAGGGATTCCTTCGATCTATCAGCTGTGCCTACATAGTCGTGTCCCATGATCGATCGTTCTTGGACGCAACCGTCAACAAGGTCATCGAACTGGAGAACGGAAGAGCGTCCCTCTACCCAGGCAACTACTCCAAGTACAGGGAACTCAAGGCACAGGAGGCGGTCAAGCATGCCAGGGACTACCAGCTTCAGCAGGCAAAGATAAGGCGGGAGGAGGAAGTCATCCGTTTCCTCAAGACCCTGGGCGTTAAGAAAAGAAGACAGGCCAGGAGCCGGGAAAGGCTTCTGGCCAAGATGGTGCGAGTCGAGAAGCCCTTCAAGAGGAGGGAGGTGCGCATCCTGTTCAAACCGCAGTTCCCGGGCGCCCAAGAGGCTGTCCGAGTCCGGGACATATCCAAGTCCTTCAAAGGCCGCACGCTGTTCGCCGATCTGACCTTCACGCTGAAGAGGGGAGACAGGCTGGGATTAATCGGTCCCAACGGGTCGGGGAAAACCACGCTGCTCGGTATCCTTGCAGGTACGCTCGAGCCGGATGCCGGCGACGTGGAGGTGGGTCCCTACGTCTCCCGGGCTCTCTACGACCAAGAGCTCGCCGGCCTGGATCCCCGAAACACGGTCCTGGAGGAAGCATGTCAAGCCGACCACCGGGAGAGAAAGGACTCTGTGAGAGCCCTTCTGGCCGCCTTCCTCTTTCCCGGCAACGATGTTGGGAAGAGGGTCTCAATGCTCAGCGGCGGTGAGAAGGGACGGCTTGCGCTGGCCAAACTCGTCATCTCGGGAGCCAACCTTCTGCTGTTGGACGAACCGACCAACCATCTGGACATTCGTTCGAGGGAGACGCTGGAGGAAGCCCTTGGAACGTATCGAGGAACGCTCGTCATGGCCTCACACGACAGAAGACTGATAGCCAACGTGTGCAACAGACTTGTTGTTTTCGAGCAGGGGAAGGCAAGGATATACGACTACGACTACCAAACCTACGAGCAGCGCCAGAACCGGTTATGAAATCCTTGCCCCTGTGCAGATGTTGTCCCGGCCATGAGCATATCGTGGACATGCTGGGTACGGGAAAGGTGCTTCAGGGAGCCAGGCGGAGGACTCTGTGTCTTGTTTCGTGGACGAGCTTCCCGCCCCCTCTCAGTATTGCCGCTTCGTCTTGGTCGTATGGGTCATCCAAGCAGAATAGGATCAAATCCGCGCCTCGCCTCTTGGCATGCTCCACCAGGCTCGCCACGAGCTTGTTCGCAACGACGGGATCGCCGAAGCTGGCCATGTTGTCAACGATGATCCTTTGCAGTCCCACTTCCTGTATCCCTTCCTCCCGTCCACTTATGTTCCCGACGCAGCGGCCGTCCTCGACAGCCAGCAGATTCACAACGGACGAGAATCTTGCCCCGTGGATGCCCTGGGCCTCCATCCTGAGCCACCCATCCCGATTCTGCTCCAGTTCCCTTCTGACCCTCTCCTCAGACAGGGGTCCCTTGCTGGACACGCTTCCAGCCTTCAGTACGTATCGAAGGAGATCTCCTTTCTCAACAGGTCTAACCAGTATCTGTCTGGCATTCTTGTTCAACTCTCCACCACCCCGGCCCTCGCCCACGGCGTGCTTCCGGTAGGAGTCCTCGATGTCTGAGGATACCTCGCGGGCTATCCTGCCCCTCGGAGTCAGGACATATCCTGAGCTCTGTCTGGCGATCAGCCCGTGATCGATCAGCGTCTGGAGGTGATGGTTCAGACTCCCGGTCGAGGGGAGGTCGAAGCACCCCCAGATCTTTGTGTAGGCCAGGGGCCTGCCGGAACCGGAAAGCAGCTCCAGAATCGTTCTCCTCATGGGGCTTCGCAGGACGGTGAGGATGTCATCCAGGGAGAACAACCCAACCACACACGAACATCGCCTGCCCGGTTATAAGCATTCCTGCCCGTGACTAGGTCAAACAAGACGGGAAACGCGTCACCCCCGATCTCTGCACATTTGAGTGGGTGACATTGTGAAGATGACTTCCCAGCTCCTTCTGACCCCCTCTTCCTTGCCTCGTCCGTTTCTCCCTTGGGGGTGAAACGGGGCAGAATCAAGCCGTGCACGAATAGCCTGGCCCAAACAGCTCAATCATCGCGCGGCAGATGCCGGACGATGTCGTGCCATACACCGTTCCCCCGCCGATCATTCATATGTGCAACCGACCTGCCCTTAAATGAATCATAGGGTGTGGGGTATCACCCGAGGAGATCGGTAACGTAGGCATCGAGTATCCTCAAAGCCGTGACATTGAACGGGTGAGTTGCCGAGGATGGGCAGAATTCTACGACGCTCGGAGTAACCGAGCGTCGCATCGGATGGAGACTGCGTTGTTCACACGGAAGAACGGTCGATGGGAACATCGTTGGCCTTCAAAGACTAGCTCCCGGGGCCAGAGGGCATCGAATACTCTGAGCATTCAGGTGGAGCGAGCCTTCTTGGGGAAGTCTTTCCTCATATGGTAGCTTATGTTCTGAACCCAGAATCCCTTTTCTTGCAGCATCCTGGAAATCAGTCTTCCCCATTCATGAATCTCGGGTGAGAAGTTGCTGACCCACAGTCCGTTGCAGTTGGGTCTGGATCTGAAGTACTCCTCGTGAGCATCGATGAGGGCACCCACGATCTCCCTTGGATCGTGTTTTTCCTTCTTCGGCGCGATCTCGATGCTGTTGATGTATCCGAGGATCCCAGTCTTCTGGCCCCGAGCCCATCCCTCGTATCCTCGGGATTGGTTCACGGCTTCGCCATCTATATAGCCCACAACCTGCGTTGAGTCCTGTGCGAGGAAGGCAATCGTGGAACGTCTGCCGATGTGTTTCCGAAAGATCTCTGACACCCGATCTCTGTTCTTGGCGTTGATGCTATACTTGCCGATGTAAAAATCCACAAAGCTCTCAAGATTGTCCTTGGTCAGCTTGGCCACCTTGATGTTCTTGCCTACTACCGAAGCCACATCCACATCCACCACATCCGTCTTCGGGAGATCGTCACAGATCTCCACTATCCTCTCAATGAGCCTCCCTGCCCTGATTCCCGTCTGAGTGATTTGCCACTCCTGACTGGTTCGTGTGACCATACCGTTCTCCACCAGTTGTCTGAGGTGATAGTCAAGCAGTCCGCACTGTTGTTGTATGTCGAGATCACAGTAGTCCAGGATCTCGGTGAACTGGGCCGGGCCGCGCAGCAGACAGGTCAGGATCTTGGCGCGAGTTGGGTTACCTATCACTCCAAGAAGGGAGGCGATGTCGCCGGGGGTGTTCCGGCGTCCGGGGAGCATCGACCACTTCTGGGTTACCTCTTGATTTAAGGCTTCTTAACAAGAATGCTGACAAGACGGCGAGCTATCCTCCCGAGGTCCGGGCACCGCGAAGTCGTAGGTTTTCGGGGTAAGCTGGTTGGGTTTGGGTGGTTGTGGGCTGATAAGGCTTGTTCAGCCGCCTCGATACGTATCGACGGTACGTACAGCCGGTAGGTAGGTTAAATAGTGAGTTGAC
>CAYVLA010000102.1:0-9930 GCA_964452145.1 Hadarchaeota archaeon (SeqCode)
ACAGGCAGTTGGGATCACCAACCGCCGGATCGCCGTCGCTGAGATCCTTCCACCAGAGCACCTTTCCGGTGTTGTCCAAAACCCTCATGGTGCCGTTCCTTGTGTTGAAGAGGATCTCCGGCTTGCCATCGCCGTTAATGTCGCCGACCGCAGCGGTTCTCACGATCTCGTATCCTGCATTGAACTCCCAAAGGATTGCCCCGGTGATGCCGTTGAGCACGGACAGTTTCCCGGTTGCCCTGCCTCCAATGATGATCTCTGGTTTGCCGTCCCCCGTGATATCCGCTACCATTGGATGCGCTTCTATCTTGCCACCCACGTTCGTGGTCCACAGGGGCTGCATTTCTGCTAGTGCTTCCGGAATCCCTGCCAGTCCGATCAGGCATGCAAGAAGCAGGACGCTGACCGGAAGACAACGATTCCCGATGTGAGTTGACATTCCCAGTTTCCTCCTCCTCAGTAACTGAGCAGGTGGATGCGCTGAACGTTACAACTCCTCTTAAAGGTTGTGTCCAGGGATCCGTCTCACTCTGTTAGACTGACGGGGCAACGGTGTGCAAATAGTCGGACGGCGTATTGTGTCCATCACGCGTCAAGAACCCGCGAACACGTTGCAGACAACACTTAAGAGGCTCAAGCTCCGTGATCGAGGAAACATGAAGGGGTCAGCGCGCCGATTCGCTTTCGTGTTCTTGGTGCTGGCACTTTCACCGCATGTCCTCGCTTCGGAACCCCGTCAGGATCCCATCACCGGGAAGGTCCGGCTCTTGTACATCGGCGATTACGTCGGGACTGCGACCCCCGCACGCTTTCTGGAGCAGGAACCTCTGATATCGATACGGGGCGTCCCAGCGACCCTAGCGTGGTACCAGGAGAACTTCATACGCAAGTTCATGCGAATATACATGCCCAGGACCTACGATGACCTGGCCAACAACAATGACGTGATACTGTTCAGCGACGCCGGCGTGGGGCTTTTCGAGTCCAGGCACTTCACTTGGTTCAGGGATGCGGTGGTCGATGAGGGGCTTGGTCTCACCATGATAGGCGGCGTCGAGAGCTTTGGTGCCGAGCCGGGCAGACCGCCTTGGATAGGGACGACGGTGGCCGACATCCTGCCGGTCGAGGGGGCATTCCAGAGCTTCAACCCTGCAACCGGAACGGTCCTGATCCTCAAGCCGGAGAACGAGTTCATAGCTAGTCTGCCCTGGGAGACGCTGGTGCCCCCCATGAACACGTTCCTGAGGTTCAATAACCTGGTATTGAAGGAGGGAGCCGATCAGCTTGCGGTCCTGACCGTCGGGCAGGAGAGGCATCCCTTTCTAGTGACCTGGCTCCAAGGCGAGGGGCGAACCTTCGCCATGGGATCGGACTGGACTCCCGGCGGAGGTGTCAACTTCATGAAATGGGAGTACTACGGAGACTACGCCAGCAACATGGTCCTCTACGTGGCCGGGGTTCCCGTTCCCAAGGAGCACGAGCTCAGACACATCTACAAGACCCAGATGATCAGATATCATGATCTCAAACGTCTGCTCATGGCAACTCTGGACTTCGTCGAGAGATTCAACGCCAACACACGCTCGATGACCTTGGACATAAACGCCAACGATCAGAGGAGGAAGGAGGCCGACGGACTCTACGTCGATCAGGACTTCCAAGCCGCCGTGACCCTGATGAACGAGGTCCTTGATCGAATAGAGGAGCTGACCGATGACTCCCTGAGGTTGAGGGACCGGGCCCTGATGTGGGTCTACGTCATAGAGTACTTGGTCGTGACGGCTACCTGCCTCATCACTGGCACGGTGGTCTATTCCCTGATGATAAAGCGTCGCCTCTACCGGGAGATTGCCGTCACGAAGGGTAAAGGAAGAAGACTTTGATCACCGATCATCGCCGTGGTCTGATCCGAGCCCTGGGTGCAGGGGTCGCCCTGTTGATCTCGTTTGCCGGCGCAGCAGGCGGTTCAAGATACGGCGTGGTCCACGGGGACCGGCCGGGCATCCTCGTCGAAGGAGGCTTCGGTTGGACGAGGATGGACTTCAACTGGAATGCCATAGAGCCTGAAAACGGCACCTTCACCTTCGATCAGTACGACAGCTTCGTCGAGAACTGCACGAGGGCCGGGATCAGGATACTGGCAATTCTGGACTACTCGGCCAACTGGGCCTCCTCGGGCCCCGAGAACTGGCCCGAAAGGGATCGCTTCCCGCCCAAGCACTTGAGCGACTGGGAGGACTACGTCTTTGCAACGGTTACCCACTTCAAGGACAAGGTCAAGCACTGGGAGGTCTGGAACGAGCCTAACATCCGCTACTTCTGGTTCCCGAAGGCCGACCCCAAGGAGTATTTCCAGCTGCTCAGGTCGGCCTACCTCACAGCCAAGAAGGCCGACCCGGAGTGCACCGTCCTCATAGGCGGTGTGATCGGTTTCGACGTGAGGTTCCTCAGGGAAGTGTATGTCCTGGGTGGCAGCCGCTACTTCGATGTCATGGCCATCCACCCGTACATGGATAAGCCTTACGATGTCACCAACTTCACCGGGAACATGTCCGCACTTAGGGCTCTTATGGCCGAGTTCGGCGATTCGAAGAAGGAGATCTGGTTCACGGAGCTAAGCTGGACTCCGTCGGCCAACGTCTCAATGGACGACCAAGCAGCCTATCTTGTCAGATCCTACGTCGTCGCATTTGCGGAGGGTGCGGACAAGCTCTTCTGGTTCAACCTTAATGCCGCACCTGCGCCCGAGGAGAGTTCGGGCCTGATAGAGCGGGATCTCACACCTAGGCCTGCGTTCTGGGCCCACAAAGCCCTGGTGGATTCCGTAGGCGAAGCCCAGTACGAGAGGAGGTTGAGACTGAAAGGCGGGGTTGAGGCCCACCTGTTCAGGAGGGGCGAGGACGAGCATGTCCTGGTCACCTGGTCACCGAATTCATCCGTTGACCTGAATCTGAGGCTGGCCTCTGATAGGACCGATCCGGAGCTGCTGGACATGTTAGGTCAGCCGCACGAGCATAACAGGAGAGGACGTTCCCTCCTTTTCAAGGCCTCGCCCTACCCGGTCTTCATCACCCGCCTGACGGACAGGGATGTGAGTTCCATGGAGGGCAAAGGGGGATTCGGCGTGCTGTCAGCAGTTGCGATCACAGGCGTCGCCTGCCTTTGCATGGTCGCCTTTGTCAGGCGCAGGCGCCGTGCGCCTTCCTTGGGACCGTCGGCCAAGATGGCCGAGGGGGGGCCCAGGCGCGCCAAGGCCCGGGACGTTCCGGCCGAATGCGAGAGATCCTTTAAGGATACCGTCTGCCTGAAGTGTAGGCATTACGTGGTGCGAGGCGGAAGAGGACATTGCGAAAGGTTCAACCTGCAATTGGAGTAATCATGCTGCTGGCGGTGAGCGCATCGGCGGGATGGCTTCCCGACGCGGTCGCAGCCCGGCAGGACCCCGAGACCGGGCGCATCAGGATACTCTTCATCGGGCAGCTCGTGGGGCCCGTCAACCTGTTCTCCTCGTGGTACAGCTTGGAGCCCAGGATGACGGTGCAGCCTGTTCCCTGTTCCCTTCAGCAAATGATCCTCGAGGACGCAAGACGCTTGGTCCGACTCTATGTTCCGCGCAACTACCAGGAGATGGTTGGAAAGTACGACTGCATCATAGCTCAGGACCTGGCTCCGGACATCCTGTCTCCCGCCTTTCTTCCCGACTTTCGCAGGGCCATTCTGGAGGAGGGCCTGGGAGCCGTCCTTGCCGAGTTCATCTACTGGGTGGGGAACGGCAACCGGATAGATCTATGGATGGCCTCCACCTTCTACGACATCGTTCCAGCCGATATCATATACGAGAAGGAGATCACCCAGGGTCTCAACACGTTCTACAAACTGGTCGGCGACAATGCGATGCTTGCCCTGCCGGGCATCGAGCAGAATCCCATGAACGGCGGACACCACGGACCCATGATCGCCCGCCAGGGCAGCGAGGTGCTGGCGATGTGGAGGGGGCTTGAGTATCCCGCCGTAACCTTCAGGGTCTCGGGTCGCGGGGCCCTTGTACAGATCGGCCACGGTTGGGACAACATTCCCACCACCACTCTGCATAACTGGGCCTACTGCCAGGACTACGCCTACAACCTAGTCTACGGCACGACCCAGCAGAAGATCCCGGAGGACCTCGAACTCGTGAGGAAGGCCCGATTCCTCATCACGTCTTCGGCGGACAAGAAGGCCATGGTCTTCGCCATCCTGGAGTTCGCAGAGAAGTTCGGAGCCAACACACAACCCATAGCCAGGGAGATGGCGAAGATCGCCGACAAGAGCATCCAGGGCCAGCTTCACTACATCGACGGTGAGTACGAACTTGCCGCCGCCGTCTATCAGGAGTCATTTCGCGACTACGATCTTCTAGAGGGAAAGGCCTTGAAACTCAAGGATCGGGCCCTGATGTGGGTCTACCTCATCGAGTGGTTCTCCGTCTCGGGCACATGCATGGTCTCCGGCTTCGTCCTCTACTCACTCATGATCAGGAGAAGAGCCTTCCGCGAGGTCGAGACCACTCGCGCCGTCTCCACGCGGAGATCCATGTAGCTGGCCACTTGTCGGAGTAGGAAAGCATAGCTTCTGGGGATCTGGTGGTTGGTGGTGAGGGGGATGCGCTATCTTGAGGAAGGTTGGGAGTCTTCCTTTTGGGCCTGGCAGGACATGGTCCAGGGTTGGGTCCTACCCGCCTCCGCAGTAGATGCGGTCCTCTTGCTTCTCGCGCTCCCTTGTGTCTACCTGATCGAGCTTGACCACGGGATCTCTCCGGGGGCAAGCTTCTTGAACCTGTTCATCACGAAAGCGTGCTGTCTCTTCCCGGGGCCGGCCGACTCGGAGATGGTCTTCGCATACTGCCAGTAGATCAAATCCCGGATCGAGAGGGCATCGAATCCCCCAGGACAATGGAACTACCGCCGAGTGCCAGAATGTGGTATCCAGATGTGTTGGATGTGAAGCTGCTTCAGGCAGCGATTGCCGGCCTTGTTCCATACTGAGAATTGGACCCTTCCCGGGCCGGAGGTGGGCGAAGCTCAGCGTGTGAGCCCGTAGACGTGGACTCTTCGTGAAGGGCCTACCGCGACTATCCGCTTGCCGTCTGGGCTCCATGACGACGCATAACCAGCCTTGGATGATTCGAGTAGATAGAGAGCTTCAAAGGTCGTTGAGAGGCAGCCTGGGATGCCATGTCAACGAGCTGCTCCCTTCCGGGTTCGTGTGAACGCCAATCTGGACTATCTCTCCGGATGAGAGATTCCAGACGAATATTGCGGTTGTTACCTGATCAGTGAGACCGGAGTCGCGGTCTGGCGAATCGGGACCAGCGGACTTGTGCCTATCCTGAATCTGACCGGCCCCATTAGGCCTGTGTCCTCGGTTAGCTGGTCCCCAGACGGATCAAGGATCGCTGCTGGGTCTGATGACGGTTGTATCAGGATATGGCGCGTCGGACCATCTGAACCGGTGCCCGAATCCTGGGCGGGAGCCCGACAAGCATTCGTGATCCTCCCCTTTCTTGTTTGCATGGTTCTGCTTCGACCCCATCTGGGTATCACAAGATGTGGTAGGATGGCAGACACCACTTATTATACACAGGTAGGATGGGATCTTTCCAGCAATCACTTCTGACGGATGCTTCACACTCCCTCGCCAAGTCCGATGAGCCCAGGACATACAGCTAACGGGAACAGTGAGACTAAGGGATCAAGGAGGTCTGCTCCCCGAGTTGTTCGATGATCCGTGAGACAGACAGCCTGCCATCATCTCGCCGACTCGATCCGGACTATTCTTCCGTCAACAATGTTCACCGTCCTGTCTGCCTGTCCTGCGAGCCGGGCATCGTGGGTCGCGACTACGATGGCGATTCCCCGATTCTTCTGCTCGAGCAGCGTGTCGATGATCAGCTTGCCGGTGGCACTGTCCAGGTTTCCAGTTGGCTCGTCAGCCAGTATGACGGACGGTTTGATGACGAAGGCTCGCGCTATGGCGACTCTCTGTTGTTCGCCGCCGGATAGCTCAGCGGGGAAATGATCACATCTCTCTGACAGGCCAACTTTCTCAAGAGCCTGCAGAGCGGCATTCCTTGAGTCCTTGTCATTCTTACCCGCGAAGAAGAGAGGCAGGGCTACATTCTCAAGGGCGGTTCGGTTGGGGATCAGGTTGTAGAACTGGAACACGAAGCCTATCCGTCTTCTCCTCAGGTCCGAAAGCTCTGGGTCTCTGAGACTCGCAAGGTTTCTCGACTCGAAGAGAACCTCTCCCTGGCTGGGGATGTCCAGGCCCCCCAACAGGTTGAGAAGCGTGGTCTTCCCGCAGCCGGAAGGACCCAGGATCGCGAGGCTTTCCCCCCTGCGGACAGCCAGGCTCACGTCTCTGAGAGCCTGTATCTTCTGTCTTCCCATGTCGTATGTCTTGGAGATGTGGTTGGCGACGATCAGGTGTTGAGAGTGTTCAGGGTGTTCAAGGTTCCTATTCCTCATGTCGTAGGACCTCCACGGGAGCTACTCGTGAAACCTTGATGCTGGGGATCATGGAGGCGACAAATCCTATGGTCAGGGCCACGAGAGCGGGGTATGCCAAGACATCCCAGGTTATCGGGAACATGGCGTAGAGTCCATAGCTAGGGACAAGGCTGTACCTCCTGAAGATCAGAGTGTTAATCCCCCCGCCCAATAGCACCCCACTCATCAACCCGATGAGAAAGAAGACGATCACCAGTGCGAGGTGTTCGAATAGGAACAGGCCCAGGATCTGTCTTCTGGAGGCTCCTACGCACCGCATGATCCCGATCTCGCGTCTACGCGCAAGGGAGAGGTGCAGGAAGCTGTTCACCAGGGTCACCGACCCGATAGCGGTGGCCCCTGCAGAGACCAGCAAGAGAAAAGAGGCCCACTGACGCTTCTTCATGGCAGATCTTTCATCCATAACCAGAGCAGAGGAGAAGATGTACAGTGGCATCTTCCTGTATCGGTCTGCAAGCTTGTGGTAGGCTGCTCTTGCATCCTGGGTTCTTGAGAACTGTACCGCGATCCTGTTGACGGGGATCTCAGGTTCTCTCATCGCCAATGCAGCGAGGGCCTCGGATCCCCACTCGGACCCTCCCTCGAAGAACCCCGTCACCGTGAATTCACGACCGTCAATGCTTCTCGTAGCGGGCAGAGAACCGGGACCGATGAAGGTGTCAGCTGTGTGAAAGCGTACCACATCTCCCAGCTTGATTCCTCTCAGGTGGGGTGGGAGCCGATCAGGATGCACAGAAAGGACTATCTCACCCTGGGCTGCGGGTGCCCTCCCCGCCGCCATTGCCAGACTGCGAACCGAGTCGGTTAGCACCATCTCAAGCGATCTTAGAGTCCGGATATCGGGGTTGGAGAGATCCGAGGTGAGATAGGTGATGGGCAGGTAAGCATATGGCGTGATCGTACCGACGCCTTGCATTTCTCCTATCTCTTTCAGCTCGTTTTCATCCATGATCTGTTCGAACAGGGTGGCGTAGGATCTGCTGTTCAGGACGATTGTAGCCCCAGACTCGTCCTGGGGCGTCTCGGGCTTCCCCAAGCCTACGGCAGCTGCTCCGCTAGCTAGGACTAGTAAGGCTGCCATGAGCGCGATGCCCAGGATGAAGGCACTTGCAGATACGAGCACCTTCTTCCAGTTCCGTCTGAGGTCTCCTAGCGCAAAGCGAATCCACCGCTCCACCTGAGCACCTCCGCTGGTCGTTTCCTCCCGATTCTATAGAGGGAAAGAGATGAGGAGAAGACGGTCACGATCAGGCAGACTAGGAAGCCGGCCATGCACTGAACAACAACTAATCCCATAGTGGTGTGCATCTGCAATGATCCCAAGATGAGTAGTGAAATCGCCGCCCCGATAATCGCTCCTGGGACTCCGCCAAGGAGTGCCAGGAAAGTGACTTCGCCGAGGAGTAGTCTCCTCACTCGTCCAAGGTCTGCTCCGATAGCCCTCATCACTGCTATCTCCCTTGACCTGAGCAGGGCGATCGAGTTGGCACACGAAAACACCGCCACAGCGCCGCTAACCACTGCAATAGACGATAAGCTGTAGCCAATGAGTCTGAAGAGGTTGGCATTGGCCGGGTTGGGCATGTACCAGCGCCAAATCTGGATCTCTCCTCTAAGCGGGCTGTCTTCCAAGGCAGACAGAGTTGAGTAGAGTGGGTTCTTGTAAGGATGCGACAAGGGGTCTAGGCTCTGATTCTCTCCATCCCGGATAATGACCTGCACCACATCCTGCGTGCCGAACAGCGAGATCCAGTCCTCCATGCCCATTACCACGTATTCGTTCCATCCTTGTAAGTCGAAACTTAGCACGCCTTCGTCGAGTTCCGGGGGATACAGCGGTACTGCATATTGGAGAGTGCCTGCAACCTTGAAGGGCGTGTCGTTGACCAGCACCTGTCCGCTCCTCCATCCCGCCTGAAGTTCACCTCGACTTACCAGCCCCTCGGTTACAAATAGTCCTCGCTCCCCAGTGGGTCTCCAGCCTTTTCCAGGAGGGAGTGAGCCTCGAACACCCACAACCGGAATCCTAGCATTCTTTTCCCCAATCAACACGTCTGCATATGCTATGGTGCGAACCATGTATTCGAACTCTGACGCTTGTGCTGAGGACTCGACCTGTTGTAGCAAACTTTGAAGGGTTTGCGGCGGCAGTTTCTCCTGGAAATCGACTGTGAAGGTTCCCTTGGTTGAACGATGGAGTTGTCGCGAAGCTCGGGCAAAGCTGGTGGCAGTCGTTTCACCTACCACCAAGAAAGCACTCCCCACGAGGGCGATGAAGAGACAGGTAGCTGCCAGGAGTGCCGAATAGGTTGCGTTCCTAACGATATTCCTCACCACCCTCGTAGGGAGCCCAATTCTCAAAACGGAAACCCACCCAACATCCGCCGTCGAAACCGAGCTGGTCGTTGTGGAAAACGGTTCTCAGAGCTGTCCGCCGTCTTCTGACTCAGTCTCTACAGCCATGCAAGCGCAACGACCAGAAGCCCGAGCATGACATATAAACCTTGCCTTGCATTGGGGGTCTGTCGTGTGCCCGATTTCCAGTACGGTCAACAATATGCAGGATGTAAGGGCTAGTGAACCGATGACTAGTGACGACCGCTGGACGTTCGCTTCAATCAGATCCTCGTCGGCTTTGTCTGCTCCCAGTCTTTGGATTTCCCATCTCAACTGTCGGAGGCCTTCCTTTTCACGGGTCAGAGTGTCGGTGATATTCGCCTTGCTCTCATTCTGGGCCGTCTCAAGCTCTATTTCTAGGGCTTTAACCTGCTCGTTCTTCATGTATCCCTGTACGGAAAGCTTGTCCATCTGCGCTTGGTACTCGTCATAGTCTGATCTGAATCTAAACGACGCTGCCTTGGAAGCGCCGGCTAGAAACAGGGCAACCGCCAGAGCGATTCTCATCCAGTTTGCCTTCAACTACTTATCCCGTACCGACTTCATTCCTTCTGTATACTTTCATCCGGCCCATATGGGGTTATGGTTCGTCATCAGACTCTCTTGCATCCCTAACATGGGAAAGGAAAAAGAGGGGGTCTGTATCACCTTGGCTCTCGTATCTCTAGACCTAAGGGACCCAAACCCATCTGACCGAACCCTTGGTCTCGGCATATGTGCCATACTTGTGGTAGTCATACCATTGGTTCTCGTTCATGTTGTCGGTGTTCGCTATTTCCGTCCAGCCAATGAGTAGATCGTCTTCGAGCCAGTCTTGTTCCCAGAGGCACAATCGGACCGTGGTCTTCCCAGACGCTTGACTAGTAATGAACTCTCGCAGATTCCCGACTCCATACCACTGGTTGTGTGGAATGTCGCCAAACGTTGGCGTTTGGTCTATCTGTTCGGTGCCCCATTGATCAAAGTACTTGTATTGTTGGTATGC
>CAYVLA010000102.1:9940-11928 GCA_964452145.1 Hadarchaeota archaeon (SeqCode)
TCGCCCTGCCATATCTTCACTTGGTCCCACCACACCTGTACTTTCTTCTCCCTGCTACAGACGTTCAACGCCGCAACCAAAAGGAGCGCCAAGCATGCTATGGTCAATGCTGCCAGCTTTCTCATATTCTCACCTCCCTTCCCATGCTATCTTCTTCTCTAGATCCTGCCAGACATCTGCACGCAGCCCAAAGTGTGCCCACAATTGGTAGCACAAGAACGCAAGCTACCACACTGCAAACAGCTCGCCGGTGTACTCTCATGATTATCCCCTGGCCGAAGACTCGGTCCCCAGAGATAAAAAAGCTTCGAATCTGTTTGGAAAACGCCGAACAACCCGCCCGGAGTTGAATCTTCTGCAATAGGTGGTGGCATCTCGCTCGCCAGCAAGCGACACGCTCACTCAGATCGGGCTGCTGCGTCCTGACGCTGGTGTCCAGCTCCTGGAGAACCCCTCTACGTGGACTAACCATACACGCATAGGAGTTCTTGTTGGTCGAGTACTACATCATGACCTACTCTCCACCCAGTTGGCAGAATCCACCATCTCTGACGCCTTCCCCACCGATGCAGGTGCGGTTGTGAAGTCAGGCATATTCTTCAAGAGGCGTTCCCTGGAAATCGTCATCAACGAAGACCCCACTCTTCCCGAAGTATTCACGCGACTCAAAGACCATCTGACTCTTCAACTGCCGTGGACTGCAATCTCCTTCATAATCCCCAAACAGGGTTCCCGTATATATGCGTGGGGAAGGACTGACATTTCTCCCACTGTCGGGATAGGGGAAAAGGGAACGTGGCCGCTTGTTGTGGGCTGGCGTTATGGCAATGGCTATACCTGGTGTGAAGGGGACACATCTTCTCTGGGTGTCTGGCGGGGTGAGTGCGAGCCGGATGCCTACTTCTCTATGCTGATGTACAGCACTGGCAGAGGCCTGCCCGAGGACGTGGTGTTCGTCCACAGACTCAAGAAACGTTTTAGTGAGTACTCAGAGAAACAGGGCCTCATCATCTCGATGATGGACTTCGTGGAGAAATTCGGTGCCAACACCAATCCGTTGATGGTGAAGATAATAACGATGGATGGAACGTGGGGCGAGGCTAGGCGTCGCTACATTGCCCAGGACTATGATGGTTCCTGGTCGCTTTTTGACCAGCTCGTCGCTGATATCGATTCCTTCACGGAGGAAGCCTTGGCCTTGAAGGATAGAACCCTCTTCTGGGTTTATGTCTCCGAGTGGTGTACCATCACGGCCACCTTTCTGCTTTCCGGATTCCTGCTTTGGTCCCTAATGGTTGGGAGACGCCTCTACAAGATGGTGGACCAGACGAAGCTGAGACCGCCGCCAGGTGAGACCGGTGCCGAACTCCCCCAGTATTCGAGGAAGGATGGCCGCAGCCCGCCCTGGTATGGAGGAGGGAGATACAGCCGGTTCGCAATCTCGTAGGGCTCCTATCAGGCATTCCAGAACAGCTGCGTTTCAATGGGGCCGCTGACCTCGTCAGCACACCGTGCCCGCGGAGGATCCTGAGCAGATGCGTGGGTTTCTTCGCAACCTAGGAAGACTTGGAGATAGACCGAGACTCGGCACCGGTTCGTGAAGGATGTCCGGTTGGCAGACTCAGGATGATCTGGATCTTCCCCATGGGCACCCTCTATTACGGATGACGGCGGCGTTTGTCGCCGTGGGGCGACGACGATTTACATTGCCATCTACTTCTACACCCGATACTCGTAAGGGAGCGAGGAGTGATCCGGCTTCACTCCCCAGGAAGCACTGGCGGAAGGGAGAATTCTTCGACCTGACGATACGAATTCGTTGGCACCGACCACTGTCATCCTTAACACAACATAAGAGCGAGTATCTCACAACCCCGGAACGGCATGTCGTCACCGAAAGCATCAACATGAACAAGCAGTGTACGGTGCTGGCTCGGCCTCGCCACCATCTCCGCTTTGTCTGAACAACCTCCAACATGGACTGGGAG
>CAYVLA010000103.1:0-11851 GCA_964452145.1 Hadarchaeota archaeon (SeqCode)
GCCGGACTCTGGCGTTTTGACTCTCCTTCCGTGCGCAGGTTCTTTCATCTCTAGTCAGGGCGGCTCCCTGTGAGGCTCAGCCCAGGCACAGGCAAGGACGGGGCGCAGAGCGCAGAGCCAAGCCAGGGCCAAACCTTTTTCAGTACCGCTCAAGACGGGCCCTGCGGTGGGTCCATGGAGTTCCCGGGGAAACCCCTCAAGGAGGGAAAGGCCAAGATCCTGTACGCCAAGGATGACAGGACTCTTCTGATGAAGTTCAAGGATGACCTGACGGCGCTGGACGGGCTGAAGCACGACCATATGGCCTCAAAGGGGCTGTACAACTCCGTGGTCTCGGCCCATCTGCTTCGAGTCCTCGAAGAGCGGGGCGTGCCAACCCATTTCATCAGCCTACCGGAGCCAGGCGTCATGGAGGTCAAGCGGGTCGACATCGTACCGGTCGAGGTCGTGTGCAGGAACGTGGCAACAGGGAGTATGGTTAAGCGCCTTCCAGTGAAGCCTGGCTTGGTGCTGAAGACGCCGGTCATGGAGTTCTATCTGAAGAACGATGCCCTTCACGATCCTTGGATCAACGAGGACCACATCTTCCTCCTGAATCTGGCGACCGAGGGAGAACTGAAGAGAATCAGGGCCCTCGCCCTCAAGGCAAATGCGGCTCTCGCCGAGTTCATGTCATCACGGGGCCTCATCCTGGCGGACCTGAAGCTGGAATTCGGGAGAATCGATGCGGATCTTGTGGTTGCGGACGAGATCACCTGCGATTCCATGCGGATATTTGACGCCGATGCCTTCTCGCGCGGCAGGATGGTGGAGTACGATAAGCAGATCTTCAGAGACGGCGGAAGCCCGGATGAGGTGAAGAGGGCATATGATGAGGCCTACAGGCGCATCGTGGGGGGAAGGCCCCCCTTCTGATGCCCGTTGAGTTCGGGCAAGACGCGGTTTCCCTGCCTGGAAGCGAAACCGGGCGACGGTGGGACGGCCTTCTAGGCTTGGGTTCTCTTCAATCGAGGGAACGTGCAAGGCCCCAATGTGAACCACGAGAGGGGAGCCCAACCAGCCTGAAAAGTGCGCCCCGGCACCATGAATTGGACATAGAGGAGAGATGTTGCGTGGTTTGGGGCACCCGGGTGATACATATAAGAAGATGCCACCCGATGAAAGGCCAGAACCCAAGCTACTGGAAGGTGTAGGATTGCCCGTTGCCGAGGAGGAAATGCTGAGAAAGACGATCGAGAAGTTCGAAGACGACGGGTACAAGATCCAGCGGAGCGGAAAGGAGCTCATAGGTACCACCGAGGACGAGAAGATCATAGTAAGGGTAATCACGAGCGAGAAATCCATCGGCGTGTCCGAGCTCAGGGGACTCTTGAAACGCGCCGAGAAGGAGAGCGCGAACGAGATCCACATAGTCTCCGATGCGCCTCTGACCCCCCAAGCCAAGAAGATGGTCGCGGAGGAAGGGATGAGGTACATGAGCATGAAGAACGTGCTCATCGACATTACCCAGCACCACCTTGTCCCACGGCACGAGATTCTCTCCGATGAGGAGAAGGAGAGACTGATGAAGGAGCTGGGAATTGAGGCAGGTCAGCTCCCGAAGATCAGAAGGACCGACCCCATAGTCAGGTTGCTCGGCGGCAAGCCGGGGGACGTTGTGAGGATCCACAGGCGCAGCCCGACCGCAGGAAGCTCGCTCTACTACAGGCTAGTCATCGGTGCCTGAGAGAGGTCCGAGGGGTCGGGAAGGTTTGGACAAGGCCACCCTAGAGAAGCACAGGCTGCGAAAGGTGATCGAAGAACTCAGCCAGCACCGGGGGAGGCATACTGAGCTTATCTCCATCTACATACCGGACGGCTATGACATCAACCTGGTCAACCAGCGAGTAAGGGACGAGTACTCCACGGCCCAGAACATCAAGTCCAAGACCACTAGGAAGAACGTTCTGGGCGCCTTAGAGAAGATCAACCAGTTCCTCAGACTCCATCGCACGACGCCCAAGGGCGGGCTGGTCATCTTCTGCGGCAACGTCAGCAAGCAGGAGGGCGTGTCGGACATAAGGCTATTCGCCCTCAATCCCGTCGAGCCCATCTCGGTCAGCCTGTATCGATGCCTCCAGGAGTTCGTGCTGGATCCCCTTGTAGAGACGCTGCGGGAGAAGGATGTATTCGGCCTCCTGGTTCTGGATCGGAGGGAAGCCACGGTGGGCCTTCTCAACGGCAAGCGCATCGAGAAAGTGAAGAAGATGACCTCAGGCGTCCCGGGGAAGTTCCGTGCGGGTGGCCAGTCGGCGAGGAGGTTCGAAAGGCTTAGGGAGGCTGCTGCCGTGGAGTTCTTTAACAGGATTGGTGAGGCAGCTAACCTCGCCTTCTCCAAGATCGACGACCTGAAAGGGATCCTCGTGGGTGGACCCTCTCCGACCAAGGAGGACTTCATGAAGGGACCCTTCCTCTCCAATGATATGAAGTCGAAGGTCATCGACCTATTCGACATCTCTTACACGGACGAAGATGGATTGAGGGAGCTGGTCAATGCAGCCTCCGATGCCCTTTCTGACCTCTCCGTGATGGCCGAGAAGAGGGCCGTTGCCGGATTTCTGGAGGAGGTGGCCAAGGATGGGCCGGCTGCCTACGGCATGGGCGAGGTGATGCGCATGCTTGACATCGGGGCCGTGCAGACCCTCCTGCTGTCGGAGAGCCTGAGGAAATCCCTCGGCCAGTATCACTGTCCAGCATGCGGCTACGACATGGAACGTATAGTGGACGGGCCCGAGAAGGCCCATATTGACCCTGAGCAATCCCGCTGTCCGCGGTGTGGCTCGGGCCGGCTGGAGCTCAAAGACGTGAAGGATCTGGACGACCTACTTATCGAGAAGGCCGAGAACTCCAAGGCCGGGGTCCAGCTCATCTCAACGGACACCGAGGAGGGCAGACAGCTGCTGCTGGCTTTCGGGGGACTCGGAGCCATTCTCAGGTACAAGCCGGGCAGGTGAGAAAGTGGACGTCCTTGCGGAATTGAAGGATTCCCTGAAGCGGGCAATATCTGATTCATTTCGAAGCGAGGGGATGGAGGTGGCTGCCCAAACCATTGAGATCAGCGATCGCAGACAGAGGGCGTTCGGCGACCTCTCCACACCAGTTGTTCTGAGGACTGCCGCCTCGAAGGGACTGAACCCCTCCAAGGTTGCAGAAGAAGTTGCTCGGTCGCTGGGAAGCATCGAGTTCATCCGCAGTGCCCGGGCCGTGGGGGGCTATCTGAACTTCCATATCGATTGGGATTCATTCACGACCAGGCTTCTAACCGAGATCCTCGCCCGGAGAGACGAATACGGGAAGCCGGGAGGGCAAACTGGCAGGCTGCTGGTCGAGCATACAAGCGTCAACCCGACCGGTCCCATCAACATCGCGAGATCGAGGAATTCGATGATCGGCGACTCGCTGGCAAGGATCTTTTCCTACATGGGTTGGGAGGTGCGCCGCCTCTACCTGCTCAACGATGTGGGCCATCAGGTCGTGGTCATATACTGGGGCATGCTGAAGGGCATCTCATCCGATCGGCTCCGCAGAACCTATTCCCGATACGCCTCAAAGAAGGATTTTCGGACCCTTTTCACATACGTTCCTGCCGTTGCCCGGGCAGCGGAGGACCCGTCTGCTGGAAAGGAGGTGGCCGGGCTTGAGTCAAGGGTTCACCGAGACCCGGACATTCTTCAGGGCCTCCGGTCATTGTCGAGGGAGTGCTTGGAGGGCCAGCTGGAAAGCCTCTCCCGACTGGGCATAGGTTTCGACGAGATAACGCACGAAAGCCAGTTCATCCAGGACGGGTCCCTCCCCGGCATCTTGGACCGGCTGAGGAATGCAGGCGTCACCATCGATAACCCGGACGGCTCAGTTGGTCTGGACCTGTCATCGTTGGGCCTTGCGAGACGGAAGTCGAAGCAGGTGATCCTGGTCAAGAGCGATGGTTCGTCCACATACACCTTGAGGGACCTAGCTTACCACGAGTGGAAGTTCCGCGATGGAGACCTCTTCATCACGGTTCTGGGGGAGGATCACAAGAGGGAGTTCAGGGAGCTGCAATCCATCCTGCAGATCCTGGGCCACCGAAAAGATCTGAGGGCAGCGTTCTACTCGTTCGTGACCTATCAGGGCGGAAAGAAGATGTCAACCCGAAGGGGCCAGACGGTTCCGTTGGACGAGGTCATGGACGAGGCGATTAGACGATCGGAGCAGGAGGTCATAAAGAGGAGGGAGCAGCTGCCCGCGGACAAGGTCGCCTCCATCGCTTCCCAGGTGGGCCTTGGGGCGATCAAGTTCAACGTTCTGAAGGTGGACACCGACAAGAGCATAGCCTTTCGCTGGGATGAAGCCATCAACTTCGCCGGGGACTCCTCGGCCTATGTCCAGTATGCCTGTGCCCGGGCAGCTGGCATCCTGATGAACGCGGGCGAATACCGACCGTGCGAGTTCGGCTTGCTCTCCAGCGAGGAGGAACGGAACCTGATCTGGTCGCTCGCGAGGGCCCCCGGAATCGTCGCCAGAAGTGCATGCGACATGAAGCCACACTACATCGCTGAGCACTCCCTCGAGATCGCATCGCTCTTCAACAAGTTCTACATGCAGCACCGCGTGCTTCAGGAGAAGGATCCCCTGAGATCGGCGAGGCTGGGACTAGTTGACGGGGTCAGAGCGGTTCTGTCCCTGCTGCTGGATCTTCTCGGGATCGCGGCACCCGAGGAGATATGAGCCTCGGGAAACGGGGTTTGAGCAGCTACTTCTCCCTGGTGATAAAGGCGTATGCTATCAGGGCCGCGATCAGAACGAACAGCACCAATAGAATAGCCGGATTCTTGAACTCCGGGAAGAGCTTTCCTCTGCCCGCCTGAAGCAGAAGGAATGAGAGAAGTCCTGCCACCGTGATCACTCCAATGTTTTTAAGCCCGCGTGGCTTCCAATATAAATGAAATGGTCTCGGAGACGGGGTCCCGCCCCTGCACACAGCAGCCGACCACGGAAGGGGATCGGCATAGGACGAGACCCGAGACCGACAACATCAAGAACCTACTGGGACCGTTCAGGGCTCGGTACTCCGAGGTACTCAACGAACGGGCCAGGCTGGCCTACAAGGCCGCGAGGACATCCCCGACGGCCAGCTACGCATCCTTCCGGCTCCAGTCACGCCTTGACGATCTAACGGTGAAACTGGAGCTGCTGGAATCCGAGATCGCCCAGGTCTTGTACTCGAATATGGATGACCTGATCCAAGATGGACTCGCTCAGGCGGTATCCGACCACTTGGCTCGAAGCCGGACGAAGATGGTCGGACTGAGGGGCAACCCGGCTGACGGCAGCGACGTCCGATCCATACTCTACCGAATGCACAGAGGAGGAACCTTCTACCCCTTGGTCTTCCCCCGGGAGATCGGCATGGAGATCTTCCGGACAATGGCGCGGAGAATAGACGAGGAGGGTATGCGGGGCAATGAGATCGCTGCTCGGACCCGGAAACTTGTGCTGCGAACACGCTTCCGGCTTCGTGAAGCCGTGTGTCAGGGGCTGGATTCGGTCAGCGATCTCGAGCAGCTCGGCGAAATACGGTGGAGCTGGAGAAGGGGAAAGATCGTGCGGAGAAGGGCCTACGCGCCCAAGGGCATGCTCGAGCAGGCGAGGGCTGTCGTGGCCATGACCGATTCCGCCATACGGGGAGGGCGGCATGCCCCCAAGGGAAGGCAGCCCGAACAGACCTAGTCCTTGCGAGACCTCACCCTGGAGGCCATCCGTGCCTCGAGCCCCCACAGATCAATGAAGCCCACTGCCGATCTGTGGTCAAAGATGTCCCGCTTCCTGTCGTAGGTCGCAAGGGCGATGTCGTACAGGGCATGATCCGAGGACCTACCGACGACTTGTACATGGCCTTTGAATAGTTTGACCCTGACATCTCCGCTTGTGAATTCGTTGAGCTCGCGGCAGAAGTTCTGAAGCGAAGACCGCAGAGGTTCCTCCCAAAGACCACCGTACACAAGGTTCGTCCACTCCCGATCAGCCAGCTCCTTGAAGCTGCGTTCTCGGCTGCTGAGGACGCATTTCTCCAGATCCGCGTGGGCAGACAGGATCACCGTGGCTGCAGGACACTCGTATATCTCGCGCGACTTCAGCCCCACGACCCTGTTCTCGATGTGGTCGATTCTTCCGACCCCGTGGGTTCCTGCGATCTGTGATAGGGTCTCCACAAGCCTGGTGCCCGCCATTCGCTTCCCGTCAAGCCTCACCGGCACGCCCTTGTCGAATGTCAACGTGATGTAGTCTGGCTTGTCGGGGGCACTGCCCGGGTCCGCCGTCAGGGCGTACACATCGCCTGGGGGCTCGACCATCGGGTCCTCCAGGACTCCGCACTCTATCGATCTACCCCACAGGTTCTCATCCGTGCTGTAGGGGCTGTCGACGTTCACCGGGATCGGTATGTCGTTCTTCTTCGCATACTCAATGGCTTCGGATCTGCCGAAATCCCACTCCCTCGCGGGGGCTATGATCCTGAGGTTTGGGTTGAGTGCCTTGATCGTCACGTCCATCCGCACCTGATCGTTGCCCTTCCCGGTGCAACCGTGCGCCACTGCATCCGCCCCGAATCTCGCGGCGGCCTCAACCAGATGTTTTGCGATCAGGGGTCGGGTGAGCGAGGTGCTTATGGGATAGGAGCCTTCGTAAAGGGCGTTCGCCCTGATGGCTGGGGTGACGTAGTCATCGAAGAACTCCTTCTTCGCATCGATGCACAGCGCTTCCAACGCTCCCAGGCCGAGTGCCTTCTCCCTTGCTCCGGCCAGATCGACCCGTCGCTGCCCCACGTCCATGGTCAGGGTGATCACGTCAGCTGAGTAATTCTCGCGAAGCCATTTCACGGCCACGCTGGTGTCAAGGCCGCCCGAATAGGCCAGAACGATTCGATCAGCCGTCCTAGAGGTTACCACGTTCGACATCTCCTCATGCGAGGAACGGGAACTCCTCGTCGACAACCCTGCCATCTATGTCCAATCGCCTGGCAAGCACGCCTTTCCTCTTCGCCTCGAGTCTGATGACCGATGCAGGCTTGCCGGCTAGCTCGGCAGGAACCGAAAGCTCGTCTATCCTGAACCTGTGGCCGACGGTCAACGACTCAAAGGAATTGGAACCCGCTCTGGGGACCAGTGCATCCAAGACCGCAGCCCTTGCATCCTCGCAATCAGGCATCGTGAGGTTGCAGAACTCGGGCTCGCTGAATTTGTTGGGCTTCGGCACGCTCGAACCCGTTGAGTAGGAGTATCCCCTTGCCTTGGCCTTCAGGAGCACGGCGAAATCCCACAGCGCATCATAGATCGTGCCGAAGCGACCCGGAGAGATCTCGGCCGAGACCTTATACTTGTACCCTCCCCTCTTGGTCACGTCATCTATCTCGAGACCGTGCAGCTTGAGCTTGTCATCCACGCGGTCCTTGCTGAGGACCAGGCCCTGGACGGCGAGATCAGAATCACACCTATCGGAGAGGAGTTGGGCAAGCACCGGCGTGTAGAGGTAGCTCCCCGATATCTTCAGCTTGTTCCCAGAGGCCGATGCCTGGGCCACCGGGCCTTCAAAGATCCCGCGACCGTACCGCGCCATTATGGAGTGTGCATGGTCGTTAGATTGGCCCGAGATCAACGCGAGAAGGAAGTTCATGTCCCATTGCGGGTCCAAAAAAGAATTAAAAATCTTATCTAGGGTTAAGGGGCGGCAGCTGGGAAAACGAATCCACCAGAGGGCCCTAACGCAGCGTCAAGCGAACTATGCCCTTCATGCCCTTGATCCTTGTAAGAGCCTCCCCTGGCAGCGGCTGATCGGTTATGATTGTGAGCATCGGGGGATCTGCAAACCTGGGGTCGTCAGAGACGACCTGTCTTATCGAGATTCCCATCTTGGCTATCTCGGATGTTACCTGATGGACTATGCCGGGAGCGGAGGGGTCCTCCACAGCTATCTCTAGCACGCCGTAGCCCAGCCTGGGGCCCGCCCTGGCCAGAAAAAGGGTTGATTCGAGGCTCTCAAACACGCTCTTGATGAAGGGATCGGCCTCGATCGACGCGACTGTAGCAGCCACAACCCGTCTGTCCACGCCACATACCCGGGCGACGCTGGCAGCTGGGACCTCCATGTCCCCGCTCCTGATCGATCCGTCCTTGACCGAGAGCCCCTGTTTGACCAGTTGGGAGGCAACCTTCCAACGGCCCGGATAGGGCTTGAAGTACTCCTCGATCCTGTTCCACATCGCTCTCCCAGAGGACGTCGTGCAATATAAAGTGTAGCCGGTGCTGGAAAACGCGGAAGGTAAGATTTTTGTTAGCTTCTACACCTGGGTTGGAAGGGCCCGTGGTCTAGCTGGCTATGACGCTGCCTTTAGCCCTTCCCGGGCGGGCAAACGGGGCGGAAGTCCGGGGTTCAAGTCCCTGCGGGCCCACTCCATTTTTGGGGTAGATACGTTTATCTATCGTTCAAAACCATTCACTCGCTATCAATCCTACCTACGGCACGTGCGGAGAGATAAGCGTTGTCGGCAATGTACTCTACTACAACGGCGTACTAGGAATCCGTCTCAACGGAGCAGCAAACCAACAGGTCCTTGCATGTGCTATCACTGGGAATGTCTCTGGCTACAACCAGAACCGCGGCATAGTTCTGGATAATTACTGCAGGGGAAACACCGTGGTCAAAAACTCAGTGTTCAACAGCATTAGCTATGGCATTATCGAATACGCTAACCAAGGCAATGACTACAATGCTATGGTAGCGAACGCGTCTACAAACAATACATCGGGAGACCCAGATAATGTCTATCAAGTTGTCAAGAACGGCCCAAACAGCTTTGAGGAACACAACATCAAGAAGTATGACCTTGCCCATGTAGGCGATGTTGTCGGAACTGACAACATCGATGTCTTTATGTAGCATTGGTCGTATGGTCTGGAATATGGCCGGGGATGATGAGAGGAAGCTTGTTGATGAGTTAGTTTCGTCGACCAGGAGGATGAAGCACCTTGATTTGGATCCGGTTCAGGTCGAGATCATCAGGACGCTTATGGACGGCAGCAGGACGGTTTCTGAGATCGCTGAGTTGGTATACGGGGTCAGAAGGGTCGATGGATCGTTCACTGCATACTACAGCAAGCTACGCCGATCAATATCCGGGTTAGAAAGCAGCGGATTCGTGAAGAGAAGCGGGTTGTTCGGAAGAGGCAAGCCATACCACCTAACCCAACATGGCGTGGCGAAACTGGCGAGCATATCCCCTGGAATGAGCAAGACCGATCTGTTCACCCACAAAGACCTCCTCATCTATTCGGTTGTCCCCATCGCCGGGGCGATCTGCTGGTATGTGGCGTCGGAGAGCTTGGCATTCCTTGTCAGTCTCAGCGTCTTCTTCTTCCTCCTTGGCATAGCGGCCACAAGATCAGCTCAAATTATGGGGAGAGTGATGTAGATGGACGATGTGGAGAAAGAGGAGCCCGTAGAAGTCCCACTCTACCTCGCAATGTGGGAGAAAGTCCTCATCGTGCTGATCGTCTACTTCGCGCTGGCGTCGGTGATAGCAGGAATATCGATCTCTCGTCACGTCACACACATCCTCCCAGACGGAGACGGCTATGACGCCAGTCCGGAGCAGGAATTCCTGATAGGTGCTGGCTATGCACCCAGATTGGCTCAGGTCGGGGACCGCTACGCGATCCTGGTCCAGAACAATGGTCTGGAGCTCATCTACTCGGATGACTGCCGGAACTGGTCTCAGCCTGTGCGGGTGAGCGACTGGCGCGACCCGCTGAGGTACGGAACCCAAGGCTGCTTGTTGCGCAGATCTGGCGGCGAGTATCTGCTCGCCTATGCCCAACAGGACCAAGCCAGCGCATACGAGCTTCGCATCCTCGTATCCGAATCCGGAGACGGGTACAACTGGTCTGCCCCGCGAATCCTGAACATGAGCCCAATCCGCATCTGGCAACTCTACGCTATCTCCATGGCAGAGACATCTGTCGGCGAGGTGATTCTAGCCATCTCGGGCGAGGAATTCGGTATTGCGACAATGACGACGACGAACGGCATCGACTGGCAAGGCCCTGATCGTAGGAGATCCTTGGATGAGTATGGGGGCGTATCCATCATCGAAACAAACGACCGGATCTACATAGCCTACGGAGATCGTAGCGTTGTGTGGCTGGGATACTGGAAAGACGCCGAGTGGCAGGTGTCGAGAGTCACCCCCCAGAAGCTCTTCACCTACACTGGGCTAGTCTCCATGACTCAACTGAACAACGGGCTGATGGTCATAGCATTCGATCACCAAGACAGCGTCTATCTCACCGCTTCAAGAGACATGCAGTACTGGGACTACCCCTTCAATGTAAGCAAGGGCAGCATGCCCACGATCGCTCCCTTCGGAGCCAGTAGCCTTATCCTTGCCTACAACCATGAAGAGAGGATCTATGCCAGGATCGTCGATCTTGCGGAATGGACGGTGACCTGATGCGGCCCGTGAGACAGCCCAGATTCCCGGGAAAACGGCTAACCATCTGCATCTGCAGGATCCCTGGACGTCGCTCCACAACCAGGGCAAGCATACTCAGACCAACCGGCCACGACCGCAATGCCGAGTCGGATGGCAGGACGTCACGACAATGCGGAAGGAGTGCAGGAACGTCCCCAAGATGACGGGAAGTCAGAGCAATCCCAGAGAATTCCCAGGGTGGATGTGAAGTGGGAGCGCACAAGATCCAGAGATCGGGGGACGAGCTTCCGGACGTGGGCGATCACCGTGTCTGGAATTGTGCTCTGTGTGGGAAAGCGATATGGAGGGAGCCGCGTGCATGCTGGAGGTGTGGCTTGACATTCTGCTGGAAGCATGCACCACCCGCAAAACACAACTGTAAGTACTTCAAGGAACCTTTCCACACCAGACACAAGAAAGCCCTCATTGCCGCACTTGCTCCTATTGTCGTGGCAATGGTCGTGACAGTAGCTCTGTATCTATCATCGCTAGAGCCTCCCACCCCGGGCTATCAGGCATATCCCTCCGTGTATGACCGTGTCATCGTTTGGGAAGATGGCAGAAGCGGAAGCGACGATATCTACATGTACGATCTGGAAACAGGCAAGGAGACGCCGTTAGCCACGGGACCGGGTAGTCAGACCCTACCAAAGGTCTGGGACAGTGTTGTTGTTTGGCAGGACAATAGGAATGGGGATTGGGACATCTACGCATACGATATTGAGTCAAAGAAGACCAAGCAGATCACGTCAAGCCTTGCAGATCAGATGTCCCCTGCTGTGTGGAGCGGAATCATTGTTTGGGAAGACAATAGAAGCGGCAACATGGACATCTACGCATACGACCTTCAAACCGGGGAGGAGAAACAGATAACTTCAAACGAGAAAGACCAGAGGTTCCCGTGCATTGATAGCGGTGTTGTGGGCTGGGTGGATTTCAGGAACGGTAACTCTGACATCTACGTGTACGATCTGGTGACTGGCGAGGAAAGGCAGATAACTTATGACAAGGCGAACCAGGGAGGTCCGGCAGTTCGCGGAGCCAACATCGTGTGGGTGGATGGTAGGAACGGGAACCGGGATATCTATCTGTACGATCTAGCCACAAGACAGGAATGGCAGGTAACGGTGAGCTCTGGTAATGAGACACATCCATCGATTTACGGCAGCATCATAGTCTGGCAAGACGATAGGAAAGGGAACTATGACATATACGTGTACAATCTGACCGATGGCAGAGAAACATGTCTCACAAGACAGTCAACTGACCAGTACGATCCATGTGTGTACGGGAACACTGTCGCATGGA
>CAYVLA010000104.1:0-11789 GCA_964452145.1 Hadarchaeota archaeon (SeqCode)
ACAGCACCCAGATCAGAAAACTGGCTAGGGCGTTTGTCACGAACGAGAAAGCGGCATACGACTTCTGCAAGGAGTACGGTGTCAGGTACGTGATGGTCGACGTCCCGGACGACTTCTATCCCGGAGCGAAGTGGACGGCCATGGCAGTCATAGCCGAGCAGAACGTTGCCGACTACATGGGGACGAGCGAGACCGGGACGCCCGTGATATACGACAGGGGCGCTCAATGCCTGCTCTTCAAGCTGGCCTCGGTGAAGGCCCTTTCCCAGCCTTTGCCGGCCCAGCACTTCGAGTACAAGTATCCTCCGTTCGGCGTGCCAGGCCAGGTGATCGTCTACGAGTTCAAGCCCTAGTGGACCACAACTTGATTCCGGGAAGCCCTGGTCGTTGGGATGATGAAACGATTCCTTGGCGGCCCCGCTATGGGGTCCTTCCGCCTGTATGCAGACCTTGAGACGGATGGACGCCTTCATTCCAGCATCGGGGTCTAGTGGCAGGGCAATCCGGTTGCCGGACATGGGCCCCCCAAGGGGGGTCGGCCCCCGATCCGATGGCGGGTAGTCGCGGGAGACCGTCGATGCAGCACCACACGTATACGTAGGGCCTTGTGTGGGAAAAACGGGGGAAGGTGAAGCCGGTCCTAGTCGAGCAGCTTCACCGTGAGGGTCTTGTTGTCCAGGGAAACCGGGTCCTGATTGGTGTAGGCGTAGTACATCTTGACGTCATAGGTGCTCTGGTTGACGTTGGCAGGCAGCTGAGGGCACATTATGGTCACCCTGATCGCCCTCTCGCCCTTCAGTGTTGTGAACCTCCACTGGTAGCGCCCCTCGCGCTCGGTCCAGGTCTCGTTCGCTTCTGTGAAGTCGACCTCGCCAAGCTCCAGCAGAATCGACACTCCCTTGGCCGTTCCTTTCTTGGGCTTGAAGATGAGTTCGATGTCCTCCTTCTTGACCTGATAGGATGTCCACTTGCTCCTGTTGCCGCCGAACTCCACATATTCATCGGGGTACTCCATGATCCACTCCATATACCCTTCAAGCGGCGGCTGGTAGAGCCAGTTGGAGATCCAGTTGGTCTTCGTGAATATTCCCCACGCCGCGATCAACAGTAGTACGATGGCCACGACGAGTATGCCGAGACGTATCTTCCTCCTCGCGGGCGACTCGACGTATCTCACGACTTCCTCTTCGCCCCCTTCCTCTTTCTTCTCTTCAGGTGCTTCAGCCACTCACAGACCTCCTCAGGTAATCCTCTTCCTTAGGCCCAATATGCAAAGGATCAGACCTCCGAAGAGCAGCATGAACATCAGTAGCAGTCCGACATCTGCCGATGCGATGGGGTTGAACATCGTGCCCATCCCTAGGACTGCTCCGACGCACATCAGACCTATTCCTGCGAGGAACATCGGTCCACCTTTGCGGGCCATGAGAACTCCTACCGAGTGAGACCTTTTCCAGAGGAATGCAATTGGCTTATAAAGGTTATTGTGCCCTGGCGCGCTTAGCGCTCATCCGAGGATGCTCTGCTGCCAAACCGCGTGGCAGACTGAAATCCTGATGAGATCCGGTTCGCCTGCCAGGTGAGTGCGCTCCCCGTCTGACAGGATCTGGCTGCGCCCCGGATCTTCTAGAGCACGCCACAGGCCGCCCAGGGACGGAAATGTGTGGGGCCACAGGGATTTCCGTCGCATTCGTTGCGATTTCGAACCCTGGTCGGTGGGTTTCTTCCGATACCCTCCGTTGCTCATCGGCCTAGGCCTCGCCGCTCCGGAGTCTGAGACTGGAGCCCACTATGATTCCGGGTTCACACCTTACCGGACTACACCATGGCCCCTGTTCCCGCAAGCCTGCCGAGTTCAATAAATATCTTTCCGGAATCGAAATCGGGGTGACACAGGAATCGGAATGGGTCCGTCGGGGGTTTTCTACTGCTGGGCGCCTTCGGCGTTCCGCTCGACCATGGTCCCGGTCCCGATGTGCGTCCTGGGGGCCATGAGCGTGCCAGCTCGGACCGTCGCGCCGGCGCCGATGGTTGACTGATCGCCGAGCACGGGTCCGAGCCTCGTCCTCCCGGTGTCGAAGCGCCTCCCTTTGATCGACACCTCAACCGTCCGACCCGTCTTGTCGCGATCCTCGAGGACGGCGTTCTTCCCGATCCGGCAACCCCGTCCCAACACGGCGTATAGGACTCGGGCACCCTCCTCGATCGTGCACTCCTCCATAATCACCGATCCCTGCACCACGCATCCCGACAGGATGCATCCTTCCCCAACGGCAGAGTGGGGGCCGATCACACAGTCGCCGAGTATGCGGCAACCGGTCCCGAGAACGCTTGGACCGATGAGCTTGGCCCTAGGATCTATGACGGTGTGGGGGCCTGTGTAGACCTGCCGGCCCACCGATCTCAGCCCTGGCGTGGCCGCGATCTTGGCCAACTCGTCGAGGAAGAGCTCGTTGAGCACGATGACGTCCCATGTCTTTCCCAGTTCGTGCCAGTGGGCAACCTCGAACCATCTGACCGGCAGCCCATCATCGATGATTCCTTGGAGGGTGTCCGTTATCTCGATCTCGTTCCTCTTCGGATTGGGCGGGGTCCTGTCTATCCTGTCGAAGATGTCCGGTTCGAAGACGTAGGACCCCACGTTGGCTAGGTCAGAAGGGGGGTTCTCGGCCTTCTCCACGACCCTTCTGACATGCCTCCCTTCCACCTCGAACACCCCGTAGTCGCGTGGATTGGCAACTCTCTTCGCGGCCACGCTCGTGCACTCGGCTCTAACCATCTTCCGCAAGCCGTCCCGGTCCAGCAATACGTCGCCATTCAGCGCCAGAAAGGGTCCTTCCACCGACCCTCTCGCAGCGTTCACAGCGTCGCCCGTGCCTCTCTGTTCTTTCTGGATTCGGAGGATGATCTCGAGTCCGTCGCGGGCGTTCCGTGATACCCACTCGGCTACCATCTCCTTCATGTAGCCCACGACGAGCACCACTCGGTTGATCCCGACGTCGGCCAGAAGGTCCAGCTGGTGGGCCAGAAACGCTCGGTTTGCTGTCGGTATCAAGACCTTTGGACGGCCGTATGTGAGGGGCCTGAGCCTCGTTCCTTCCCCCGCCGCTAGAACGACGGCTTCCCTGACCCTTCGCCCTGGCATCGAATCGCTCACAGTTATAACTTCGTCTTTTCATATATCTTCCGTGGATGCTGGGAAACGACCGGTGAGCATAGATGGACGTTACGGCGAGGGCGGGGGAAGCATTCTCCGGGTCGCCACCGGGCTATCTGCCGTGACCGGACGGCCGGTCGAGATCACGAACGTGAGGGTGAACCGTCCCAAGCCGGGCCTGGCTCCCCAGCACCTGGCCGGCCTGAAGTGCCTTGCCAGACTCTTCAACGCCCGTACGACCGGGCTCGAACTGGGCTCCACCGAGATCGGGTTCTTTCCGCATGCCCCAGCCATCGCCGAGCTGGAGGCCGACGCGGGCACGGCGGGAAGCGTGGCTCTGATGCTGCAAAGCCTCATGATTCCCATTCCGTTCATCCGTCGGAGGGTCGACCTCTCCCTAACGGGCGGGACCCATGTGCCGTGGTCCCCAAGCTTCGATTATCTCAAGCACGTTACCCTGCCCCTGCTTAATTCGATGGGGTGTGGCTTCGATGCGAGCCTGATCGTCCCGGGGTACTATCCTAGGGGGGGAGGCAGGGTCGTCTTCTCATCGCGCCCCTGCGATCACCTGGAGGCTGTGAGGCTGGATTCGTTTGGGGAGATCGCCTCCATCGAGGGCATCTCGAGAGCTTCGAACCTGCCCGAGCACGTGGCTAGTAGGCAGGCCAACTCGGCGGCCGGGGTTCTTGGAGGGCTCGGCAGTCTGGACATTCGGTGTCAGGTTGACGCTTCACCTTCGCCGGGCAGTGCGATCACCCTCTGGGCTTCCACGACAACGGGCTGTCGACTCGGGGCCGTGGCCCTGGGGAAGAGGGGCAAGCCCGCCGAGACCGTCGGGCGAGAAGCCGCGGGCGAACTCCGTGAGTACGTTAGAAGCGGATCCCCGGTGGATCCCTACATGCTGGACCAGATCCTGCCCTACTGCGCCCTCGCAAGGGGAACATCGATCCTGAGAGGTTTCAAGCTGACCGCGCACGCCACCACGAACGCCTACGTCATCGGCCTCCTTCTGGGCTGTCGGGTGGAGATCGACGGGCAGGTGGGCGAGCGATGCACGATGCGCGTGGAGGGCGTGGGTCTGCAGGGAGGAGAGTGATTTGTCTAAAGTCTGCGTGGTCATGGGCAGCAAGTCGGATGAGAAGATCGGTCAGGCCGCAGCAGCGGTTCTGGACGAGCTCGGGGTGGAGTACGAGATCCACATTGCCTCCGCTCACAGGGAGCCGGAGAGGGTGGCGGAGATCGTTGCCTCTTCGGAGGCCGGCGTGTTCATCGCGATAGCCGGGCTGGCTGCCCACCTACCCGGTTTCATCGCCAGCAGGACCGCGAAACCCGTCATAGGAGTACCGGTATCGGCCAAGCTGGGCGGGTTGGATGCGCTCCTGTCAATCGTGCAGATGCCCAAGGGCGTGCCTGTGGCGACGGTGGGCATCGACAGAGGGGACAACGCGGCACATCTCGCTGCCAGGATCCTGGCGATAGCCGATCCCGCCCTGGCAGCGAGGCTCGCCCCGAGAGGTTAGGTCGGCCTTGTCTGAGTGGATGAGGAAGAGGAGAAAGGATCGGTTCTACAGGCGGGCCAAGGACGAGGGCTACAGGTCGAGGGCCTCCTACAAGCTCCTCCAGCTCCACAGGAGGTATGGGATCTTTCGCCGGGGCGATAGGGTGCTGGACCTGGGGTCGGCTCCGGGGGGATGGTCACAGGTAGCGGCGAAGCTGGTGGGCGGCGAAGGGTTCGTCGTGGGAGTCGACTTGGCGGAGGCGGCCCCGTTGCCAATGGACAACGTGGTCTTCATAGTCGGGGACATCATGGACTCGACGACGGAGGAACTGATACGATCCCATCAAGAGCACTTCGATGTCGTGCTTTCGGATGCGTCGCCGTCCATCTCAGGCATCTGGACGCGGGACCACCTTCTCTCCGTCGATCTGGCAGATAGGGCCATGGTTCTCTGCGGCTCGTTCCTGAGGGAAGGCGGGAACTTGGTTGCGAAGGTCTTTCAGGGGGAGGAGCTGGACAGATTCCACCGGGATGTCAGGGCCAGGTTCGCTCTCGCCAAGAGGGCCAAGCCCGAGGCCTCCAGAGGGGGGAGCTCAGAGGTCTACATCATCGGCAAGGGCTTCAGGGGCTCCATGAAAGGGTCACCGCAACCCGACGGTTTCCAGTAGCTGGCAGGCCTTGCACCTAGGGCCGATCGTCGGCTCGCCGCACGAACTGCATTCGGTCAGCCGGAGCCCTGCATACAGCCCCCTGGAGGCCGATGATAGCTTGTCGATGGTGGAGAGGAGCGAGCTCTTGCTGGTCGGCCTTTCCTCCTCAAGCGAGCTCAGAAAGCTTCTGACCTCGTTTCGCATGTCGAACTTGGAGTAGGGACAGACACCTAGGTGTACGTCGAGACCCGAGAAGATGTCGTACAGGAGGGTTTCCTTACCCGGGATCCTGCGCAGAGGCTTTGCCCTGGGGACCAGCTTGCTGTGGGACAACAGGTACTCCGAGCTCGATCTAGCCAGCCTCGCAGAATCTCCTCTGATCAGGTTGAGGAGGGCGGACTGTGCCTCGTCGTCCAGATTGTGTCCGGTCACCAGCCGGTCTGCTCCCAGTTCCCTGGCTGTCTTGTTGAGGAGCCAGCGCCTGAGGACCCCGCAGTAGGTACAAGATCTCTCCGGTGAGCCTATGCGTTCGATGATCGAATCCAGATCCAATCCGAAGTGTTCCCTGAAGGACGTCAGGTGGAACTCCAGCCCCCTTGTCCTCGCTGCCTCCCGGGCCTTCTCAACGCCTTCCTTTCTGTAGCCGGCTATCCCCTCATCGATTGTGATGACCGAGATCGGGATATTCCTTGATCGAGCTAGAGGCTCCACCATATCCAGACAGGCGACGCTGTCCTTTCCCCCCGAGACCGCAACAGCGATAGCTTGGGCGTCCTCAAGCATCCGGCCCTTCCGTACCTCGGCGATGATTCTTCGCCTCAATGCCTTTATGAAGCAGCCTCCGCAGAGCCTGGCTCCTGAGTACCTCTGGTGATATCTGGCCTTGGCTCCACAATGGTGACAGCGAGCACCGGATGACATCCTCAGCCACCCGAGAATACTCTGACCAGCTTGAGCCGATCTCCGTCCGCAAGCTCCTCCGACTCCATGACCACTTCCTCGCCCAGGAGGGTGACATAGTCCTCCAAGAGCAGCCCCACGGCCTTCACCGCTTCTCCCACGGTGGATCGCGCCTTGAGGGTCAGCCTCTCAAGTCTTCCGCCGGGCTCAACGATGACCTCGACAGTGATATTGTGGGCGTTCATCTGACATGGTCCCTCTTCGGTTTTGCGGGTGAGACGCTCGCGACGGGTTCCGCCAGAACGGATCTTGCATGCTCGTCCCAGGCGGTGGCGAAGCCGGCCTGCCTCAGTCTCTTGGCAACGCTTCTCCCGAGGTTAAGCCTCCTGTGCTTGGAACCGGGCTGTCCCGTATAATGGAGGAGGATGCCGCTCTCCTTGATGACTCGGCGAAGCTGTCTGTAGAAGGCGAGGGAGTACAGCTCACCGGCCAGCGGAAAGCTCGGGGGATCGTGCAGCACGCCATCGAAGCTGCGCGAGGGGAGAAAGCCCACGCACCTAGACGCGTCGCAGATGATCGGTGCGATGGTGCCCATGCGTACGAACTCGAAGAAGTCCTGGCTGCAGGGATTCCTGCGCGCAAGCTCGAGCACGGCCCGGTGCCTTTCCATTGTGAGGACGAACGCTCCCCGCCTTGCTGCCGCCTGCGAGCTGTAGCCCAGCCCGGTGCAGATGTCGAGGATTCTTTCGCCTTTTCTTATCCGGAGGCGATCGACCTTCATCTCTGCCTCTTCCTCGGGGTTCATGTCCTTCGTTCTGTGCATCCTTATCCCGTCGATCTCGAGGGCCGGATGTCCGCATGTGGGACAAAGCTTGTAGAGATGGCGATGGAAGATCTGCAGCTTCTCAAGCCGTCCGCTCCCCACGCCGTACAGCGCGCTGTCATGCCTGGCCCCCAGAAGCTCAGATCTTGGCACTCGGTAGGGCCCGATGACCATCCTCTCACCTTCAGATCTGACCCTGACCCTGCCCAATGAAAGGTCCAGCTCGGCCTCCCCCGGCCCCATCTCCAGTATCCTGCCGACGTCCTGTACATTGAGGGCGATAGGCCTAGTCATGCCAGCGCATCCGCTATCCTGAGGGCCTTTGCCACGACATCCAATGGGCCTGATCCCAGGATCCTGATCATCGGCTCCTTCCCCACCGAGCCGAGGTCGTAGACGATGTCCGGGACGGAGGGCAACGACTCCAAGGCCCTTTTGATCCCCCAGCTCATCGTCTTCTCGGTTCTCGGTTCCGCCTCGCGATCGAAGGACCCCATGGAGAATCCCAGCTCCCTGCACGTGTCGATGACCGTCGGGCTGTACCTGATGTTCATCGTGCAGCCAAGGGTCGGGGCGAACTGCCGCAGGGACATGGCCATCCGGGCCATGTGCGATGACCCTCCCCTGGCCGGCCAGCCAGAGGCCCTCACCCTGCCAGCGACCCTGACCATGCGCCCGGTCAGCCCGACGACATCCCCAATGTCCGTGCAGCCCACGGGGGCGACTGCGATGTTCACCCCAACCTGGGGCACCAAGGCTGCGAAGCGGGGCGAGCCCTCCAGCATCCCTACGGCCGCTGCCAGCTCTTCACACAGCAGGAGGCACTCGGCCTCCAGTCTGATCTGGCCCAGGGGATCGGGGAAACACCTGCCTTTTCCAGGACCCACCGCATGGGCCATGGCCGTCTCGGTGTATCTCTTTGCCCTAACAAACGAGTCCTCGATGCTCATGCCCCTGGCCAGGTTGCAGGCAATGGAGGTCGAAAACGAGCATCCCGCTCCATGGATCGGCTGCCGAGTGATGCGTGAGCCGGGTTCAGCCCTGGATATTGATTGTGTGACGAGCAGGTCGGTGTAGCGTTGCTCCTCCAGATGTCCGCCCTTGATTGTGACGGCCTGCGGCCCCATCGCCAGAATCCTGTCAGCGGCCTCCTTCGCCTGCCGAGGATTTCTTATATCCATTCCTGACAGCATCTCTGCCTCCGGGACGTTTGGGGTGGCCACGGTTGCGATCCTGAGCAGGGGCCCCAACACCTCCAAGGGATCGCCTTCGAGGAGCGCTTGGCCGGTCCCCGCCCGAATGACCGGGTCCAGCACGATCGGCTCCCTCGCCCCCTTCAGGGCTTGGGTCAAAGCTTGCGCGATGGCTGAGTTGCCCACCAGACCTATCTTGGTGGATGAGACCTCGACATCGCCCCTTACGGCTTCGACCTGGTCCCGCACGACCGGTGCCTCCAGGCAGTGGGAGACCCTTGTGAGGCCCTGGGAGTTCTGAAAGGTCACGACCGTGATACACGATGCACCGTGCAGGCCGTGTGCGGCTATGGTCTTCAGGTCATTCTGGAGGCCGGCTCCTCCTGAGGGATCGGATCCAGCAATGGTCAGTACGGTCTTGGTCAACTCGTCACCTTCTCACCAATCAGGTAGCTCCACGTAACTCTCTCCACATTCACCTGCACCCTGGAACCCAGCTGCTCGCTTCCCGCCAGGACGATCGGCTTGTAGGCATGGTTGCGGGCAATGAATCCCTTCCTCTTCCCCACCTCGGATACCAAGCATCGTCCCTTCCATCCCAGCCATCTGTTGTTCGATTCAAGGGAGATGCGCCTCACCAGCCCGGATGCGATCCTGCTACGCCTCTTCACCTCTTTGCCCTCGAGGCCCTTCATGCGGGAGGACGGAGTACCCGGCCGATGCTCATACCGGGAGACGTTGACGATGTCAGGCCTGGCCCGTTGAAGGAAGGAGATGGTATCCTCGAAGTCCTGTGATGTCTCCTCCGGGTAACCGACTATCAGATCTGTGGAGACCGTCAGGTCCGGGAAGCTCGCCCGGAGGCGTTTCACGACTCGCATCCAGTCTCGCACGCAATAACCTCTCCTCATGGACTCCAGAACACGGTCGCTTCCCGACTGTATGGGCAGATGAATAAACCTGTACACCCTCGGATCATCAAGAGTCTCCACCAGCTCCCCAAGGAGGGGGAGCGTGGTGGACGGATTCATCATTCCCAGCCTGATTCTCATGTCGCCGGCGACTCCGAGAACCGATCGTATGAGACCCGGAGCTCTCAGGCCATCGGCATCGCAGCCATAGGCGGAGAGATCCTGGGATGTAAGCCAGAGCTCGTGGCAGCCCTGCTTCCTGCATCTGTCCACCTCCTTCAGAATATCGTCAGCAGGATACGATCTCAGCTTTCCCTTGATCAGCCTCACCACGCAGTAGCTGCATTCACCTAGGCATCCGGTGGACACGGGCACGATGCCGATCCCGGGTCTTGCGAATCTCCTTTCATGGTAAGGGATGAACCGGGGCTCCGCGGCGCCTGTACGAGCACCGATGGCCTCGGGAATGGCGGAGTACTCGTAGGTCCCGAACCTCAACGCGCGTGGCGCAATCCTTTCCAGCAGCTCGGGCTGAGCGCTGGACATGCAGCCAGCTATGACTAATCTTCTATCCCGGTACAGTGTCTGCAGATCACGTATCCTCCTCGAGATCCTGCGCTCCGTCTTCCCCTTCACGGTGCAGGTATTCAGGATGATCACATCGGCGCCGTCCGGGACCTCCACCGGTTCCAGCCCGCACTTCTCGAGCCTCCCCTCTAGGTACTCGCCCAGGGACTGATTCATGGAGCAGCCGTAGCTTTCCAAATAGAATCTCATGGTGATATCTGCCGGATTCGGGTGGGGAACCTTTTTCAGCAAATTCATAAAAATGGTGCACCATGGAAGAGGAGATACGCAAGATCGAGAAGTACATCAAGGTACCCCATGTTTACGGCGTTGACATCTCACTCTCCAGGTATGGCGTGGCGCTGCCCGATCCGAGCTACGAGATACTTGCCGCCGAGCAGGACGACGGCGCCAAGCAGATGCTTGAACGCAGGGTCCTCAAGCAGGTGTTGGTCACCGGCGACGGGAGGATCTTTGACGATGCGGCAGTCGCAACGATAGGGGAACAGGTCATCAAGGTGATGGGATTGACCGATCTGGTGATCGCGATCCTGAGCGAACCCCGGCCTCTGCCGGGCAGGGTATCCTGCCTGCCGGTTGCTCTCTCGCTCCACCCGGAGGCCCTCGATGTTCATCATGCCATCTCGACGACCAGGGACAAGACCCTGATACAGAAGCTCGGACTCCTCTTCGAGATCGCGGATTATCTTAACCCCGACATGGCTGTGAAGAGCAGGCTCAGGTTGCTGAGGAGGTTCTACCCCTTCGACACGATCGCATGGATCCTGAACCCGCCGCCGGCGACCGAAAGCCAGGAGGATGATGGAAAGATCTACAGGAGCAGGAACAGGATCATCACGCTGCAGAGCTTTTGGCGGGTCGAGCAGACACCGCTGATGGAGGAGTTCGAGGCCCAGTTCAGGCTCTTCGTTCCCGAGGAGATGATGAAATGGAGATACGAGCCGAGGATTACGAAAAAATTCTCAGAAAGGGGTATACGAGTGAGGAGATCATAGGCGGCCTCAGGGAGATCAGCGATCGGCTGCCACACCCCATGGAAGTTCTCGTCATCGGAGATGCCCCTCTCGTGATGAGGGGATGGAAGAACGTCTGCAGCGAGATCGAGCTGGTCTTTCTCCGGGAGGAAGATCTTCGGTCATTCATAGAAGCCCTTGGCAAGTGCGACTATGAGGAAACCCTGTACATGCGCTACAAGAAGTACCTGTCCCTCGACCTGTACCTTAGGTCCTTCTCGGAGTACCTGATCAGCGACCAGATGATCAGACGGGCGTTCGATTCGGATCTGGGGAACCTCAGGTTGAGGATCGCAAGCCCCGAAGATGTGATACTGCTCAAGTCCAGTTCCAGCCGGGACAGCGACTACCTGGACATAAGGTTGCTGCTGAACAAGATTCAGCCGGATTGGGGGGTTATCGTGTCGGAGCTGGACGTTCAGGTCAACGAACTGGGTGCCAGCGACTACGCGGGGATCATGCTCCTGGCAACGGTTAACGATCTGAGGAAGAGGAAGTATCAGATTCCCGTCAGCATCCCAAGGGAGATAGTCAGGACGATCCAGAAGGAGATAGCTTCATCCTGACGACCTAGAGTGCCTCCAGAGCACTGCGGATGGCTTCCGAGATCTTCTCGCGTACTAGGACCTCGTCGCACCCCGGTCGAAGGCAGATCGACACGAATACGTCCTGAATCTTCATCAGCATCACCTTCCTGCCGTGGCTCGGGATGCTAAGATCGGTCGCCGTGCAGAGATCTTGGCGTTCCTCGTTCAGGAGGATGCTTTCGCTGAGGGCCTCTGCGCCTGCCTCGTCGGGGAAGTGGGAAAAGAGCACCCTGTCCTTGTAGACGACTACCAGCCCCTCGGCTCCCGAGTCGTTCAGGTCCTGCAGCAGGTCAACCATCCAGGCAGGGCTGAATCGCTTGATGCACCTCCCTGCCTTGGAGGTCATCTCCATCTTGATCGGCGTGTCGAGGGCTCTCTGCAGGATGGCGGCTATCACCATGTCCGGCAGGCAACCGTACACCCTCCCGGGACGTGTCCTGAGCCTGCAATCGTCGTAGCCTGTGCAGCC
>CAYVLA010000105.1:0-2194 GCA_964452145.1 Hadarchaeota archaeon (SeqCode)
GGATCACGTTGTCGGTTATCTGCATCGCCGACACCGCGTCCTGCCCTCTCCAGCCGGCGCCGGACACGGCCTGCATGCTGGCCATCCTCACCGACGACAGGCCGAACCTGTCCAGTACGGGCTTCAGGCTCATCGCCAGCCCGACGGTCGTGCAGTTCGGGTTCGTAACGATGAATCCCTTCCAACCCCGGCCTCTTCGCTGAGCGTCCAAGACGTTGGCGTGTTCCGCGTTCACCTCGGGTATGATGATCGGGACGTCCGCCTCGCGCCGGAAGGCAGAGGCGTTTGTGAATACCGGGAATAGCTGGGCGAACTGCGGCTCCACCTCCGCCGCGACGCTGGCCGGAAGAGCCGAGAAAACGATGTCGACCTTGCCGGCTATCTCAACGCCCTCGACGGAGGTCGGGGCGATCTCCATGTCCTTCACCTCGGGCGGCATCGGACTCTCCAGGGTCCATTCAGCACGTTCACCGTACCGACCGCCGGCGCTCCTCTCGGAGGCTGCCAAGACCTCGATCGCGAAATCGCGGTGGTCATGGAGACTCTGGACAAACCTCTGACCCACCATCCCCGTGGCGCCTAGAATCGCCGCCCTCAGCAATGAGACACCTTGAGATCAGGGATGCGTTCGCGTTGATATCTCTTTTCGGCTTAGGGGTCAGACTGCCGATCTGCACTCGGGAATCCGCATCAACCCAGACCCTCAGCGTCCTCCCCTGAGGCAGTCATCGGGCGACCTTGCGATGGCGAAAAACGCAGGGATGGACGCACCGATGAAGGCGATCCCGAACCCGAAGCCAAGGCCCAGTATCAGCTTGCCAGGCCCGATGGAGGAGACGAGGCTGAGCTGGGGATTTATGCCTCCGAACTTGGTGAAGAGGCTGATCGCAGTGGTCACGATGTAGCCGATGACCCCACCGATTCCCCCGACGATCAGGCCCTCAAAGGTGAATATCAGAATCGCGGTGGTGGTCTCCGCGCCCAGCGCCCGCATGGTTCCGACCTCCCTGAGGCGCTCGTAGATGGATATCTGCATCATGTTCAGTATGATCAGCAAGGCCACCAGCCCCGCAACCATGGGAAGCTCCCATTGAAGGATGCTGATCGTGGCCACCACATGCTTGACCTGGGGGTAGAGGACGAACACGTTGTACTGACCGTAGTATCGCGATAACCTATCGTTGACCTTGCTGAAATCGGTGAGCTTCGGGATCCTGATGTAGATGAAGCTTGACCACCTGTCCCTGTCCATGCCCTTGAGCGTCCACGCATCTCTGAGGGCAATCAGCCCGAAGTTCGGCTCGGAGCGGAGGACGCCGATGATCTGGAGGGGCACGCCCTGGGAAGGCACAACGTGGCCCGGACCCACGTAGAGGGCATACGCACCGGTCATCCCGGCTCCATCCAGGTCGTAGAGCACGGTGACGTTGGTGCCCACCCATTTCTTCAGAGTCGCGTTGTGGTAAAGGGTGAGGTTGAGGTCCTCCCTCAGCATGTAGTACTGGGATATGGCGATCCCCCCTCCGACCGGGGGTGGATAACGGCCCCACTTCCCGGTGTTGTCACACTTGTCGCAGCCCTCCCCATCGCAGTAGGGACAGTCCGCAAGCTGCAGCCTCGGAGTGGAGTTGAGGAACATCGTGATGTAAGGCGAGTCCATCCCTATCAGCTCCATGTACTGACCCCCGAACGGGATGGTAACCATCTCGAACTCCCCCGGTCGGATTATCTGGATCTTCCCGTAGCTGAGGATGACCTCCCTTGCCACCTTCCCCCCGACATCGTCGGCTGCAAGGAACGATTTGTCGTAGAGCTCGTTGTTAACCTTGGCAACGTCCCTGGGTATCGGCACCTTGGGATCGGGTTTGCCCTCGGGGTAGATCTCCTTGTCGAAGAACACTAGGTGGGACGCCCGCTTCTCCCACTCCGCCTGGGCCTCCTCGATATCTCCAGTGACCGACAGCCCGATCGAGAAGTTGATCTGCTGGATGAAGTTGGCGCAGACTATCGTCATTACGGCTATCATCAGGCCTGCCCTTAGCTTCCGTCTCTTCAAGTTGCGGATAGCCAGGTTTATAGAGTCCACGCTAGATCAGGGGCCGAGCCGGCGGATTTCCCTTATAAATGTTTACAAACGCCAGGATGCCAAGAAAAACAGTCGGCCAAATATGGCTACGGAAAAGCTTACGTCTGA
>CAYVLA010000105.1:2204-11714 GCA_964452145.1 Hadarchaeota archaeon (SeqCode)
TAACTCCAAGGCGCCATCTGTTACCATCCCGGCCAACGCTGCGCCTTCCCGGCCCCGGTTCCGAGCAGGGGATGCCAGCCCGCCGCGCAAAACACGTATATGATCGCCGGGGAGATGCTTGAGGATGCTGGACCCGGCCGAAACCCGACGGAGATACGACGAGTCCGCCTCCCACTACAATCCCAGGTACTGCGGCATCCAGCGAAGCAAGTACCCCCTCCTCCTGCACCTGATCTCCCCCGCCCAGGGACACAGGGTCCTTGACTGGGGCTGCGGGACGGGTCTCGCCAGAGAGGCGATGGAGGACCACGGGGCCCGATACGTCGGCATCGACTTCTCCAAGGGCATGCTGTGCCACATGAACAACCGGGACCGGTCCATGGTGGTCCTGGGCGATTGCACCCGGCTCCCCTTCAGGCCCGGCTCGTTCGACTGCCTCCTGGGGGCAACCGTCCTGCAGAACATAGACAGGGGGGCCGAGGCACTGAGAGAGGTATCGAGGGTGCTCAGGGCGGGGGGGAGAGCGGCCATCAGCTATCCCAGAAGGATGGCGGTCGGACTCGACGGGATTCGCCCGGCAGGGTTGCTCCTGACCCGGGAGATCGAATGCGGCGAGGATGCCGCCGTCCGGCTGGAAAAGGCAGACAAGGACAAGGAAGACAAGGAAGCGCGGTAACCTTTTTGAGACGTGCATCCAGCGCCACGACATGAGCGAACCGACCGACTCGGTCATCCAACTCGACTCTCGCCACCACGCCGGGGTCTACACCCGCCTCAAGATCTGCATCGTCAGGGGGAAAGGAGCCCGGGTCTGGGACGCCGAGGGAAAGGAGTACATAGACTGCGTGGCGGGCATAGCCGTCAACAACATAGGCCACTGCCACCCCAGAGTGGTTTCGGCCATAAGGAAGCAGGCAGGGGAATTGATGCATTGCTCCAACCTGTACTACGTCGAGCCGCAGGCCCGACTGGCCGCAAAACTGACGAGCATGCTTCCGGCCGGCCTTGACAAGGTCTTCTTCTGCAACAGCGGGACGGAGGCCATCGAGGCCTGTATCAAGCTCATCCGGAGGGCCTCCGGAAGGCCAGGGATCCTAGCGGCAAGGGGCTCCTTCCACGGTCGCACGTTCGGAGCCCTGTCAGTCACGGGGCAGGACAAGTACCGAAAGCCATTCGAGCCCCTGCTTCCCGGCGTGAGCTTCGTGGACTACGGGGACACGGCCCAGCTGGACGAGGCTCTGGACGGGGATGTGGGAGGAGTGTTGTTGGAGCCCGTCCAAGGCGAGGGAGGAGTCGTGATCCCAAACCCGGACTATCTGGCAGCCGCACGGGAGCTTTGCTCGGAGAGAGGGGCCTTGCTGGCCTTGGATGAGGTTCAGACCGGGATGGGTAGAACGGGGAGCTTCCTCGCGTGTCAGACCTTCGGAGTTGTCCCGGACATCGTCGCGATGGCCAAGGGACTGGGGGGAGGCTTCCCCATAGGGGCCATGGCGGCAAGGTCCGAGATCATGGACCGTTTCTCGCCAGGAGATCACGCATCGACCTTCGGCGGGAACCCGCTTGCATGCGCGGCGGCGAACGCGGCCCTCGACGTGCTCACGGAGGAAGGCTTACCCGCGCGGGCGGCGGAATTGGGAAGGTGGGCCCTGAACGAGATGACCCGCATCCGCAATGAGCATCCCCGGTCCGTGGCCCAGGTAAGGGGGCTAGGGTTGATGCTCGGTCTGCAGATGGCCTCGGAGGATACCGCGAAGAACGTTTTCCAAGGCTGCCTTGAGGGAGGAATCCTAGTCAACCGAACGGCGGCCAAGGTCATCAGGCTGGTGCCTCCCCTCTGCATCTCCCGCGAGGATATGGCCGAGGCCCTCGAGGCCGTCGAGGGCTGCCTCGCCGGGTAGCACGGGCACCGGACGCCTAGGCCGTGAAATCTATATACTATGAGCACAGATCGTTCCCGGGGTGGCTGGAACGGACAAAAAGAAGGAGGGCATTGTGAGCCTGAGCGCCATGCCCGTGAACTGGATAAACACCGTCAAGATGCGCGGTGAGGATCTCGACAAGCTGGAGGTAATGCCTGGCGGGATCATAGAGGTCATCGGGAAGCGGGGAACCCTGCTGGTCAGGGCCGTCGAGGACGACTACCTCCCCAGGGACTCGATCGGAATTGACGCAAGGACCCTCAAGCTTTTCGGCATCAGAAGGAAGGAGAAGATCTCGGCCGCCAGATACACCGGGCCTCCGCTGGAGGAAGAGGAGGAAGAGGAGTAGATCCCAAGACTTGCAGGAAGGTGCGCCGGCAGAACTCGGTTTCTCTCCGAGGGTTCTCCACCTGCCGTTCCATCCGCTCTTGCTACCTTTCGGAAGAAGGACGTCCTGGGCGATTTCCCACCCTATCTACTTCCCGTCGCTCTGCCTTGCCTGTCTGCTATCCCTGGCCTACGGGCGCCCCGTGGTGCTGGGGATGAAGCCCAGGACGGGTGGGCCGCCGTATGTCTGCAGCCGGGAACTGCGCAGGGAGGCCGATGATGCGTGCGAAGCGGGCGACGCGTACCCGGGATTCCCTACACGCAACTTCGTGGAGATATCGGGGTACTCCTTCGTGGGCTGGGGGGTGATAGCAGTGGATGATCCGGCTGTAATCCGGCACGAGTATCTCCACGTCGAGAACTGGCTGGGTCCATATGGCCCGGGCAAGCTTGCGTTCAACCTGGTGCCCCTCATGATCGCAGGGATATTCCTGACGCCCTTTCTGGGCCTGGGCGCCGTGTCGCTGGCGCTCTCCCTCGCACTTGTGCTGGCCTTCTCCCTTATGGCTTTCGTGAAAATCTTCCACTAGGCGGGGGCTATTCCTCTTTGGTGGATTGCTTCTCTCCTGGCTTCCTCTTGGTACTGCCTTTGCGCGGCCGCTTCTCGGCTGACTCCTTCTTCTTGGCCCGTGTGGTCCGCTTCTTTGGCACCTTCCGGGCCTCGGCGGGCTCCTTCTCCTCCTTCTTCCGTTCCTTCGGGGCCTTCTCTGACTCCGCCTGCCCCTCAGACTCGCCTCCCACCGGAAGCCCGTAGTCGTCGATGTTTCGCATTATGTGGGACCAGGTATCTCGGGGATTGGTGAAGCTTCTACGCGCAGACTTGTACTTCTTGCGCGGAACTAGGTAGGATCGACCTTCGACGATCACGATCCTCGATCGCGCCAAGCTTAATCATCCTCCATCGTCAATGCCCTGCTTCTCCAGCAGGCGTGAGAGGAAGGCGTACCTTCCGGCCCTGCGGTCCTTCCTCACCAGCAACAACACATCATCCAGCGTGTCGATATCGAGCGACATCCGGGCACAGCGGAACTCGAAGAAGGGCACGCCTGCCGCAACAGCCTCGGATCGATGTTTGATAAAACTGTTTTCGCCGTAGCGCGTAGAAATGACCTCGGCAGGCATTCTCCACAGAGCGTTTGTCCCACCCCTTTTCGAGCGCGTCGCCATGACGCATCTATTCAGCCCTACAGCCCTTTCCACCAGACGATCCACATCCCCGATGGTCACAAGTGGCACGTCCGAGAATAGAACCAGCGCCGCGGTCGCCCCCTCAAGCACCGCTCGCCTCGTGGCGAGGGCAACCGCCCCATCTATGCCAAGCTTCCCCGGCTCGGGGACCGGCTCAGCGCCGAGCTGCGCGGACCGGGCGAGCAGGACGGGGTCTGAACTCACAACGTAGGTCGCATCCAGACGGCTCCCGGCCATGCTCGTCACAGCGCTCTCGAACATCGCCATGACCAGCTTCAGCTTCTCGGACCGGGAGAGCCAGGGATGACTGAGCCTAGTCTTGGCGCTCTTCAGTCCGCTCGCCGGGACTATGCCTGCAATCAAGGGGGCCGGACTACGCAGATCAAGCCAAAGATTTTACTGATTCCATCCCAAGGAAGGCATCGAATGTTCCGAACCAGGGATTTTATCGAGACAAGTGAGGGTTACATCTTCTCGGTGGTATCCAACCATCACCCCGTCCAGGGCGTTCTGGGCGAGCTGAGGTACAAGCGGACCTCCTCCGGCTTCGAAAAGGCTTCCTCCTCCCGGGACTCGTACGACCTCCTCTCCAGATCCTCCCCTCATTACGTCAGGTTCTGCCCCGAGCTGGACCGAGAGATGATAATCATCCCGCCGCATCAGATCGTCCGCCACTACTCGCCGCCGGATGGGCTGCGAAGACTGCTCGCTTCAGACTCCGATCCCCTCATCGGAAGAATCGTGCGCAGGCTTTCCGAGAGATCCGGCCTGGAAGGTGACTGCTTCGGGGTCACCGGATCTTTTCTGATCGGGGCCCAGACTGCCAGTTCCGACATCGATCTGGTCGTTTATGGCCTGGCCAACTACCCCAAGGTAGTCGAGGCCCTGAAGAAGTGCATCGCGGAGGGGACTTTTTCCCCCCTGGAAAGCAAGGACTGGCACCAGATCTACTGCAAGAGAGTTCCCCCGGCATCACCCTACAGCTACGCAGAGTTCCTCTGGCATGAATCAAGGAAGTGGAACAGGGCCAAGCTGCTGGGAATGAGGTTCGACATCCTGTCGGCAAGAGGGGCCGGGGAGATCCGGGGAGACTTCGCAGACACAGTGTGTAGGAGGCTCGGTCGAGCGGTGGCCAGATGCAGAGTCGTGGATGCGGGCTTGGGGTACGACTATCCCGCCAGGTACCTGGTCCAGGACTGTGTAGCGCTGCACCGCGAGGTCAGGGAGATCGTGTCCTACACCCACACGTACGTGGACCAGGTACGGGACGGGGAAAAGGCTATCTGTGGCGGGATCTTGGAGGAGGTCTCCGGCAAGGTAGCCCACAACCGCATCCTTGTTGGCTCGACCCGGGAATCCCCGGGGGAATTCCTCAAAGTGCTCAAATCCGGAAGAGAGAGGAGTTGGCCAACCATCGGGTGACATATGTCCGCGGTGATCGGGAACGACTCAGACGCTTGGCAAGGGCGGCCGAGCCGCTAGACCCATCAGGACAAGTTGCCGTCCTTCGTGTCGCACAGATCGGCCATCTCTTGTCTAGTCAGGCGTCCGGAGTGTATGGAAGTTGCGACGAGGACCCCCGCTGCCCCCAATTCGCCGGCGGCTCGGATCTGGTCCGCATCCCTCAAGCCTCCTCCGATCAACACCGGCACGCTGGATGCACGAACGATGGATCGTACGCGGCCGGCGCGGAATCCCGAATCCGTCCCAACCTTGAGTAGGTCCAAGTAGATTGCCTCCGAGATCCCCAGGCCGCAGAGCCTGTTCACCAGCTTATGCACGGCGATTCCGCCAAGGGATCTGTCCCGGGCAAGCAGATCGTCTCCCCTGTAGTCAAGACTCGCAACAACGTAGGGGTGCATTCTGCAGATGACTTCGAGTTCTCCGACGGATCCCAGCGTCTCGGTGCCGACGACCACCCTGGGTATCTTCCTCAGATCTGGTTCCATGTCCGCAACCCCTCCTATGCCACAGTCTAGGTAGACGACGACGCCTAGGTCTCTGATGGAGAGAGCCTCGCCCAGGTTGCTTCCTCTGCCCTCGATGGCATCCAGATCGGCGATGTAGATCTCCCCGAACGGGTAGAAATCAAGCAGATCCCTTGCAACGGCGGTCGGCTCGACGGAGGAGGTCACCTTGCTCTCGATGGGACGATAGCTCTTCCTCGCACCGGCCACCGCGTGTACGACCGCGCCACCGCGTATGTCCAAGACCGGAATGATCCTCAAGCTTCCCTCAGGAGATTTAATAGAAAACCGCTATTAAATGGGTGGCTGTGAGGGTCCTTGTAGTCGAGTGGGGATGCGCCGGCGGCAGAAATGCCAGGGCGCTTCTTCCGGAGGGATTCGGGATGCTTCGAACCCTCTGTTCGGCCCTCCGCGAGCTTGGCCACGATACTACTGCTCTGGTCTCCAGGACCTATGCAAAGGAAGCAGGGTATCTGGGGTCCACCGAACTTGAGTACGGATCCGAGGATCCGATTGGGGACGCGGGGCGCATATCGGGCGAGTTCGATGCCGCCTGCGTCATCGCCCCCGAATCCCATGGCATCCTTTCCCGCCTGAGCCGAGAAGTTGCGCAGAACTGCAGGCTCCTGTCCTGTCCCGCAGAGACCGTGGATGCGGTCTCGAACAAGATCAGGGCCTCCGAGCTCGTTGAGCGGACATCGAGTCTCTTGAAGGTCGCCCCGGGGAGGCAGGTCGACGCGGACCCGGGGCAGATCGCCGCCGCCAGCCGCCGGATCGGCCTTCCCTGCATCCTCAAGCCCACGGAGGGAGCGGGGGGAGAGGGCTCCTACATCATCAGGTCCCCGGAGGACTTCGCGCGGGCAGGTGCAAGGCTTGCGGCAAGTGGACACCGGTCAGGCATCGTCCAGAAGCTGATTCAGGGGCGCCACCACAGCGTAACCTTTCTGGCCCGCGGCTCGGAGGCAACCCTCCTCTCCGTCAACACCCAGTCCATAGTTCTGTCGCAGGGGGTCCGGTACGCGGGGGGTTCCTGCCCCTACCCATTCGAGGCAGAGGACGATCTCCGGCGCGATCTCCGGAGGATCGTCGAGGAGTCGAAGCTCCAAGGCCTCATGGGGCTCGACTTTGTCTATGACGGATCTGCCGCCTATTTCATGGAGATCAACCCGCGGATGACCACATCATGCATCGGGCTGTCCAAAACGGTTGAACCCGGTCTCGGATCTTTTATCGAGGCGCGGGCGAACAGCCCCCGGCACACCGGATTCGCCCAGTGGGCCGTTATGCCCCTTACGAAGACCATCGATGCTGGTGAGACCATCCTGCAGAAGGTGATGGAGATCAAGTGGGTCGTCTCCCCGCCCTTTCCCGCAGGGCCCTTCTACATGAAGGAGTCCAGCAAGGTCCTGATCTGCGTCTGGGGACACGATTCCCTCGAAATGCCGATCAGGGTGAACGAGGCCAGAAAGCAGCTCTCGGAGATGCATCTGACTTGCTGAGCATCGGCTTGGATATCGGCGGGGCGAATACGAAGCTCGCCAGATGCCTGTGCCACGGCCCCTGGTCGGTAGGGCAAGCCGGGTGCGCATCGCCTGCGCTGAATCACGTACATCTGGAGTACTTCCCTTTCTGGGAGAATCCGAGAGCATTTTCGCAGTTTCTCAACGAGATCCTGGGTCGAGACCTTGTCGGATCTCACAGGACGCTGGTAACAACGACGGCCGAGACGGCCGATTGCTTCGCCTCCAGAAAGGAAGGGGTCTGCTTCGTGCTATCAGCGGTGGAGCGGACGGATCCATCTGCGCTCGTGCTGATGACGGATGGACGCATCGCCCCATTGCGGATAGCGCTCTCAACTCCTCTCAAGGTCGCAGCTGCGAACTGGGTTGCCCCATCACTGCTGACGGCTTCCGCTCTGAGGGACTCGATTCTGGTCGATGCGGGATCCACCACAACCGATATCATCCCCATCAAGGGCGGACAATGCCTGGTCAAGGATGCGACGGACAGGGGCCGCCTCGCCAATCACCAGCTGGTCTACACCGGGGTTCTCAGGACCAATGTTGCCACGCTTGTTGACCACATCACCTTGGCCGGGAGGAAGCTGCCGGTTGCCTCGGAGTGCTATGCAACCACGGCTGATGTCAACCTCATTCTGGGACTCATAGCCCAGGAGGACTATACCTGCCCCGCGAGCGACGGAGCCGGGCGCGACAGGGCAGGCGCGTTGCGGAGGCTTTGCCGCATCGTCTGCTCCGACCTAGACGAGACCTCCGAGCGTGAGGTGGTCGAGATGGCTCGCCAGATACGCGACGGCCAGCTGGACAGGGTCTCCCGAAGCCTTCTAAGGGTCATGAAGGATGCCCGGCTTCCCGTCGAAACGACCTGCGTGGCGGCGGGCCTGGGGTGGGCCAGCCTTGCTCGTGAGGCGGCCCGGCGCGCCGGCATTGAGGAAATCCGACCCTTCCACGACATCGTCCGGGACCTAGGGGTCCGGCTCGAGGTAGACCCGGAGGCTGTCTCTTTGGCCGCGCCTGCGGCGAGCCTCGCCATCCTGGGTTGCGGGGAGGTCTGACCTTGTGGGTTCTCAAACTTGGAGGCCATCTCCTAGAGTCTCCTGCGAGCGTTATGAACGCGCTCTTCGACGTCCTTGCCCGGATTTCCAGGGACCACCGCGTATTGGCTGCTGTCGGCGGAGGCATCTATGCCGACTGCGTCAGGCGCCTAGACGCGAGGTATTCCTTGGGGAAGAGAGGTGCGCACTGGACGGCGATCCTGGCAACCCACCTGTCCTCCTGCAGGCTCGGCGCCATGCGCCCCGATCTCTTCCTGCCCGTGGACTCCCTATCCAAACTGCCCCGGCATCGGGTCCCCATCCTTCTTCCATACTGGTTGCTCAGGCAAAGCCCTCTTCCTGAGACATGGGATGTCACCTCGGACTCGATTGCGGCATGGGTTGCTCACAGGTTGCGCGCGAACCTGGTCCTCATCAAGGCGGTCGACGGCGTACTCGATCGCTATCCGGGTGGCCGCCTCCTTCCCGAGATTCGCACACACGAGCTATCGCGTCTCCCATCATCGCCAGCTGATCCCTACCTACCCACGTTTCTGGAGGCCCACGGCATGGATGCATGGATCACCAACGGCCTTCACCCCGAAAGGCTGGAAAGCATTGTTAACGGAAAGCCCACCATATCGACCCACATCCTTTCCGAACGCGTGGTGGTATAGGTGAAGTTGCTGGTCAGCGTGATCGATGCCACCGAGGTGGACGATGCCATAGCGGGTGGAGCCGACATAGTCGATGTGAAGAACCCCAAGGAGGGATCCCTGGGGGCACCCCCGCCACGCACCATCAGACAGGTTCTGTCCAAAGTCGCGTCCCGGAGGGAGACCAGTTGCGCCATCGGTGACATGCCCAACCTCCCGGGCACGGCGAGCCTGGCCGCGGCGGGGGCAGCCGGCCTGGGACCGGACTATGTAAAGGTCGGCCTACGGGGCACCACGGACCAGGAGGAGTCAATCGTGCTCATGAAGGAGGTGGTCGACGCCGTCGGTGCCGTGTCCCCCCGCACCAGGGTGGTGGCTTGCGCCTATGCCGACTACCGCCTCTTGGGCTCCGTCTCACCTCTGTGCGTTCCCCGCGTCGCATCCATCGCCGGCGCCCACGGTGTTCTCGTCGACACGGTACACAAGGACGGTCGCTGCCTCTTCGACTTCCTCACCCTTCAGGAGCTTGCCTTGTTTACCGCCTATGCCCGGCAACTTGGCCTCTTCTCGGCACTGGCGGGTTCGCTCCGAACTCACCATGCACCGCTCCTAGCCTCGTGTGGCACCGATGTCGTCGGAATCAGGGGCGCCGCATGTGCGGACTCCGATAGGGTCAAAGGACGGCTTCTCGCGGCGAGGATTCGAGAGTTCAAGGCCGCGATCCCCACCTCCCCCCGGAGCACGCAGGATTGAACTCCGCTATGCCCTCACTCCGATCCATTTCCGGCCACCAACCACCGTGCCACGCCCATCCATGCCCGACCCGCGCCCCGTTCTCC